>NZ_JAYFFI010000036.1:0-528 GCF_036289405.1 Pseudoramibacter faecis | reverse complement strand
GGTGGGATCGGTAATTGGGGTGAAGTCGTAACAAGGTAGCCGTATCGGAAGGTGCGGCTGGATCACCTCCTTTCTAGGGAGAACAGGGAGTCATGGTATATTCTCTTTTGTGTGACCTTAAGCAGAGAGCCCAATCTTCTGTGAAGATTGATGCGAATCGCTTATGCCGTTTTAGTCATTTTTCCACCGATTCATGGAATCAAGGAAAATGTGATCAAACGGTAATCCTTATAAATTAAGGACAGATCATACGAAATTCATAAAAGCATTCGTGCTTTGATGAAGAAACCTTTTCAAAGAGAAATGGATTTTAGCAAGGCAGCCGAGAGAGCGAAGGAAGGCGCATACAAAAGTATGCAACTGACTGAGCGAGATCGGATAACGCCGATAAAAGCCATTTGTCGAAGAAAAGAAGGTCATTGAAAACAACATAAACTACAAACCAAAAGTAACACAATTTCAAGTTCAATCTTAGAAATAAGGTAAGAACGATGAAAGCTACGAGAACCAGATGATAAGCAGAGAACC
>NZ_JAYFFI010000035.1:0-562 GCF_036289405.1 Pseudoramibacter faecis | reverse complement strand
AAAGAAGAACGCACCTTGATTGAAGAAAAAATGAAACAGGTGCCTACAAGCAACATGGAAGCGTACCTTCGGAAAATGGCGATAGACGGATATATCATTCAGGTCGATCACAGCGATATAAAGAAAATGACGGCAGAGCTTCAAAAAATCGGGGTCAATATCAATCAGATTGCAAGGAGAGCGAACACAACGGGAAATGTATATCAGGAAGATATAGAAGAAATCAAAGGAGCCTTAAAAGAGATATGGCGGTTACAAAGATTAAGCCTATTAAAAGCACATTAAAAAAGGCACTTGAATATATCCAAAACCCCGATAAAACCGATGATAAAATGTGTGTGTCCTCCTTCGGATGCAGCTATGAAACCGCAGATATTGAATTTGCCTTTACGCTTTCACAGGCGCTTGACAAAGGCAACAATTTAGCACATCACCTGATACAGTCCTTTGAACCGGGAGAGGTCAGCTTTGAAAAAGCACATGAGATCGGAAAGCAGCTTGCGGACGCAGTCACGAAAGGACAGTATGAATATGTCCTTACCACTCATATTGATAAAGGGCA
>NZ_JAYFFI010000034.1:0-722 GCF_036289405.1 Pseudoramibacter faecis | reverse complement strand
TTGTTCTTAAACGGCTTCGACAATCCGGACGTCGTGCAGTACGCCGGCTATCTGGCGCTGATGTTTGCCCATTTCCACAGACATTCCTACACCGGCTGCAAAACCGCCGTGTCGGAAATCATCGCTTCCCAGGCGGCGCTGGTCGCGGACGTCAACGACATCGCCAAGGCGCCCCACGTGCGCTCGAAGATCTGCGACATCATCGGCACGGCCGAGCTCGTCTTTGCCGCCGGGCAGGCCTCCGCTTACCGGGCGATTCGCTTCCCGAACGGCTCCTGGGTGCCGGACGAAATCCTGACCAACGCCGGCCGCCGCCTGGCCGGACACAACATCTATCACGAATACGAAATCCTGGCCGACCTCACCGGCGGGGTGTGTGCCTCGCTGCCGACGGAGGAAAGCTTCTTCGCGCCGGAAACGGCCGAGCTGTGCAACAAATACATCATGCGCAACCCGGCCTACACCGCCGAAGAAACCCATCGCGTCATGCGGATGATGGAAGACAAGCTCTGTGACCCGTTTGAAGGGGCGCAATGCGTGGCCGGGGTCCACGGCGGCGGCTCCCCGCTGATGGAAGAAATCACGATGATGAGCCGCTACGATCTGGAAGAGCTCAAGAAGATCGCCAAATATCTGGCGGGCTTCGACGGGGTGGACTGTCCGCGATACGAACGGGCGACGGCGACGCCGCGGGCCATGCTCGACCGCTTTAAGAAAACGCA
>NZ_JAYFFI010000033.1:0-848 GCF_036289405.1 Pseudoramibacter faecis | reverse complement strand
GACTGCCCCGGGCACGCCGACTACGTCAAAAACATGATCACCGGCGCAGCCCAGATGGACGGCGCGATCTTAGTCGTTTCCGCGGCAGACGGTCCGATGCCGCAGACTCGCGAACACATTCTGCTCGCCCGCCAGGTCGGCGTCCCCTACATCGTCGTCTTCCTCAATAAAGAAGACCAGGTCGACGACCCGGAACTCATCGAACTCGTCGAAATGGAAGTTCGGGAACTCCTCGACGAATACGACTTCCCGGGCGACGACACCCCGATCGTCGTTGGCTCCGCCCTCAAAGCCCTCGAAGACCCCGATGGCGAATGGGGCGATAAAATTGTCAAACTGATGGAAGAAGTTGACGCCTACATCCCCGAACCGCAAAGAGACCTCGACAAACCCTTCCTGATGCCCGTCGAAGACGTCTTCTCCATCACCGGGCGCGGCACCGTCGCCACCGGGAGAGTCGAACGCGGCGTCATCCACGTCGGGGACGAAGTCGACATCGTCGGGATTAAAGAAGCCCAGAAATCCACCGTCACCGGCGTCGAAATGTTCAGAAAACAACTCGACGAAGGCCGTTCAGGCGACAACATCGGCGCATTGCTGCGCGGGATCGACCGGACCCAGATCGAACGCGGCCAGGTTCTCGCGGCTCCGGGCTCCATCCACCCGCACACCCACTTCACCGCTCAGGTCTACGTTCTGACCAAAGAAGAAGGCGGCCGTCACACCCCGTTCTTCGACGGCTACCGTCCGCAGTTCTACTTCAGAACCACCGACGTGACCGGCGACATCAAACTGCCGGAAGGCGTTGAAATGGTTATGCCTGGGGACAACACCGAAATGGAAGTCAC
>NZ_JAYFFI010000032.1:0-3116 GCF_036289405.1 Pseudoramibacter faecis | reverse complement strand
AAGCGTATATACAAAGCAAAGTGGATGAAATGAACAAACGACCACGGAAGTGCCTCGGATTTAGAACGCCCTATGAAGTCTATCATTCAACTGTGTTGCACTTGACTTGACAATTCAAGTTTTATAGAACCGAATTTTTCGCCAACACATCACATTACTTGTGTCGCTGCTTATTGCTTTCATGGCAATTAAAAATTTCTTTACCGGTGTGGTTTGGGGAGCGATCGCCATTATTACGATGACTTTTATTGGCGATATTGTTACTATTGACAAACAAGGCCTCCCCGAAAATTATGAAGTAATTATTGAAGATTTAAAATCTTATGAAACCTTGATAAAAAAGATTCCATTATCCTTATTAATACTGGATGGACAACTCATCGAAGTTATCAAGCAGACTATATGAAAAGGTGGCCTTATCTATCGGGTGCTGCAACAAAATGGCTTCGTAAAAAAGGCATTAAAAGTGTCGGAATTGATGGTATGAGCATTAGCTTTTATGAAAACGGAATGCTAGCATATTCAGAACTACTTCCTTACAATATTTTTGTTCTTGAAGAATGTACTTTTCCTGATGAAATTATTGAGTATGAGATTTTTAAATTTTGTGCGGTACCCTTGAAACTGAGAAGGGCCGGCGGTTCTTCTACAAGAGCATATGCGATCGTTGAAGAATAATTCAAACCATCTGGTGCTTCACGAGGGAATTAAATTCTTAGGAGATTAACTTGAAATTATTTTCCATCTAGAAAGAATTACTAACCCATTTTATAATAAGAGCATCAAGTAATGGATTGTAATTATTCCGAAAAGGAGGAAGTTTGAAATGATCCAACAAAATAGAATGTATGGAACTCTACTCAACCCAATTTATGAAGGTTGTGACATGAACAATCTCTGTGTCGCCACTTATTTAATCGCTTGTCATCGAGATGAAGATGTCGTCGTCAAGATGAACAGCATCGGAATTGAACAAACAACCGGTTCATGGGTTGATGTTCCCGCCGAAACAGACGAAGTTCGTGCAAAATATGCTTCAAAAGTTATTGGAATCTATGAAGTACCTGCCTATGAAAATAGAACCGATTTAGTTAATGTCATTGGTCCTGATGGTTACCGTTGGTTTGTTGTCCGCATTGGTTTCCCAGTAGCCAATATTGAAAATAACTTACCGTTGCTTATTGGAAGTATCAGTGGCAATATCATGTCAATGCCGAATTTAAAATTGCTTGATATTGACTTCCCTGAAAAATTCATCAAAGATTTTCAGGGCCCGAAATTCGGTCTCAAAGGCATCCGAAAAATACTCAATGCCTATGACCGGCCGCTTCTTAATAATATGATCAAGCCTTGTACCGGTTATACGCCAGATGTTGGTGCCAAACTCTTCTTTGAAGCAGCTGCCGGTGGGGTCGATATCATCAAAGATGACGAATTAATCGGCGGCAATCGTTCCTTCAACCGACTGGCGGATCGTGTCAAGATGAACATGGATGCTGCGCATCGTGCAGAAGATATTAAACACGAAAAAACGCTCTATGCCTGTAATATCACTGACGAAGTTTCTCGTTTAAAAGCAAATGCCATGACGGTTATTGAAAATGGCGGTAATTGCATCATGTTGGATGTCCACGGTGTCGGCTATTCTGCGGTCAGAATGCTTGCTGAAGATCCCGAAGTCACTGTGCCGATTCTCGGTCACAGTTGCTTTAATGGTGCTTTTACATCCTCACCTTATCAAGGAATGAGTTCAAAGGTTGTTACGAAAATCAGTCGAATCATGGGTTGTGACATTTATCTAACGCAGCCACCATATGGAAAATTTGATAATACTTTTGACAATTACATAGAGAACATGATCACGGCAAAAGCCAAAATGTATGATATCAAGCCTATGTTACCCTTTGTTGGTGGGGGTGTCGTGCCTGGTCTTGTTCCTAAATTTATGGAAGATGCTGGCAACGATATCCTTTTAGGCGCTGGCGCTGGTATCCACGCACATCCGATGGGACCTCGTGCTGGTGCTAAGGCCTTCCGCGAAACTATTGATGCTTGCATGAATGATATTCCATTAGATAAAGCTGCACAAAATGGCTCAAAAGAACTGCAAATTGCTGTTGAAAAATGGGGGATCTATGGTGCTGGTCACAGTAAAGACTTATATGCTTTATAATCGAATAGATTTTGTGTTTTGAATTCTCTAAACAATGAAAGACTAGAGAAATAAATTAAAACCGACAAAGCGTCAGACGCGAGATTATAACCGCGAAGATATCCCTTTTTTCAGATAGCACTTGGAAAAAGGGGTTTCTTATATCATTAAAATCTGTGATTGTGGTATTAATAAAGGCATCCAATTTGTTATTGCAATTTACGGATAAAATACACAATGCCTGAAAAACATATCCTAAATATAGTGGATTAAGAGGAGGGGGGATTTTTGATGGCTAAATGTGCGGTTGTTGCAGATGACTTGACTGGCGCTAACGCAACGAGAGTGCTCTTGAAAAAATAAGGATATGTTACGCCTACGATCTTAATATAAAAAAGGGTGATGCCGAAAAACTTAAAACAACAGAATATCTTACATTTACAACGGACAGTCGCGGAGTTGATAAAGACACTGCCTATGAATTCGTTATATAATATTGTTAAAATATTTAAGCGTAAATTGCAATTTCAAGTTGAACACGTGTAGTAGCTAAGCAGTTTGTACTTTGATAACTGAATACACCTTGTCCAGCAAGCAGTCGAACAGTTTTTCTGGAGCGCAGTACCTCAGTTGTTTCCGGGGCAGCATGTTCATCTTATCCGCAAAACTCAGTATCTGCTCTGCTGAATAGCCGTTAATAGAGACACCTTTTGGCACATATCTGCGGAACAGATGGTTATGGCGCTCATTCTGCGGTCTCTCCCAGGAGGAATACGGATGGGCAAAATACGCTTTAGTTCCGTATTGCTCCAACTCGGAAAGCCGATCAAATTCCAAGCCGTTATCTGCGGCAATGGTCTTGAAGATCTCAGAAAAATGTTCTGAAGACTCTTCCCGCAGCACTTCCATGGCTGCCATTACCGATTCGGCTTTCTTCCCCGGAATCTTAACGGCTATATAAAAG
>NZ_JAYFFI010000031.1:0-4726 GCF_036289405.1 Pseudoramibacter faecis | reverse complement strand
GGTCGGAAGAGTTAATTTCGTGTGCCTGCCGCTTCCGAAGTTCCTTATGGGCATTGATGCTTTCGTTTTTCAATGTCCGCTTGCAGAAGCCGTTGAATGCGCAGCGTATCTGCCATTCGGTCCATTCAGGTTCATTCATGGGATTCACCTCCTTTCGCAGCCGCGAAAGCGGGTAGAATTTCCCCTTCCGCAAACCCTCAACAACGCAGAGAGGAAAACTGCCAAAGAAAAGCGAATATTTTTAGAAAAAAGTTTTTGCAGGCACAAAAAATCCCGACTGAATGAAACAGCCGGGATCGGACATGAAAAGATAAGGTTATGGATATGATTTAACAGGTCATCCGTAAAGGCACGGAAACCCGGAAATAGAATATATCCTCTTCAATATGAATTTAAGATAGCGAAAAATAAACACGACGATACCTCCTTTGATACCGCCGTGTTTTCATAAGCTATGATTGAGTTTTGAACTCCCGCGTCTTTACTCATAATATAAAAACGGCGGTTAAATTCGATTTACTTCATAATCTCAATAGGAATGTTCCATATAAACGAGGGCGAAAGGTATTCTCATATTTGATGATTTTGAAATAGCTGAATTAGCCATGTTTCTATATTTATATCTTCTATTTATTGCCTAAGAATATTGATATCGTGCATTCCGGTGCTGAGAAGCACCTTGCGGTTTTCGATGGAATGAAACCCTCCGGCTTTTGCTGCATCGGCAACCTGACCTTTGATGACACCTATCGGCATCCCCTGTAAATTAAACGCCATATAGCCTAAAATCATATCCCACGGTCCGGAATAATCTGCTTCAATTCCTTCATTCAAGCACGCAACTACTCCACCGGGATTTAATGCTTTTTTCAACTTTGCAAAGAAATTTGCACCGCCTGTAATGGCGAACAACATAATGGACGAGCAGAGGATTAGATCATACCCGCTGCCAATCTCATCGTTTATAAAGTCTCCGGTTTTAACGGAAACGCTATCTTGCATATTGGAACATCTTACGGTTTCTTCAATAAGTGACTTCATGTCTGGTCTATCAAAAAGAACGCCCGTGCGGTTGCTTCCGTCCTGTATAACTGCAATTCCAAGACAACCTGCACCGCAGCCCAGATCCAATATTTTGTGAATAGATTTATACTCGGGAAGGGATCGGAGAATTTCTAACAGTTCATATTGACGTATCCCTGATTGAGCATCACGCATCGCCTCGCCATAAGCTGCAAAATCCATAGACTGCTGTGTCTGTTCCTGCGGTTTAGGGCCTTCCTTTACTTGCTGTGCCACGTTTCCAAGGCTCATTCCTTGATTATTACAGAAAAATGTCAGCACACTTCCCATATATGCAGGCTTCCCCTTAACAAGATATTTTGATGTTTCCGGCATATTACAAAATGTATCTCCATTTCGCTTAAGATAACCAAGACTGTACAAACCTTTCAAAAGATTGAAGGTATTGCCTTCATCCCAGCTCATTTTTTTAGATAGCTCTTTTGTGGTGATAGGATTTTCTAAATTAGAAAAGACATCTAATTCAATGGCAGCCTGTATCAGTTGCTGATAAGCGGGGAGATACGGTAGTGTTGTAAGCTGTTCATAAATATTTGTTTTGTTAATCATAGTAAGTTATCCTTTCTTTATTTATAATTTTTTATGCCATAACTTTTTCATTTTATATTTGGCGGATATCAGTTTTATCGATAAATGGCAGATTGTGGGGTTTCAAGTTCTGCAAAGCCGTCTGAAAGTCTCTTTCTTGCAACTTCAATATATGGATGTACAACGGCTTTTGCAGGGCAGTGATGATAGCATTCGGCGCATAAAATACAAGACTTGGGGTCACGCACCGTTTGTATTGTCCTGCCAATATGTGCAAACATATTGACGGGACAGGCTGCAACGCATCGCTCACAACCAATGCATTTTTCCGTATTGATTGCAACTTGCTTATATCTTCCATGAATTTTTTCTTGGCTGAAAATACGAAACATAATGCGTTTCATAAACGGTGTATATGCAAGTTTCTTTCCTACATTGACCATAGCTATCTTGTCGTTCACAACCTTTTCTGCTATTTCTGCCGCTTCTGCAAGGATTTGATCCTCAACTTTTCCCGGCAAATTTGGATTGATCCGTTTTTTGAAAGTTGCTGTCAAAGTATGCTCCGCAGCAATCTTAATGCCCATAATCGGAATATATCCTCTGTCGTTAAGTGCTTTACCCATTTCTTCCAGTGCAACACTGCTGTGCACTCCCCCATAGGTCACAAGCGGAATCGCCGGAAGCTGTCTGTTTTGGTTCTGAGGGAGTGCGCGTATGGTCCTGAGCATATTTTGTTCACAATGTCCGGCATATACCGGCGCACAGGGAATCAACAGATGATGTTCTCCAAGATCATTAACCAGTGTTTTTGTAATTGTGAAATCCTGAAGATACTTATCGTTTTTTGTGATGTTGATCATATGACAGGAAATTCCATTATCTTCAAGCAGATGCATGAATTTTTGTGCCGCAATGAGCGTATGTCCTGATGGACTAAATACAATAAAAACAGCTTTCATTACCTATCACTGTCCTTCTGTTTATCATCAAAACAATAGCGACCTCCGTTGCCATACTCCCAACTTCCAACCCTTGCTCCCAATTCAAAATGGAATTTGGCAATTCCAAGATCAATCATCGCAGTTTCCGTTGGACTTGTAATGGAAGCAGTCACCTGTCCATCTTTATATTTGAATACAAATGGGCGCAAATTTCTTGCGGTAGGCGCAAGATAAACAGCATCTATCCCTTGCTTAAACCACTCCGGCACAGGATCTTCCGCTTCTGCCAAAGCTTCCTTGGTTTTATTCTGCCTGTGCATCCCATATTCCATCATTCGTTCTTTAAGCGAATGCTTTTCATCTGAGTATCCGACAGCTATAACGCAATCCAGGACTTCGTCCCTTTCGCACAAGTCCATCGCTGCATTTTTATCATAACTTGTTCCAACCCAGCATGTGGATAGACCCATTGCAGTTGCTTCAAGAATTAGCTTTTCGCCAAAACGACCTACTTTTTCCATACGATCGGGAAGGGTTTTGCTTCCAATCATGGCAATGTAGTCCTGAACACCTACAAACAGACCATAGCTTTTGCGAAATCCGTCAAAAAGCTTCCCTCCATTTCCAATGACCAATTTCATATTAAGTCCGGATTCTCTGTTGCATAAAGCAATGCGATCTTCAAGCTTCTTTACGCACTTGGAATCAATCGGCCTATCCGTATATTTTCTGCGAGAGCATCTTTTTTTCATGGCGGAAAGATATTTTGCGATTTCCATTTTTCTCCTCCTTCGCACAAAAATCTTGAAAACTTATTTTGCCTAATATACAATCAAATTAGTTTTATCTAACTTGTGTTTTATTTTACTTATTCATATCTTTAGCGTCAATGAAAGATAGCAATGATTAGCTATTAGCACAAATTGTTTATCGGATGGAGAAAATATAATTTTATGAGCAAGCAATTAGACAAAATGTACAGAGATATTTTTGCAGGCAGGGGTGTTATACCATGTGAACCCGCTCCGGGATTTAATCCGAACGGCAAATTTTATAAAATGAATCCTGAGCTTGGCAAAGGATATTGTTGGGTTTATCAATGTAATCCGTATGTGACGATCACCATTATGGATCAGATTCACTATGAAGATACCTATTGTGCTTTTGAACAACCGGAATATATTTGTGTCGGTTATTTCTACTCCGTTTCCGGCGAAATACTGACACCTTACCGTCGCTTGACATCCGGAGCAATTCAGGCGTATGTCGGGAAAAAGAGTGAATATCGTATGATACTTCACAAAAAAATTCCTATCAATAGTATAAGCATTACATTTATGCCTGAATATTATAAGAAATATTTAAATGAACAATACCCTGACATTTATGAAAATCCTTCAGAAGCATTCAGACAGATAGACGGCTGTTCCAATTTTCCCGAACTGGTCATGGTTTTCAATCAGCTCAAAAATTATATGGGAGACGGCATATCGGCAAAGCTGTTTTATGAAAGTAAGGTAAATGAAGCCCTCTCCGTCATTCTTGAAAAAGCAAAAAAACAAAATAAAGAACATGGTAAACAACGGTTTTCAATACCTAATGATGACTTGGATGCCATAATATCCGTATCCAATTATATTAACGACCATTATGCTGAAGATATCAGAATTGATTTCCTTGCTCAAATTGCATGCATGAGTCAGGCTAAGATGAAATATGTATTCAAAGATGTGTATCATATGAGTATTCAACAATATATTGTTACACGCCGTATGACACATGCGGAACATCTCCTGAGAGATACAGTGCTTCCGGTCTCTCAAATTGCCGAAATGGTCGGTTACAAATATATCAGCAGTCTGTCCGATAGGTTCAGACAGCATACAGGAATGAAGCCCACCGAATATAGAGAAAAAATGCAGATGATAGTAAGTGATTGATCATCATGACATTAGCAATCAAGACTATGGACATATATTGTCCAAATAAAAGAGATAAAAATGTGAAGAAACAGACATAAAATATATCGAATACGAATTGAACAAAACTTATGAAATAAACGTTGCAGTTATAAAATTGTAGCGTTTTTTTTGTGTTCTTTGGCAAAAAGTGAATTTCCGTTGTTGTAGAGATTAAGGGATAAGTGGAATAGCAAGCATAGGAAAGGGGTA
>NZ_JAYFFI010000029.1:0-3463 GCF_036289405.1 Pseudoramibacter faecis | reverse complement strand
CAAGAAGGTCATTGAAAACAACATAAACTACAAACCAAAAGTAACACAATTTCAAGTTCAATCTTAGAAATAAGGTAAGAACGATGAAAGCTACGAGAACCAGATGATAAGCAGAGAACCCAATCTTCTGTGAAGATTGATGCGAATCGCTTATGCCGTTTTAGTCATTTTCCAGCCGATTCATGGAATCCAAGGAAAATGAGATCAAACGGTAATCCAAAAATCATCACAAAAGGATCAAGAGAACAAGAGCATCAGGCGGATGCCTTGGTACCGGAAGCCGAAGAAGGACGTGCTAAGCTGCGAAAAGCCACGGGGAGGCGCTTAAAAGCCTGCGATCCGTGGATATCCGAATGGGGAAACCCGGCTGATAGAAGATCAGTCACCGTCATCCAAAACAGTTAACTGATAGGAAAACGGAGGGAACCCGGGGAACTGAAACATCTCAGTACCCGGAGGAAAAGAAAGCAAACGCGATACCTCAAGTAGCGGCGAGCGAACGAGGCACAGCCCGGTTACGAAAAAGCCGGTTTTATAGTCGAAGGGTCTGGGAAGGTCCGGCGGAGAAGGTTAAACCCCTGTAGACGAAATAAAGCTGGTGGGAGTAACGAAGAGTACCACGGGACACGAGAAACCCTGTGGGAAAATGGGGGGACCACCCTCCAAGGCTAAATACTAACCGGTGACCGATAGCGCAGAGTACCGTGAGGGAAAGGTGAAAAGAACCCCGGAAGGGGAGTGAAATAGAAACTGAAACCTGATGCTTACAAGCAGTCGGAGTCCGGTACTAAATTTTGTTGAGGCAGGGCAAGACTCAGTGAGACAAAATTTAGTACCGGATGACGGCGTGCTTTTTGTAGAACGGGCCAACGAGTTACGGTATGGAGCAAGGTTAAGCACTTCAGGTGCGGAGCCGCAGGGAAACCGAGTCTTAATAGGGCGCCAAGTTGCATGCTGTAGACCCGAAACCGTGTGATCTATCCATGGGCAGGGTGAAGCGCAGGTAAAACTGCGTGGAAGCCCGAACCAGTGTCTGTTGAAAAAGGCTTGGATGACCTGTGGATAGGGGTGAAATTCCAATCGAACACGGAGATAGCTGGTTCTCCCCGAAATAGCTTTAGGGCTAGCGTGAGTGAAAGACTGACGGAGGTAGAGCACTGACTTGGGTAGGGAGCAAAATGCTTACCGAACCATATCAAACTCCGAATGCCGTACAGTTATCGCTTGCAGTCAGACAGTGGGAGATAAGTTTCATTGTCAAAAGGGAAACAGCCCAGACCATCTGCTAAGGTCCCCAAGTACCGATTAAGTGGGAAAGGATGTGACACCGCATAAACAACCAGGATGTTGGCTTAGAAGCAGCCATCCATTTAAAGAGTGCGTAATAGCTCACTGGTCGAGTGGTGGTGCGCCGAAAATGAACGGGGCTCAAATCGGCCGCCGAAGCAATGGATTATACGTAAAGTATAGTGGTAGGGGAGCAATCTCTTGTAGGGCGAAGCCATTTCGTAAGGGATGGTGGACGAAAGAGAAGAGAGAATGTTGGCATGAGTAGCGAAAGTGAAGTGAGAATCTTCACCATCGGAAGCCCAAGGATTCCTGAGGAAGGCTCGTCCGCTCAGGGTAAGTCGGGACCTAAGCCCAGGCCGAAAGGCGTAGGCGATGGACAATCGGTTGAAATTCCGATACTGCCGCCTTATATTAAGAGAAGGAGTGACACAGCAGGGAAAGCAGACCCGGGCGTTGGTTGACCCGGGCCAAGCGACAAGGCTGATAGAGGAGGCAAATCCCCTTTGTCATAAGGCCAAGTCGTGATGGGGAACGAAAAATAAGTAGGGAAGCTGCAGACTCACACTGTCAAGAAAAACTTCTATCGCATAAGGAGGTACCCGTACCGTAAACCGACACAGGTAGGCAGGGAGAGAATCCTAAGATGAGCGGGAGAAGTGTTGTTAAGGAACTCGGCAAAAATACTCCGTAACTTCGGGAGAAGGAGTGCCCCGGAAGGGGCCGCAGTGAAGAGGCTCAAGCGACTGTTTACCAAAAACACAGGTCTCTGCTAAATCGAAAGATGAGGTATAGGGGCTGACGCCTGCCCGGTGCTGGAAGGTTAAGGGGAGTGCTTAGCGCAAGCGAAGGTGCGAACTTAAGCCCCAGTAAACGGCGGCCGTAACTATAACGGTCCTAAGGTAGCGAAATTCCTTGTCAGGTAAGTTCTGACCCGCACGAAAGGCGTAACGATTTGAGCACTGTCTCGACAACACACCCGGTGAAATTGTAGTACTCGTGAAGATGCGAGTTACCCGCGACAGGACGGAAAGACCCCGTAGAGCTTTACTGTAGTCTGGCATTGGATCTCGATATGTCATGTACAGGATAGGTGGGAGGCTGTGATATCAGGGCGTCAGCTTTGAAGGAGCCGCTGTTGGGATACCACCCCTGATATATTGGGATTCTAACGAAGGGCTGTGAAACCAGCATTCGGACAGTGTCAGATGGGCAGTTTGACTGGGGCGGTCGCCTCCAAAAAAGTATCGGAGGCGCCTAAAGTTACCCTCATGATGGTTGGAAACCATCAGTAAGAGTGCAAAGGCAGAAGGGTGATTGACTGCGAGGCAGACATGCCGAGCAGGGACGAAAGTCGAGCTTAGTGATCCGGTGGTACCGAGTGGAAGGGCCATCGCTCAACGGATAAAAGCTACCTCGGGGATAACAGGCTTATCTCCCCCAAGAGTCCACATCGACGGGGAGGTTTGGCACCTCGATGTCGGCTCGTCTCATCCTGGGGCTGAAGCAGGTCCCAAGGGTTGGGCTGTTCGCCCATTAAAGAGGCACGCGAGCTGGGTTCAGAACGTCGTGAGACAGTTCGGTCCCTATCCGTCGTGGGCGTTAGAAATTTGAGAGGAGCTGTTCCTAGTACGAGAGGACCGGAATGGACAAACCTCTGGTGCACCAGTTGTTCCGCCAGGAGCACAGCTGGGTAGCCAAGTTTGGCAGGGATAAGTGCTGAAAGCATCTAAGCACGAAGCCCCCCTCAAGATAAGATATCTCATCCTTTAAAAGGAGTAAGGCCACTGAAAGACGATCAGGTAGATAGGCCGGAGGTGGAAGCGCAGTAATGTGTGAAGCTGACCGGTACTAATCGGCCGAGGTCTTGATCCAAGGTGTTACGGTTAAGTTTATGTTGTTTTGAATGACCTTAGCAAACGAACCCAATCTCCTGCGAAGATGGGTGTGAGTCGCTTATGCAGTTTTAGTCATTTTTCTTCCGGACAAAGGAATCGGAGAAAATGTGATAAAACGGTATTCCTTAGACTAAGACATCAAAAGGACAACTGAATAACACCGATCAATGGTTTCGTGATAATGGCAGAGAGGCCACACCTGTTCCCATCCCGAACACAGCAGTTAAGCTCTCTCGCGTCGAAAGTACTTGGCGGGCAGCTGCCTGGGAGGATAGATC
>NZ_JAYFFI010000028.1:0-8946 GCF_036289405.1 Pseudoramibacter faecis | reverse complement strand
ACCGATCAATGGTTTCGTGATAATGGCAGAGAGGCCACACCTGTTCCCATCCCGAACACAGCAGTTAAGCTCTCTCGCGTCGAAAGTACTTGGCGGGCAGCTGCCTGGGAGGATAGATCATCGCGAAACCTTTTTGCCGGTCGCACCCAGTTTCTAAGGACCGAAGGGACACCGGAAACTGCTGGAAAACCGCCGAGGAGGATTTCAGAGAGCGGCGGCCGAAGGCGCGGCGCGATCTGCTAAAAACGACCTCGTTGCTGCGATGAAAATTTGGAAAGCCCACAGTGGCTTTTTTTATTGCCTGAGAAAGAGGGCCGGCGCAGCCGGGAACGGCGCCTAAGCGCAGCGCCGGAGCGAATGCACGGGGATGTTTGCAAAGAGGTATCCAGCAAAATACGCAAAGGGAGCGTTGCTTCTAACGGCACTGAAAACTCGTGAAGAAAATTTAGATTGTAATTCAAACGTAAAAACGAATGTGGCCAGGCGGCCTTTTTTTTGTTTGAGATCATTGGGGAATAGGCAATAAAAAAGCCGCGCTGCGGCGGCCGGGTCCCGTAACGGGACTTATTGATATTGAAAGGTGTTGGTCATCCGGGATTTTTTGATCAGCCGCCGGTAAAGGGCGGAATCGGCCAGCAGGTGAGCGTGGGTGCCCACCGCATCCACCCGGCCGGCATCCATCACCACGATTTGATTCACCTGTTCGATAGATTTCAGCCGGCGGGAAACGATGATCACGGTTTTGTCGACGGTGAGAGCGTTGAGTGCCTCCTGAATGGCCATTTCGTTGCCCACGTCGAGGCTCTCGCTGATTTCGTCCAGAAGGAGAAAGAGTGCATTTTTTAAAATGGCCCGGGCGATGGCGATGCGCTGCACCTTACCCCCGGAGAGATGCACCCCTTTGGCGCCGATCAGCGTGCGCTCTCTTTCCGGGAATTTGGCGAGGATCTCGTCGCATTGGGCCAGAGAGAGGGCCTGCATCACGGCTTCGCGGTCGGTGTCCGGCCGGCCAGCACATTCTGGTCGAAGAGCGTCTTGATTTTGCCGATGGCATTGTTGGCTTGAAAGACGTACATTCCGACGTACATGATTTTCATGAAGGCGACGAAGAGCACCCGTTGAACAGCACATAAAACATGAATTTGGCCAGAAAGACCCAGTCGGGCTCTGCCCCGGCGAAAAACAAAAACAAAGCGGCAAGGAAAACAGCGTTGAAAACCACCTGAAAGAACACGTAGCTCCGGCGGCAACTCGTACTGTAGCGCAGAGCGATGTCGGCGTAGTCCCGGATGGCCCGGTAAAAAGCACCCAGAGACTGGATGTCGGCCTTGAAGATCTTGAGCACTTGAATCCCTCGAACGTATTCCACCGCGCCGGCATTCATCGTCTCCAGGGCCTGTATGTAAAGCGTCATGAAATTCCGGTCTCCTATGAGCCGCTGGATGGCGATCAGTCCGGCGACTATCGTCGCGATGAAAATTCCCCCGAGGCGCACGTCGACGGTGAATACGAGCGCCGCCCCAGCACCGGCACGAACACCGCCGTCGACAGATCCGGGATGAGATGGGCCACGCTCATATGGGTCAAGGCGGTGTTGTCGTCGAGGATTTTGCGGATCCGGCCTGAGGGATGCTGGTCATAAAAGCCGAAGGAGGCTTGTATCAAATGACGGATCCCCTGCTTTTTGAGGTTGGTCTCCAGGCGAAAGCCCAAAACGTGGGTGCACCACACCGCCGACAAATACGCCACGGTGCTGACCATCAGGCAGCCCACGATCTGCCAGGCCAGGGTTAAGGCATCGGCGAGATCCCCCTGTCACCAGGATTTTTTTCAAGAAGCCGTAGAGTGAATAATAACTGCCGACGGAGAGGACCGCGGCAGTCAGGGCCAGCAAAACGCCGCCGTAGGCGCAGACGAGGCGCTCAGGGGCGTAGGCTTTGAGCTTTTGATAAATCATGGTCGTTACCACTCTTTTCTGTAGGGCGCTCAGCCCTGCATATTGGCCAGATGCCGCCGAAGAATCAGCTGCCCCAGACACATCCCGACGAAGGCCAAAGCGAAGACGACAACCGTGGCGCTAAGACCCATGAGCCCCTTGCTGAAGCGGATGTAACCATCCATCTCTGCCGGAGATACCCCCCGCGCGATCCAGTGGGTGCGGTAGGATGACACAAAAAACGTCGCCGGGACGATGCCTCCCAGAGCTTGGCCCACATGCAGGATACCGGAGGCGATGGCCAGCCGGGGCACCGAGGTCTCATTGGAATGCGACGCCAGAAGATCCGCCGCCACAGCCGCGGTTAGGTGATCAGCCAGGGCAGGTAGCCCCGCCTATCAGGGCGAAGGCCCCCATTACCGGCAGGGTGAAGCAGGTGAATTCCTACATTTTGCCGATTTTGCGGTTCATAAACAGCAGCACCGCGCCTGAAAGCAAGGCGCAGACGCCCGGGCTGATGGCGTGGCCATAGGGTCCCAGCAGGGAAATGGGCACCATGCTGGCCATATAGATCAGCAGGTCGATCGCCGTGAGCAGGACGATGAGCACAAGGTCTTTTATTTTCAGTCTAAGGTTTCATTGCATGTCTCCATTTCTTTAAAAATTTGATTCAGATCGCCGAAGGCAGCCACCCGGCTCATGGCCCGGACACCGAGTTCGCTGGCGGGTTCGTCAAAGATGATGAGCGTCGCCTCGGAGAGGGAGGCCGCGGCAATCTGCAGCCGCTGCTTTTCGCCGCCGCTCAGTATTGAAAGGATGGGCGTTGCGGTAGGGCCACAGTCCCAGGGGCTGCAGGCTTGCCTTTTTTGCGCCGCAGACAGCCGGCTCCGGCCGATCTCAAGCTCGCCGGCGACGCTGGTGTCGAAAAGCTGGTAATCGGCGCCTTGCATGACGTAAAAGGGCAGATCGTCGGTGTGCACCGTGCCGCCGTCGGGCCGAAGAGAACCGGTGAGAAGTTTGGCCAGAGTCGATTTGCCGGCGCCGTTCACGCCGACGGCGGTCGCGATTTCCCCGGTGTAAAACCGGAGGGAAATCCCCCGGAGCACCGACCATTTGCGCAGCCCGCACACCTCGGCGGCAAAATGGCGGTTAAAGAGGCATTTTCGGAATGAGCATGTGCCTGGATGGTATGGGGCATTCCCGCAGTGAAGGCATGTGCATGGCGCAGATATCAAAATAATAAACGGATCGCTAACCTTATATTATTCCGCAAATACGCAGCGGCAACAGGTGGAAATGTTCACAATTTCATGGCATAATTCACCAAAAGGCAATCGGTAAACAAGAATTTTTGCAAAGCGCAATAATGAAGATAGAAATCGGAAGAGTTTGAACTGTTTTCACATTTTGAAACGACAGCAGGGATACCGACCATTTTGTTTGCCATCACCGCATGAAAAAAACGGGCAGTCGAATATCTGCTTTCATTCGTGGAGCCGTTTGCACGGCGATAAGATCGTGTTCTTTGCTATTTGTATCGGCACACGCATACCTACGCAAACATCAAAAGGGAGAAATGCTTTTGCATCAACTTTCTGCTGATAAGTTGCTATGGCAAGTTGACGAATTATAACGATTAGGTTTGAACGTTTGCGCTTATTTTAGGGAAAGGATATGAAATACCAGTATTCGGTCAACTTAAGTCAATTCGGAATTTTTATTCAGGTTGTGCTTACCAATCTGCAGACGGCGGCAGGAAACGATACGGGACTTTTGACAAGCCAGAGTGCCCGCTTGCATGCAGTAGTCACGGATGGCAGAACGGCGGATGTGGACTTCGAGAAACCGGTAATCTCTTACACGGCAGAGACTACGCCCATACCGGATACCCTGTTACTCTTGACAGTTTCGACAAGTAGACTGTGGTGCCCACAGATCTGCCTCCAAAGATCACCAAGCCTGCCGCACGCACCGGCGGTGAAAGCAACATGCTCTTAGGCCTTGTGATCATGCTGATTTCCGACGCGGCTCTGGTCGGCGTGCTTGTATATCGCAGGCGCAGCTGTTGCTAAACAAAATAAATACCTGAAACGAAATAATGGAATCGGAATATCCCGGCTCTGCAGCAGATTTTGTTGCAAGGCTTTTTCTCATGAAAAGCAATTATAGGAAGGATATGGGGCGTGCTGAATAACGAGGAAGGAACGCAAGAGGACTTGTGGAGGAACGCGATTTCTGTATAATGATAATTAAGGTAACACGGGGAGGGTTTGAGATTATGAAAACAAATTCTTGTGATACATTTACAAAGAAAAACAAAGTAGCGGCAACCGATGTTGTGCGTACATTTTTGAAAGCTTATATCAATCAGAGGAACTGGGAGAAGGCGCGGCGATATCTGGTCGATATTGTGGTGTGGTTTGACATGTTTTCCGGAGGCATTTCCTACAGTACGAATGGGCATAAGCAGCTGCAGGAGAACATGTATCGCATTCATCCAAATACCAGGGTAGTCATTGGAGATCTGCAGGAAACCGGGGTCTGTGAGAGGATACAGATCGTGTCGGGACCCGTGTTGTATGAGGACTGTATTACGAAGGACAAAACGACGCTGCGTATTTTTATTATTTGTATTGCAGACGATAGCAGATGGAAAATACGGCAGTTGGAGCTGGTGCCGCAGGGTTCCTTTGAACAGGTGGAGTGTATGAATACCCGGATAGAAGATGCGATTCAGAGAAGCTGTCTCAACAAGAGTCTTCCTGTGAGTCTGATCTGCTGCAGGTGTGACGACTATTATTCGATTGTGTCTGTAAGTGAAAGGGGCGCCCATCTCTTAGGGTACGACAATTCGGCGGATTTTATTGAAAAGAGCGGGATGTCCGTTTTGAGCAATGTCCATCCGGAGGATACCGAGCGGTTTGTAAGGTTTTTCAAGGAGCTGCAGGAGGATGGGCAAGTACAGTCAGGGGTGTTCAACATTCGCAGAAAAGATCATTGCTATTCGCGTTTATTTATTACGGGGTATAGGGCTCCAAACAGTGACAAGCTTGTGTTTGCTTTTGCTGAATACAAATCGGAGAATGACTTTGTACCTTCCCGTTTAAACTGGAAACGGGGGATTTATATTCGAACTTTTGGTTATTTCGACGTTTTTGTGAATGGACATGCCATTCCGTTCCGATCGGCAAAGGCCAAGGAACTTCTGGCTGTACTGGTTGACAGACGCGGCGGATTTGCCAGCCGTGGGGATATCATTGGGTGTCTGTGGGAGAATGAGCCTGTAAGCAGCCGCACAATGACGCGCTGCCGAAAGGCGTATATGAATCTGATTGCCGAGCTTGCGGCATATGGTGCGGATGATATCGTCGAGTCAAACAGCAAGACCGGGGAACGGCATGTGATTCCGGACAGATTTGAATGCGATTTGTTTCAATATCTGTCTGGAGAACCGCAATACAGAAACTTATTCCACGGAGTCTATCTGGAGAATTATCCGTGGGGAGAATACACGTTGGGAATGCTGGAAAGAAAATACGAAAAGGAATAGGAGAACGACTGAGGAACGGGGGAGGTGCCCGTTAGGAACGGTGCATGTGTTACAATCGAGAAAAGCTTCCAAATGAGTATGAGTAAAAGGAGAGGAGGAGACACAGATGGAGCGATGGAAGAAAATGTATCAGGAAAAACGGAGAAGTCCGGCAGAATTGGCAGAGCTTTTTCAGTCAGGTGACATCTGTCTAAGCAACGGACAGATCGCAGAACCTGTCGCGATCCTGCAAGCATTGGCTGAGCGGGCGGAACGGGAAGGATTGACAGGCATTCGACATTACATCCTTTTGCCCATGCGGGATCAAAAGTACATGGCGCTAGGCATGGAAGCTCATATCAGGCATGTTTCACATTTTGTAAGCGGATTCGACAGGGAAGCAATCTGGGAAGGACGGGCAGATTATCTTCCCGGCCATTACGGTCAGGTGCCCGTATTGTGGAAGCAGGTGCTGGATGGACCGGACGTATTCTACTGCACGGTTTCGCCGATGGACAAGCATGGATATTTCAGCTGCGGCACGGCGGCAGATGTGAGCGAGATCCGAAAAAAGGCAAAGCGATTATTCCTGGAGGTCAATCCGACCATGCCAAGGACATTTGGAAGCCATATTCATATTTCGGAGGTGAATGCTCTGACAGAAAACGATGTTCCCATCACGGAGGTTCCGCCTGCGCCCGTCAGCAAGGATGATCAGATCATCGGCGGCATGATCGCAGAGGAAATCTGTAACGGAGCAACGCTGCAGCTGGGGATTGGCGGTATTCCGAACGCAGTGACGCAAGCTCTTATGGACAAACGGGATCTGGGAGTTCACAGCGAGATGTTTTGTGACAGCATTGTGGATCTGACCAACGCGGGAGTCATCACCAATGATCGCAAAAAGATTCGCCGGGGAAAGACGATTGTCACCTTCAGTTTTGGTGCGCGGAGCACCTATGACTTTATCGATGACAATCCGGGCGTGGAGTTTCTTCCGGTGGATTATGTAAATGATCCCTTTGTGATCGCGCAGAACGACAATGTTGTTTCCATCAATTCCTGCATGGAGATTGATTTGTTCGGACAGGTCTGCTCAGAAACCATTGGACCGAAGAACTTCAGCGGAGCCGGCGGTCAGGTTGACTTTATCCGCGGCGCGGCGGCGTCTAAGGGAGGGAAATCCTTCTTGGCGTTCAAGTCCGCGGCCAGGAAGGGGACGATTTCAAAGATCAAACCGATTCTCACGGAAGGGTCCTGTGTGACCACTACGCGGAATGATGTGGACTATATTGTCACAGAACAGGGAATGGTGAGACTGAAAGGAACGACGTGTTCAGAGCGTGCCAAAGCGCTCATCAGTATTGCACATCCAAACTTCCGCGAGGAACTGACCCATGCCGCCCGAAAAATGCACCTTATCATCTGATGACGACGGGAAGGCGCTGATTAATCCGTGTTTCCCAGGTGAGGGATGTGGAAAAAGTAAGGAACAGAAGGAGGTTGAACCATGGCGATTATGACAAAAGAACAATTCCAGGCGAGTATCCGTGCACGTAAGCCCATGAATGTATGGTTCCTGGGTGAAAAGGTAGAAGATCTTACTACGTTTCCACCTCTGGCAGCGAGCTTCAATGCCATTTCCAAGGTATATGAGCTCCATAATAATCCGGATTGGGCGGAGCTGCTTACGACGACATCCCAGTTAAACGGGGAAACAGTCAGTCTTTATAACGCACCTTTAACATCTCCGGAGGACGCCAATAAGAAAACCCGTGCCGTTCGTGCTCTGGCGGAGGTGATCGGATGCTGCACGCACCGCTGTACCGGATCCGAGGCATTTGCCGGACTGGGACCTTGTACCTATGATATGGATCAGGAGCTTGGAACAGAGTACTATAAGCGGTTTATGAATTTTCTGGATTATGTTCAGAAGAATGACTACAGTTGCACCGTCACGGTGACAGATGTAAAGGGACTACGAACGCTTCCGCCTCACAAGCAGCCCAATAAGGATAGCTATGTCCATGTGGATGAGATTCGGGAGGACGGTATCGTGGTCAGCGGTTACAAGTGTAACCAGACGGGTATTCTGTTTGCCCACGAGATTGTGATTGTTCCGACGACCAATATGAAGCCGGAGGACAAGGATTTTGCGCTGGCATGTGCGATTCCGGCTGACAGCCCGGGAATCACCTTTGTCCTGGGTCGTACTCCGCAGGACAAACGCTTCTTCGAGATGGGAGGCGACATTGAAGGCATCGATCTGGGCAAGCTCTATGCGGATCACCAGGCGCTGGTTTATTTTGACAAGGTATTCGTGCCGAATGAGCGTGTGTTCATGTGTGGAGAGACGGCATACGTTGGCAGACTTCTGAGTTATTTTACGGCTGTGCATCGTCTGACTGCCGGCGGCTGCAAAGCCGGAGGTGTTTCCGCGCTGTCCGGTGCAGCCAGTCTTATGACCGAGATGATCGGAGTGCAGAAGGCCGGACATATTCGGACAAAGCTGACAGAGATGGCAATGACCGCCGAAACGGTATATGCGTTGTCTCTTGCATCCGGTTTGGAAGGCTTCAAGCACCCCAGCGGGTTCTGGATCCCGAATCCGCTTTTGTCGCATACCTGCAAATACACCTGTACCAAGATGCCATTTGAAGCGGTACGATATGCTCGCGATATCATCGCAGGCTTCGGTGAGACTGCTCTGTCAGAGTTGGATATGCGCTCGCCCGAGGTTGGCAAGCTCTGTCAGGATGCTTTCAATCCGGGCAATCCGGATTACGGTGCCTTTGACCGCTTGAGAGCCGCTCGCTTTATCGAGCATATGGTTCGCGGCTCCAACTGGACTGCTATGGCACTCCACGGAGGTGGAAATCAGGAAGCATCTACTGTTATGGCACGTGCTTATACAGACTGGAAGCATCTGCAGAACATGGTGAAGGTAGCCACTGGCATCACAAAGGATCAGGAAGAGTGTGACAAGTTGATCAGTGACATCGGCAAAAGGGAGGGACGCATCTGTACCACTCTGGATTTGCCGAAAGCAGAATAAACCACATGCTTTTATCCCCCGAAGGATTCCTTTGGGGGATTTTCACTGCACGACAGATGGTAATATCTGTTTTTTATCGCAACAGTAATGAAAGTACCCCTTTTCTATTAGAAAGTGAGAACCTCCTGGAAGCATGGATTTATCGGTTGTGAGATAGTCCAAGTACCAAGGGGCTTTTTTAGTACCATAAAAGTGTAGCAGATAGAGATTAATCTCTACTTGCTGCACTTATTTCATATAATGAGGGAAGTAGTTGGTCTGGCGAGGCTCTTTTCTGGGTCATTGCATCCGACATAAAAACCGTCAGCCAATCCCTTGTTATATGAACTCGTTTAAGCAGGTTGGGACAACAACAGAAGCTTCCGTGTAACGAACTAAAAAGAGTTGTAATAAGTGCGGTTGGACAGCTACAAACATACACTCAGG
>NZ_JAYFFI010000027.1:0-9007 GCF_036289405.1 Pseudoramibacter faecis | reverse complement strand
TGGCCATCCGTGCCGCGGGGCACATAATAGGGCGCGTCCGGATCGCCGGGCACCGCCACCTGCGGAAGGTCCCCGCGCTGCAAGCGCGCAGCCAATTGCCGGCCGAAGTCCGCCAATGCGGCCAGATCCGCCGCGTCCGGTCGCCCGCCGCGTGCCGCCGGCGGGACTGAAATAAAGCGTGGTGATTGCCTGAATACGCATTTTCCTCTCCTTCCTCATTCTTCTTCCTCTTCGTTTATTTCTTTTTATTATAGCGCCTATTTCATTCCCGCCAAAGGGATTTATATGGCCAAAACGCCATCAAAAAAAGCCCCGCCTCGCAGAGCTTTAAACCATTATTTTCTTGAAATTTCTGCCGCTTCGGCCGGATTCACGTGAACCATGCAATGCTTGAGCATCGGGTACTGGTTCTCTAATTGATCGTGGAGGGATTCGGCAATGGCGTGCGCGTCCTGCAGATTGAGTTGGGCATCCACGGCGATCTCCAGATCAATATAAAATCCGGCGCCGAAGGTCCGGCTGCGCAGATCGTCCACCCGGATTACCCCGGGATGATGAACGACCACGCGGTAAATCGAATCCAGCGTTTTCTGGTCCACCGAACGGTCGATCATCCGGTCGACGCTGTCCTTGGCAATGTCAAAGGCCACCTTCAGCACCATCAGTGCGATCACCACCTGAGCAATAGGCTCGAGAATCGGCACACCCATGCGCGCCCCCGCGATCCCGATCAGGGCACCGATCGAAGAGAGAGCGTCGCTGCGATGGTGCCAGGCATCGGCTTTGAGCGCCCCGGAACGGATGCGCTTCGCCGCCCGGATGGTATACCAATACAGCCATTCCTTCACGCCGATGGACACGATCGCCGCCGCCATAGCGAGCATCCCCGGCGTTGCCACCGTCCTGACGTCAAGCATCTTCTGGACGCCGCGCCAGCCGATGAGCGCACCGGTCACCATCAGCACCGCCGCCAGCGCCAGCGCCGCCACCGACTCCATCCGGTCGTGGCCGTAGGGATGCTCGGCGTCCTTTTCCTTGTTTGCAATATTCACACCGATCATCACCACGACGGTCGACAGCACATCCGAAGCCGAATGCACCCCGTCGGAAATCATCGCGCCGGAATGAGCCGCCACCCCGGTCAAAAATTTCAGTCCCGACAGCAGCAGATTAACCACCACCGAAACGGCGGAAACCCGCATGGCCGTCTGTTTGAATTGCTGCCGAAATTGTTTCTTTTCTGTGGCTGTCATCGCCGATTCCTCCCAGCCTTTATCAATGCCGCAAGTATAGCGAGCCGCCGGGCTGTTAGTCAAGTGTGATCGCTGGTGTTAGGCCCCCCGTTTCAGCATTCAGCCGCCCTTGACATTGTCCGGCGCCCTTCATTTGCCGCGCGCATGAAAGCGATCTCCTGCCCATAGGCCCGATAATCATCGTGGGGTGTTTCGAGAAACATGGGCAGCCGACTGAGTTTTGGATGCGCCGCCAGACGCTCAAACGTCGCAAGGCCGATGCTGCCCTTGCCCAGCTGCTCGTGCCGATCCTTGTGGCTGGCGAAGGGCGTTTTGCTGTCGTTGATGTGCAGCGCCTTCAGTCGCTCCATGCCCACAATCCGATCGAAGGCAGATAGCGTTTCTTCCAGGTGACCGACAATATCGTATCCCGCCGAATACACATGACAGGTATCAAGACACACACCAAGGTGTTCGGCATGGTCGCAGCCCGCGATAATGGCGGCCAGCTCTTCAAAGCTGCGGCCGATCTCGCTGCCCTTGCCCGCCATGGTTTCCAGCAGCACCGTCGTCGTCTGATCCGGGCGCATCACCGCGTTTAAAATCTCGAGGATAAGCGCAATGCCCGTCTCGCTGCCTTGCCCCACGTGACTCCCGGGATGAAAATTATACAACGTGCAGGGCAGCCGTTCCAGCCGTTCCAGATCCTCCGCAAAAGCCATCTTGGCAAACTCCCGGGTCTTCCCGGTCTTTGAAGCCATGTTTAACGTGTAGGGCGCATGGGCCAGCAGCGGCCCGAAATCGTGGGCGGCCATCACCTCCCGCAGCCCGGCGACATCCGCCGCATCCAGGGCCTTCGCATTGCCGCCCCGGGGATTGCGGGTAAAAAACTGAAAGGTATTGGCCCCGATGGCCGCCGCTTCCTCCGCCGCACGGCGATAACCCCTGGCGATCGACGTGTGCGGACCAATCACGAATTGCATATGCGCCTCCATTCCGTCATTGCCTGCCAGCCCTTATTTTCCGACTTTAAATGCTTTTGGCCGGCAGTATAACTCATCATACCATATTTTCCTCTCCGGCCAAAAGGCCCCTGCCCATTTCCCGCACAGAATCCGGGCAATAAAAAAGCCGGACCATCTGGTCCGACTGTGTCGACTTGATGCCGCTATCCTTGATTTTCCCAATCGACGGCCGCCGCCTCGAGGCGGTTGGCCGCCACCGCCTCGGCCTCGGCCAGCGTCCCGCCGTCCTCCGGCAGATAGGCAATGCCTGCTGTCACGCCGATTCGCGGATATTCCGAGTGGGCGCCGGCTTCGCTCGTCATCGCCGCCCGGGCATTCTGCCACAGATTTTCCACCACCTTGCGGCTGTCCGCATGGCGGATGAACACCACAAACACCGACCCCGAATAGCGCCCGATCACATCCTGGCCCTGCAGCGCGTGAGCGAGCACCTGCCCCAGGCGGTGCAACAGCCGATCCCCGACGCAGTCGCCCATCGCGTCATCCACATCGGAAAGCCCGTTGAGCCGAAAAAGCACAAAAGCGCGGGCACTGGTGTCCCTGGCTTCAAGAATCCATTGAATGGTTGTCATCGTGGAATCCCGATCCTGCAGCCCGGTGACCCGGTCCATGTGCACCAGCCGTTGTTTGGCGCCGCCATCGCTGCCGACAGGTGCAATGGTGCCAATCATATGCGGACTCAGGCTGTCATGATCGCTCACATGGATCTTTCGCAGCTTGGCGCGCTGCCATTCGTATTCGCCATTTGCCCGCAGTCCCAGAAAATCCACGCTGTCTTCCTGGCTGTCGCCGGCCAAGGCCTTGCGGTATTCCCGCACCGTGCTGGGGTGAATCCGCCGATCATTGCGCAGTTCCTCCAGATAATGGTCGACAATATTTTCGCAGATTTCCCCCGCCTGCGTATGCTCGATATAAAAAAAGCGGTCTTGTTCAATATCGTAATCATAAACCACTGGCGCCACATTTTGGGCGATATGCCGATAAAACTGATTGTGAGTGGCCGCAATGGGATCCACCTGATCTTCGTTGTCGGCGCCGGTGATGGCCATGCCGATTTTGGGCTGGATATAATCCCGTTCCAGGCACCAGATCCTCAGATGCACGCGAATCACATTTTGATTTTTAAAGGTCAGACGCGCCGTCATCTCGCCGGCCTGTCCCGCCGCACTGGCCATCAGCATGGCCGTCACCCGCTTGCGATCCTCGCCGTAAAATCGGGCGAGCACATTGTCTTTCAATGCCGCCTGCCTGGGACTGACGTAGCCAAAGAGCCTGCGATACCAGGCGTTGCGATACAGCGGGATCAGATTGCGGCCTTTTTCTAACTCGAAAATGACAACGCCGCAGGGCAAATCGTCAAAATAACGGAAGTCTTCTGTTATTTCATTCACCCCGGTATTCATGCCATTTTTTACCTCTGTCATGCCTCTGCCTCCCCGACTGTATTTTTGTCTCATCATAGCATATGAGATCATTTAAAACAACTCTCCGAATCGCTTCCCGCCGCTTTTATTTTCTCGTATCCTTCGTTTCTTTTTCGGGATCATCAGCGACTGTCGTGCTATAATAAATTCATATAATGATTGAATAGCATTCGCCATCCAATTCACATTCACAATTCGGAGGTTCACATGAAAGCCATTTTACTCGAAGGCGACGCCATCAATCCCGGCGACATCAGCTGGGATCCCATCACTTCTGTTTGCGACACTCGCATTTATGCCAACACCACCGAGGCGAACAAATGGGAACGCCTTGGCGAAGCGGAAATCATTCTCGACAACAAAATTATCATCGATGAGGCTGTCCTCACACGCTTTCCCCAAATTCGCTATGTCGGCGTCTGTGCCACCGGCTACAACGTCGTCGACCTCGCTGCCTGCCGCCGCCACGGCGTCACCGTGACCAATGTGCCGGCCTACAGCACCGAGTCCGTGGCGCAGATGACCTGGGCCCTGATCCTCGAGCTCGCCAGCAAGGTCAGTCTCCACGCAGATTCTGTCGCCCGAGGCGATTGGTGCCGATCAGCCATCTTCACCTATTGGCTCGCGCCCATCACGGAGGTCGCCGGCAAAACCTTGGGTATTTACGGCTTTGGCCACATCGGCCGGGAAGTCGCCAAGATCGGGCAGGCTTTTGGCATGTCCGTATTGGTGCACACCGCCCATCCAGATTATTACAAGACCTATGCCTGTGACATGCTGCGCTTCGTCGACGCTGACACTCTTTACCGTCAATCGGATATTCTGAGTTTCCACTGCCCACTGACGCCCGAAACCGACCATATCGTCAATCGGGATAACATCGCCAAAATGAAAGACGGCATTACATTGATCAACGTCTCCCGCGGCGGCCTGGTGGATGAGACTGCCCTGGCCGAAGCCCTCGCATCCGGGAAAGTCGGTGCCGCCGGTGTCGACGTGGTTTCCCGGGAGCCCATTGTCCCGGATAATCCGCTGCTTGCCGCGCCCCGTTGTCTGATTCTGCCCCATATCGGCTGGGCCAGCAAAGAGGCCCGGGAGCGGCTAGTCGCCACCATCGGCGCCAATCTCAAAGGCTGGCTGGCCGGCGCGCCCGGCAACGTGGTCTCCTAAATAATTTTGTTAAAAAAGTTGATGTTAGCATGGACTGACTCTAATGCGCCGTGATAGAATGTTTAAATTATTTACATCCATCCTTCACATTGCGCAAAGAAAGAAGAGGTAAGCTCTTGGGATTTATGGGCATCATGCTACTCGCCGTCGGCCTGTCGATGGACTCCAGCGCCATCTCGGCCTGCAAAGGGCTGGCCATGCCAAAAGTTAACTACCGTCACGTCGTCGTTATCGCGCTCTCCTTCGGAGGAGCAGAAGGGATTCTGGCACTGCTGGGCTGGCTTCTGGGCCGTCAGTTTTACAATACCATCGTCCATTTCGACCATTGGATCGTTTTGATCCTGCTGGCTTTTATCGGCGGCAAGATGATCTGGGATGCCTTTCACGAAGATCTGGAGGCCGAAGAACGCGGGCGCAGCTTCAGCGTTCGGGAAACGATTTTCCTTTCCATTGTCACCTCTATCGACGCGTTGGCCGCAGGCGTCTCTTTCGCCTTTATCCGCATGTCGATCCCAACGGCCATCGCCGCCATTATCATTATCTCAGCCATCCTGTCGTTCATTTCCGTGATGATCGGCCATTTCTTCAGCGCCCGTTTCGGCAAGGCGGCCGAAGTCGCCGGAGGCATCATGCTCATCCTCATCGGCATTTACCTATTTTTTCATTAAGCAGACGGATCTCAGCCACGTTTTCACGTGGCTTTTTAATTGCGCCGTTTCAGCGCCTTACCGGCGAACGAACCCGGCTGCGGCGCAAACATCGTCTTCACCGTCCTGACCGATTGGGGCACAGCCAATGGGCACCCGCAGTGCCGCCTCGAAATTGGCAACGAGATCCACATTTTCCCATTCCGGCGAATCGGCCCCCGCCGCGTCGCCGGAGTGCTGCGAGCCCGGCGCCAAATCCAAAGGAACGGCTGCGATCATGCAGATGGCCTCAACCTCAGTGTCCACAAAAAAGGCATTGACGCGTTCAATGGTGGCGTCCGGGCCTGTCCGCCGCTACCTGCTCCCGGCGGCTTTCCCCGCCGTTTTCGTCGCCGATCACACAAACGATGGCTGAACGCGTTAATTTCATCGCACCGACTTTCGCATCCATCATCTCCTTCGATTGATTTTGATTATTATTTTAACGCAAAACGCTTTCATCAGTGCAAAAGATCGCCGCCGCTTTTAAATTTTCACCGCTTGTGTTAAGCTTTTTCTGTTTAAATCCGGATCCGACACACAGGAGGTTCTCATGACCCAGAAACGTTCCGAACAACTGCTCGCTTTGGTGATCTTCGCGCGCTCCACCTCTTTTCTGATGGTCAAACATTGCCTGGCCGCCCTTGAAGTCTTTAATTTGCTGGCGGTGCGCTTTGCCATCGCGACGGTGCTGCTGTTCATCCTCTTTCACAAAAGAATTCGCGCCATGACCCGCGGGACTTTTGGCCGCGGCGCGCTGCTCGGCCTGATCTTTTTCGCCGTGATGACCGGCGAGACCATCGCCCTCGCCAAAACCTCCAGTTCGACAACGGCACTGATGGAAAGCTCCGCCATCATGCTGATTCCGCTGTTCACCGGGCTGTGGCGGCGGCGGTGGCCGGCACGCGCCGGTCTGGCCGCAGCGGCCGTCGCCTTCGTCGGCGTGGCCTGCACCATCGGCCAAAGCGGCCGCTTTGTCATCAACAGCGGGATCGTCTGGTGCCTCGGGACGGCGGTGGTCTACGCCCTGTCCGTCATCCTCACTGATGTGCTCTCCAAACAGGACGACGCCATCACTCTCGGGGTGCTCCAGGTGGCGTTCATGGCGTTGTTCAACATCCTTGCGACCTTCGCCTTTGAAACGCCCCGCCTGCCGGAAGCCCCGGACGTCTGGGCGCCGGTCCTTTATCTCGCGGTGGTGTGCTCGGTGTTCGGTTTTGCGATTCAGCCCTACGCCCAGTCCGGCACCACCTCGGATCGCGCGAGCCTGTTTTTGGCCATCACCCCGGCGACGGCCACCATCCTCGGCGTGCTTATCCTCCGCGAAACCCTGACCTGGATCGGCGCCGTTGGCTGCGGCCTTATCCTGCTATCCTTTTTTCTCGCCAACAAACCGCCGCGTTTTCTGCGGGAGGCGCCATAAAAATACCCTCCTTACTGGATGTCCAGTAAAGAGGGTACATATCAAATGCGCCGGTGCTTTTTGATTATATTTTATTATTGATTTCTGATGAAAGCCAACAGCCATACAGCGGCCATCCCGATGGCCACCACGCCTAAAATGATATTCCACGTCATGCTGCGGGGATCTCCCGCCGCGTGGTTCCAATACGCCAGGACAAACATGACAATGCCGAAAATCAATTGAAAAATAGCCGTCCTCAATGGGTGTCTGCCTCTTCTCATTGGGGTTCCTCCGTTTTAATTTGTTTGTGCCGTGCCTTCGCATGGTGGGCACTACTGCGCTTCACCGAACACCGGACTGTCTTCTTCCGGTTATGATATCGTTTTTATTCTACCGGAATCCGGCATCGCTGTCAAGCGCCGCCGTTCTCAATGGCCGGCAGCGTAATTCCGGAAGGCCATTCCCGATCGCGCCAAAAACGAGCTCCACGATCACGAGCAGCATCGGATTATTTCTCATCGGTATACCCCAATGCCTTCAGCGTTTTGAGCATCGCATCCATCGGAAGTGTGCGCCCCATCACGATGCGCCTGCCGTCAATGAGCATGCCCGGCGTCTGAAAAATGCGATGGGCCGCGCCCTGCCCCCGGCCGGCCACGCAGCGCACCTCAGCGTCGAGCCCGGCAATGGCCACGGCCTGTCTCGCATTAGCCACCATCTCCCGGCATTCATCCTTGCGCTCACCCACCACTTTAATCACGAGCCGATCCGTTCCAAGCCGCGGGCGCGGCCGATCGATCTTCTCGCCCATCCGCTGCTGCCGTCTTTTTAATTGTCGTCCCAACGATCCCATCGTCCCTCCTTAGTTGCGTTTTAAATGCGTTTGCGTTTCGCGGATGCTTTTAGTATAAAAGCCGGCGCCCGAACTGTCAAATACGACCATATACTCCGATCGGCAAAGTTTAAACCTTGAATCGGCGCGGCCGATCCTATACAATAACAAGTAATTCGATGCTAACCGGACCCCCATCGACAAGTGAAGCACAGAAAGGAACACCATGACTTCCACCATTTTGATTTCCAACGACGATAGTTTTGACGCGCCGGGCATCCACGCGCTGGCCCGGGCGCTGAGCCGGCTCGGCCGGGTGATTGTCTCGGCGCCGGCCGAGCCCCAATCGGCCAAATCTCACAGCAAAACCGTCCGCGGCAAGCTTGCGGTGCAGGCAGCCGAATTCGAAGCGGACATCGAAGGTTTTCGCGTCTGGGGCTCGCCCTACGACGCCGTGGACATCGCCCTGAACGCCTTGCTGCCCGAGCCGCCGGCGCTGCTCATCTCCGGCATCAACCACGGCTCCAACGTCGCCTTCGACATTCTCCACTCCGGCACGGTCGGCGCGGCCTCCGCCGGCTATTTCAATCGCGTGCCCGCCATGGCCATCTCCCTCAACAGCGGCGAAACCTATGACTATACTTATGCGGCCGCATACGCGCTTAAGGCCGCCCGCTGGTTCATCCATCAACCGACCAACCGGGACTATGTGCTGAATGTCAACATTCCCAACTGCCCCGCCGACGCCATCCGGGGAACCGTGGTCTCCCGCATGGGGCGCCGTCACAATTACACCAACACCTATGCCCACACCAGCGACGGAACTTTTGACTATTACGACATGGCCGTGCGGCCCAACCACCAGGACAGCCGTGAAGATCTGAGCTATGACGATTACGCCGTCAACCACCGCTACGTGGTGCTCACACCGCTGGACATGGAGGTGACGGCCCACGCCAGCATGCAGACGCTCTTCGGCCTCACGGAATCGGCTCTCGCGCCGGATGTCGAGGTCTGAGACAACCATGCCGTCAAAAAAAGACGGTTCCCAGGCTTCAAGGCTGATATGTACCCAAAATCCTGGACACATTATTGGAACCTAGGTTAGCAATAGATGGATGTTCTCCTGTATTTTACAGGAGGCATCCATTTTGTTTTGCTCTGGATCCGTTCGTTATTGTAGTAGTTTATATAGTTCCTTACTGCTTTGGAGAAGGAATCAAACGATGGGTA
>NZ_JAYFFI010000026.1:0-20999 GCF_036289405.1 Pseudoramibacter faecis | reverse complement strand
TCAGCTACTGCTCGCCGGATCACGGCACGAAATCCTCGAACGAAGGCTTCATCAACGTATACGGCGACGCCGGTGCGGTCCGTCAGGCCGTTCGCGCTGCCCGCGATGCCGGTATCCAGGCCCTCTCTGCTCTGGGCGGACCTTGTCCGTCAACCACAACTCCTTACATTTAATGATTAGCTCCCACATCTAATCAGTCAAAGAGAATTAAGGAGGAATGACTCAATGAGATCAAAAAGATTTGAAGCTCTGGATGCACGCCCGGTTAAAAAAGACGGATTCGTCACCGAATGGCCGGAAGTCGGTCTGATCGCGATGAACTCCGACCTTGACCCGAAGCCGAGTATCAAGGTTGAAAATGGTGTTATTGTCGAAATGGACGGCAAGACCAGAGATGAATTCGATATGCTCGATCAGTTTATCGCTGATTACGCCATTCACATCGATGACGCTGAAGAAGCAATGAAAGTGGATTCCCTGACCATTGCCAATATGCTCGTCGATATCAACGTTGCCAGAAAAGACATCATCAAAATCACAACAGCCGTTACCCCGGCTAAGATGACCGAAGTCCTCGGCCACATGTCCGTTCTGGAAATGATGATGGCACAAAACAAGATGCGTGCGCGTCTGATGCCTTCCAATCAGTGCCACGTCACCAACGTTAAAGACAACATGGTTCAGATTGCAGCCGATGCTGCCGAAGCGGCAATCCGCGGTTTCGACGAAATGGAAACAACGGTTGGCGTCGCCCGTTATGCACCGTTCAACGCGCTGGGCATCATGATCGGCGCTAATGTCGGCCGTCCGGGGATCCTGACCCAGTGTGCGGTTGAAGAAGCGACGGAACTCGATCTTGGGATGCGCGGCTACACGGCGTATGCTGAAACCATTTCCGTTTACGGGACAGAACCGGTGTTCATGGACGGTGACGATACGCCGTACTCCAAAGCGTTCCTGGCATCCTGCTATGCCTCCCGCGGTTTGAAGATGCGCTTCACTTCCGGTTCCGGTTCTGAAGTTCAGATGGGTTATGCCGAAGGGCACTCTATGCTGTACCTCGAAGCGCGCTGCCTGTATGTCACAAGAGGTGCCGGCGTCCAGGGGACCCAGAACGGCTCCGTTTCCTGTGTCGGCGTTCCGGCCGCCGTTCCCGGCGGTATCCGCGAAATCCTCGCAGAAAACCTGCTGGCTGCCTGCCTCGACCTCGAATGTGCCTCATCCAATGACCAGACATTCACCCACTCCGACCTGCGCCGTGTCGCTCGTTCCTTGATGCAGATGATTCCCGGGACGGACTATATCTGCTCCGGCTACTCTTCAACACCGAACTACGACAACATGTTTGCCGGCTCCAACTGGGATGCCGAAGACTATGACGACTGGAACGTCATCCAGCGCGACCTGAAGATCGATGCCGGTCTGCAGCCCGCTGATGAAGACACCGTCGTTGCCGCCCGTGCCAAAGCTGCCCGTGCGATTCAGGGGCTGTTTAAAGAACTCGGACTGACCGAAATCACAGACGCCGAAGTCGAAGCGGCAACTTATGCGAACGGTTCTCAGGACATGCCCGACCGCGATGTCGTCGCTGACCTCAAAGCCGTTGACGATCTGCTTGGCCGCGGCGCTACCGCCGTCGACTTTATCAAAGCCCTCGACCGCGCCGGCTTCCACGATGTGGCAGAATCCGTCTTCAACATCCAGTTCCAGAAGTGTGCCGGCGACTATCTGCACACCGCTTCTAAATTGTCGGAAGATTGGGAAGTTATTTCCGCTGTTAACTACAAGAATGACTACCATGGCGTCGGCACCGGTTATCAGATCTCCGCTGAACGCTGGAAAGAAATTTCCGATATTCCGTGGGCAGATGACCCGGCAACAATTTAGTGAGAGGGGTGTATAGAATGGCTGTTAACGAACAATTGCTAAAATCCATCATCGAAGATGTCATTAAAGAAATGTCTTCTGACACCGCACCGGTCGCAGAAGCTGCTCCGACAGCACCGGCTGCCACAGTCGTCCCGGCAGAAGAATTGGTTCTCACCCCCGATGGCGAAGCAGAAAAAGGCACCGCAGCTGACGAAGTTGTTATCGGTATCTCTGCCGCTTTTGGTGAAAACCAGCAGGCCAATATTCTGGGCGTTCCCCACGCAAAAATTCTGCGTGAAATGATCGCCGGCATCGAAGAAGAAGGTCTCAAAGCCCGTGTTGTCAAAGTTTACCGTTCCGGTGACGTCGCCGTTATCGGACACGATTGTGCTGAACTTTCCGGTTCCGGCATTGCCATCGGTATCCAGTCCCGTGGGACTGCGCTGATTCACCAGGTGGATCTGCCGCAGCTGGGGAACCTCGAACTGTTCTCCCAGTGCCCGCTGATCGACCTCGATACCTATCGCCAGATCGGCAAAAACGCAGCAAAATACGCGAAGGGCGAAAGCCCGGCTCCAGTTCCGGTCAAGAATGACCAGATGGCCCGTCCTGCATTCCAGGCGCGCGCTGCTCTGCTCTATCTGAAGGAAGTCCAGGATGTTGTTCTGGGTAAAAAACCGGTCAACATGCAGATCGCGTACAAATAATTGGAGGTAAAATGATGACACAAGAACAAATGTTAGAACAAATTGTCAAACAGGTCATGGCATCGATGTCCTCCAGCGATGCGCCGGCAGCTGAAGCGCCGAAGGGCGCGCAGGTCACAGACGCTGATTACCCGCTGGGCGACAAACGTCCGGAACTGATCGTCTCCGCAACGGGTGTGCCGCTGAAAGATGTGACTTTGGCTAAAGTCCTCGACGGAACCCTCAAAGCCGAAGACCTCAGAATCAATCCGGCGACGCTGGAACTCCAGGCTCAGGTTGCCGACTCTGTCGGCCGTGACGCCTTTGGGATCAACCTGCGCCGCGCGGCGGAACTGATCGCCGTTCCGGATGCCCGTCTTCTGGAAATCTACAATGCGCTGCGTCCGTATCGTTCCACCAAAGACGAACTTTTGGCCATTGCAGACGAACTCGAAAACAAGTACAGCGCTAAAGTCAGCGCTCAGCTCGTTAAAGAAGCGGCTGCCATCGGCTACAAGAGAAAGAGAACCAAAGAATTTAAATAAATTCCTGGATCGCATAGGATTGTTTGGAGGAAACACATGATTATAGCTGGAATTGACATCGGGAATGCCAGCACCGAAACTGCACTGGCTCGCGTGGCAGATCACGAAGCCGGATTTTTGGCCAGCGGCATTGTCCCGACGACCGGCATTAAAGGAACAAGACAGAATATCCACGGTGTGTTCGCTTCATTGAAACAAGCCCTTGAAAAAGCGAGTCTGACCCTCGACGATGTCGATCTGGTTCGATTAAACGAAGCCGCTCCCGTTATCGGGGATGTGGCGATGGAAACAATCACAGAAACAATTATCACAGAATCAACAATGATCGGTCACAATCCATCCACGCCGGGTGGATTGGGGACCGGCGTTGGGGATACCGTGAATATTCGGGATCTGAAATCGAAGAACCCCGGCGACGCTGTTATTGTTGTCGTTCCGAGAAAAGTGGATTTTGAAACTTCTTCAGCGATGATTAACGAAGCCGCTGCAAAAGGAATACATGTTAACGGCGCCATTGTCCAACGGGATGACGGCGTTTTGATTAATAATCGATTGAAGAAAAAGATTCCAATCGTCGATGAGGTCGGGCTGATCGATAAGGTGCCGCTCGGCATGCGCGCCGCAGTCGAAGTGGCCGAATCCGGAAAGGTGATCGATCAGTTGTCGAACCCCTATGGGATTGCGACCGTTTTTGATTTGACTTCCGATGAAACCAAACAGGTCGTTCCGATCTCGCGGGCCCTCATCGGCAATCGATCAGCCGTGGTGATCAAAACACCGGCCGGCGACGTTAAAGAACGTCGGATTCCGGCGGGGAAAATCATCATCCAGGGTGACAACAAGAAGACCGAAATTGATGTGGATGCCGGTGCGGACGAAATCATGGAAGCGGTTCGTTCCGTGGCGCCGATCGGCGACGTGACCGGGGAACCAGGCACCAACGCCGGCGGCATGCTCGAACGGGTGCGCCAGGTGATGTCCAACTTGACCAAGCAGACACCGGATAAAATTCTGATTCAGGATATCTTGGCGGTTGATACCTTTGTGCCCAAGCAGGTGCAGGGAGGGATGGCCAACGAATTTTCCATGGAAAATGCCGTGGGGATCGCCGCCATGGTCCGTGCCGACAAGCTGCAGATGGGCATGATCGCCGAAGAACTTGAGAAGGAACTCGGCGTGAAGGTCGAAGTCGGCGGCGTCGAAGCGGAAATGGCCATTCACGGCGCTCTGACCACGCCGGGCGCCAACAAGCCCATGACTATTTTGGATATGGGCGCCGGTTCGACCGACGCGGCCATCATCAACCGCGCCGGAGAAATTCATTTTATTCACCTTGCAGGCGCCGGGAACATGGTGACTATGCTCATCGGCTCTGAGCTGGGTTTGGACGACAGAGGCATCGCGGAGGACCTGAAGAAATATCCGGTCGCCCGCGTCGAATCGCTCTTCCACATCCGTCACGAGGACGGGTCGGTTCAGTTTTTCGATTCGCCTCTGGATCCGAGAACCTTTGCCCGCACCGTTATTTTAACGCCGAATGGGATGTCGCCGCTGCCGGGAGACATCACCGTCGAACGGGTGCGTCAGGTCCGTCAGGATGCGAAGCGCAAGGTTTTTGTGGTCAACGCGATCCGCGCGCTCGAACGGGTCAGCCCGACGGGCAATGCGCGGGATATTGAATTTGTGACCATGGTCGGCGGTTCTGCCCTCGATTTTGAAGTGCCGCAGCTCATCACCGACGCCTTGTCGCGTTATTCTATCGTGGCCGGCCGCGCCAATATCCGCGCGACGGAAGGCCCGAGAAACGCCGTGGCAACCGGTCTGGTTTTGGCCTATACCGAAGGTGACTGAGATGCACGCAAGTTTTGACGCGCCAAAGCCGGAAATCAAAGTATTTCACGTGAAAAATGCGGTTCCGAAGGATGTCATCACGGAGATCCTTTTGGGAATCGAAGAAGAAGGCCTTCCCTATTCGGCGGAGGAAAAAGACCCGGATACAGCTTTATATCTTGCGTATCAGGCAGCTGAGGCTTCTCATCTTGGCGTAGGCATCGGCATTGACAGTTCCGAGATTGTCCTGCACCATATCAAACTCAAGGAAGATGAACCGCTGTTCTCGATTAGCGCGCAGAACACGGAAGAAAATTACAGAAGCCTCGGAGCCAACGCGGCCAGAGTGATCAAACGGATGCCGTTCAAGGCGCTGTAAGCGCCGTGCCATCTCACTTTAAAGAAAGGAGACGCCTATGCGACAGTCATTAGGCATGGTTGAAGCCAAAGGTTTAGCGACAGCAATTGAAGCCGCCGACGCGATGGTCAAATCGGCTAATGTTCTGCTTTTGGGCATTGAGTCCAGCAGAGGCGGCGGCATGCACGTGGTCAAGGTGCTGGGGGATGTCGGCGCTGTTAAGGCCGCATGCGAGGCCGGCAGTGCCGCGTGTGACAAGGGAAACGGCGTTCAGTCGGTCAAGGTGATTGCAAGACCTTCCGAAGGCATCCTGCCCTATATCTACAACACGCAGACGAAGGGCTTTGATCCCGAAACGATCGAGGATAAATACCGTCCCGAAGTGTATTGGAATATTCCGACCTTCGGCGATCAGTTTCATCCCGCGTCGGGCACCAAAGAAAGCATGCCGGACAAGGCGGCAAAAGCTGAGAAATAATCATGAATACCGGCCTCAAGACCGGATACGGAAAGGCGCGCGAGCGCAGACAGGCATCGAAGGACGATGCCATAGGCAGACAGGAGAAGCGGATGATGGACTGGAAAAGCGGCAACGATACCATTTTAGCGTTTAATGAACTGATCCGGGATCAAAAGGTCGCCCCCTACGAAGGAAAACTAAAAGTCGGCGTCGACCTCGGGACCGCTAATATCGTCGTGGCCGTGGTGGATGAAAACAACAAGCCGGTTGCCGGAGCCACCAAAAGCGCACATGTGGTGCGGGACGGCATCGTCGTGGACTATATTGGCGCGGTGGACATCGTCAAGGATCTGAAACGTCAGATCGAAGAGCGGCTGGGCGTCGATTTATCGAACGCGCCGGCGGCAACGGCCATCCCGCCGGGCATCATTGAAGGCAACACCAAAATCATTGCCAATGTTGTGGAGTCCTGTGATTTTAACGTGACCAACGTGTTGGACGAACCCACCGCCGCCGCGACGGTCCTCGGTATCGAGAACGGCGCTGTGGTCGATGTCGGGGGCGGCACCACGGGGATCTCGATCATCGATCACGGGAATGTGGTTTTCACGGCTGACGAAGCGACAGGGGGAACCCATATGAGCCTTGTCATCGCGGGAGCCTACCACATCGGCTTTGACGAAGCGGAAGAGAAAAAGATCCACGAATCCGAGGATCAAATTTTCCCGCTGGTCAAGCCGACGGTCGAAAAGATGGCGGCTATCGTCCGCCGTTATATTGAAGGTTACGATGTCGATACGATTTATGTCGTCGGCGGGGCCTGCGAATTCAAAAAATTCGAGAGCGTCTTCGAACGGGAAATCGGCATTAAAACCGTCAAGCCTGTCGAGCCATTGCTGGTCACGCCGCTGGGCATTGCATTTAACTGCAAGCTTTAGGCGACCGGCTCATTCAGTGAGAAATGTGGTGATCAATTGGACTTAAAAGATTTGATGAACAATGAAGATTTTCTGAACAGCTTGATTCAAAAGATCGTTGCTGAAGTCATCAAACGGTTGGAAAATAGACCAAAGACCGCATTGGTTTGCTTCTCTGGTGCCGCTATCGGCTTTAAAGAAGCCATGAATTCGCTGGCAAAGTTACGGGAAGATGGCTGGCAGCTGAAAGTCTTTATGTCGGACAATTCGACGAAGGTCCTTGATCCGGAATATATCAAAAAGACTTTGGGCGTCGACACGATTCACACCAGCGAAACGGATGCCCCGCAGAAGGAACTTTACGACGTCGATCGGATTATCATTGCGACAACCACCATCAACACCGCGGCGAAGATCGCCCACGGCATTGCGGACAACGTGATGCTCACGCTGATCAACCACGGCCTGATGGCCGGTGTCCCCTTTGTGTGCGCCGTTGATGGCGCCTGCCCGGACAACGCGCTCAGACAAAAGCTGGGCATGGGCAAATCGCCGAAGGGCTACCGCAAGGTGATGGTCGATAATTTGAAGGCGCTTCGGGATTTCGATATGCAGCTTTGTGCGGCAGACGATCTTTATGACGTTTGTGCTCAGACGCCGGCCGGCGCGGATGAAGTCGCCGGCGAACCGGTGCCGGAAGCTGCGAGCGAAACCGGTGCGGAAGCGGCCGCTCCGGCAGCTGCGAACCGTTCAGAAACAGCAGCGGTCAGTGACGTGATCACCTCTCACATCGTCAGTCGGAAAGACGTGATGGAAAGACGTGCTCACAAAGTGATTAAAGTCAAGGCGGATGCCATTGTCACGACCTTTGCGATCGAAACGGCTAATGAATATGACATAACGCTCGTTAGAGAGTAGGTGATCGCATGCATTTAGCAAAAGTGGTTGGAACCATTGTTTCAACGCAAAAGGATCCGCATTTGGTTGGCTGTAAACTGATGATCATCAAAAAGATCAACGAAGACAGCCAGTTTGAAAAATACTCGAGTCAGTCGACGGCTATCGCGGTCGATACGGTGGGCGCCGGCATCGGCGAAACCGTGATCGTCACCACCGGGAGTACGGCGCGATTCGTGTATGGCGACAAGGCGACGCCCCTTGACATGACCATCGTCGGGATTGTGGATGAAATCCAGACCTCCGACGTCAAAAAAACATTGTAGGAGGATGGCAGATGCCGAATGTTTATACACGCGGCGGCGACAAAGGGACCACCGGTTTGTTCGGCGGCAGCCGCGCAGCGAAAGACGACATTCGTGTTGACGCGTACGGCACAATGGACGAAGCCCAGGCGGCGATCGGCATTGCGCATGCGCTGGTTAAAGACACGGAAATCAAAGAAATCCTCCATTTCTTAGAACAAAGGATTTACATCCTTGAAGCGGAATTGGCCAGCGATGAAAAGGGCTGGAAGATGCTCAAGGACAAAGTCGGTCAGGAAGATGTGGATTTTATGGAAAAAACCATAGACCGCTTTCTTCAGATGATCGGCCCGCAGAAAGAATTCATTATCCCGGGCAGAAATGCCGCTTCGGCAGCGCTTCACTTTGCGCGGACGGTCGTCCGTCGGGGGGAACGCAAAATCGTCGAATACAGGGGGCAAAATGCGCAGCTTCGGCCGGAAACGGTGAAGTTCGTCAACCGACTGTCGGATTTGCTCTTTGTGCTCGCACGGGTCGAAGAATTTGAGGAATCGGTCCGGGAAGTTGCAAGACGCAACCTTGAAGACAGCAAGGAAAATCGTGAAACCGGAGGCAAACCAGTGACTGCATTTGAAGAAACCGACAGCGAACAGCTGCTCATCCTTGCCAAACGCATCGCTGCCGGCGCCCGCGTGAAAGCGCAGGAACTCGGAGTGCCGATTGTGTTCTCGGCTGTCGATATCGGCGGTAATCTCGCGTATTACGAACGCACGAAGGATTCCCTGCTGGCCAGCATCAACATTTCGCAGAACAAGGCCTACACAGCCAACGCTTTGAAGTGCCCCACTTCTGCGGTGCAGGATCTGGCCAAGGAAGACAGTCCACTCTTTGGGATTCAATTCACCAACGACAATCGGATCGTCACTTTCGGCGGCGGCTACCCGCTCATCGTCGACGGGATACAGATCGGCGCGATCGGCGTCAGCGGCGGCACAGCCGACCAGGACATGGCCATCGCTGAAGCCGGGCTCGCGGTTTTAAAGACAGAATAATTTTCAGGAGGAGGCAGTATGAATATAGATACAGCTGGCATTGAAGCGATTGTCAAGAAGGTTTTAAGCTCAATCGAAGGGGTCGAAACAGCCGACGCACCGGGTGCGGCGGTTGTCGACGGCAAAGACGGGATCTTCCAGGACATCGACGCTGCGATTGAAGCAGCGAACGCAGCCTGGGAGGTTTACAAAATGGCACCCCTGTCTCTGCGTTATAAAGTGATCGAAGAAATTCGCAAAGTATTTACGAAAAAAGAAGTGGTCGAAACCGTTGCGCACATGGCCGTTGAAGAAACCGGCATGGGCAACTACGACGACAAAGTGAAAAAAGCCTACGTGTGTGCTGAAAAGACGCCGGGCATGGAAGACCTGCAGGCAGACTGCTGGACCGGAGATGAAGGTCTGACGCTGCTCGAACTTTCACCCTTTGGGGTGATCGGTGCGATCTGCCCGTCGACCAATCCGAACGAAACCATCGTTAATAACTCCATCGGGATGCTGGCAGCCGGCAATGCGATTGTTTATGCACCGCATCCGGGCGCACTGCAGACATCCATTTACTGCGTGAAGTTGGTTAACCAGGCGATTGCTGCCGCCGGCGGTCCGGCCAACCTGGTCGTTACCACGGCGAATCCGACCATGGAATCCGCCGATAAACTGATGCACCATCCGCTGGTGCGCATGATGTGCGCAACCGGTGGCCCGGGCGTGGTGAAAGCGGTGCTTTCCAGCGGGAAGAAGGCCATCGGCGCCGGTCCCGGCAACCCGCCGGCACTCGTCGACGAAACCGCCGACATCGAAAAGGCAGCCAAGGACATCATCGACGGCTGCACCCTCGACAACAACCTGCCGTGCATCGCCGAGAAAGAAGTCGTCGTCGTCGATCAGGTGGCGGACTACTTGATCTTCAACATGAAGAAAAACGGCGCCTACGAAATCAAGGACAAAAAAGCCCTCGACGATCTGGCGGCCATGGTGGCGCCCGACGGCCGCGTTTCCCGCGACTATGTCGGCAAGAGCGCGAAATACATCGCCAAGGCAGCCGGCCTCGACGTGCCGGATGACACCCGTGTGCTCATCGGCGAATGCCCGGCCGATCATCCGCTGGTTCAGATCGAGCTGATGATGCCGATTCTCGGGATCGTCCGCGTGGACAATGTCTACGAAGGAATCGATCTGGCCTGCGATCTGGAGCACGGCAACCGCCACACGGCCACCATGCATTCCAAGAACGTTGACGCTTTGTCCCTGATGGGCAAGAAAATCGCCGCGACCATCTTTGTGAAGAACGGCCCGTCCTACGCCGGGCTCGGCATCGGCGGCGAAGGCTATCCGACCTTCACCATCGCCGGTCCGACCGGGGAAGGTCTGACCTCTGCCAGATCTTTCGCAAGAAGAAGAAGATGTGTTCTTTGCGACGCCTTTAATATCAAATAATTACGGGAGAGTTGCTCATGAGCTTAGTTGACAAGGTAAAGCGCGCCGGCATTGTCGGCGCCGGCGGAGCGACCTTTCCGACACACGTCAAAATTGACGCGACGGCAGATGTGGTGATTGTCAACGGTGCTGAATGTGAACCCTTGCTGCGCGTGGACCAACAATTAATGGATCTGAGGGCTTCCGACATGCTGGAGGCTCTTCAGACCGTTATGGATCACACCCAGGCAAAGGAGGGAATTATCGGTCTGAAAAAGAAATATGTTCCGGCGATTAACAATCTGAACAATCTTTTGAAGGACTATCCGAAAATCAAGCTTTGCATTTTGAATAACTTCTATCCAGCCGGCGATGAACAAACCCTGGTTTATGAAACGACCGGACGCATCGTGCCGGAAGGAGGCATTCCGCTCGCCGTTGGTGCATTGGTGATGAACGTGGAGACGCTTTTAAATATCCACGATTATCTGACCGAAGAAAAACCGGTCATTGACAAATATTTAACGGTTACTGGCAAGGTAAAAAAACGGATCACGACCAGGGTGCCGCTGGGCATTGCCGTGAAGGAAGCCCTGGCGCTGGCCGGCGGCCCGATCATCTCGGATTATGTGGTCGTTAACGGCGGCCCGATGATGGGCAAGATCGTCAGTGAGGATTCTTATATCACCAAAGGCACCAAGGGGCTGATCGTTTTGCCGAAGGATCACTCGCTGATCATCTCGAAAACGAGAAGCTTTAAAGATTCGCTGAAGCTGGCGGCAACCGCCTGCATGCAGTGCAGCCTGTGCTCGGAAGTTTGCCCGCGGAACATGCTCGGTCACGATCTGTGGCCGCACAAAATGATGCGCATCGCGGCCTACGCCGGTACCTGTGATCCGGTGGCGGCACCGACCAACGCATTTCTGTGTTGCGAATGCGGCCTGTGTGAATATGCCTGCGTGCACGATCTGCAGCCCTGGAAGGTCAACCAATACCTGAAGGGCGAACTGAGCAAAGCCGGCATCAAGAACCCGCATCACAACGCACCGAAAACGGCTCATCCCTTTATTGAACAGAAACATTTTAATGTTCATAGACTGACCAAACGCTTAGGTCTTGACGAATTTGACAAGACGGCTCCGATGGAAGCCTGCAAGAAGACTTTCACGGAAGTCAATATTCAATTGTCCCAGCACATCGGGGCGCCGGCTAAGGCTGTCGTGGCCGTCGGCGACACCGTGACGCGCGGACAGGTGATCGGAGAAATTCCGGAAGGTGCATTAAGCGCCCGCGTTTTTGCAAGCATCGATGGGAAGGTCACCGCCGTGGGCGATGGCAAAATCACGATTCATGCCTAAACTTGGAACGTCAAGCGGTGTTTAATCGTGCGGCAGGCGAAGCCTGATGCACATGCATTAGAGAAAGAAGTGGAAAGTTGAAAAACGCAATAGGTTTTATTGAATATAAAAGCATCCCTATCGGCATCGAATCCACTGATCAAATGCTCAAATCCGGAAGTGTCGAATTAGTGACGGCGACACCCATCTGCCCCGGGAAATACATTACCATTATTTCCGGCGACGTTGGCGCTGTCAGATCTTCTGTTAAAAACGGCGAAGTGGTCGGTGGCATCTTTGTGGTTGAATCCCACGTCATCCCGAATATTCACCCGGCGGTTTTTCCCGCGCTCATGGCGAATACGGAGGTGGACGAGGTTCAGTCTATCGGTATTATCGAAACGATCAATGCGATTTCTGCGATTGTGGTCGCGGATACGGCTGTCAAGGCGGCTAATATCCATTTGGTTGACGTGCGCATGGCTCGCGGTCTCGGCGGCAAGGCCTTCGTTGTTTTAACCGGCGAAGTCTCCCCGGTGAAGCAGGCGGTCAAGGCGGCGGAAAACGCGATGAGAGAATACGGCGTGATCACCAGCACCAGCGTGATTGCATCTCCGCATGAAGACGTGCGCAAGCTGATTCTCTAATTTGTTAAAGGATCTATGGCATCACGGTATCCGGGGCATGGCTGAAGTGTTCCGGATATCCTGCTTTATTTTGAGCGTACTTTTGGAAGCCGTCGGCAGAGAGTGCGGACAAAATAAAACAGTCAAACCGTGCAGCAAGGGGGGGAGTCTGTGAAGACCATCAGTTTTTTCAATTTAAAAGGAGGCTGCGGTAAAACGACGTCGGCGATCAACCTCGGTTATTTGCTGGAGCAAAAGGCCGCGGCGGCCGGGCAGCGCGTGCTCTATGTGGACTGCGACATGCAGGCCAATCTCACCAACTCCCTGATGGATTACGATCTCGAGCGCCCCTGCATTTACCATCTGATGACCGGCGACAAAGCGCTGGATGACGTGCTGATCCCGCTGAATGCGCGCGCGGATATCATTCCGTCGAGCTTGCTCATGGCCACCATTGATCCCAGGCTTTCGGGCATGGTGGGCCGGGAGTTTATTTTAAAACGCAAACTGGAGCCCATTTGCGATCGCTATGCCTATTGTCTCATCGATTGTTCGCCGTCGTTTTCGGTGGTGACGACCAATGCGCTGGTGACGACGGATGAAATTTTAGTGCCGGTGCAGACAGAGTATTACGCGGTCGACGGGGTGCATCTGCTGGAGGAAACCCTGGCCTATGTGGGCGAGTCGCTGGGCGTCGAGAAGACGATCAGCTTTATCTTTGCCACGATGCACGACGGACGCAACAATATCAACCGGCTGCAGTACGATAATCTCAAGCAGAATTTCAGCGATCAATTTATCGGACAAACCATCCGCAAGAATATTGCGCTGGTGGAATCGCCGATTTTTAAACAGTCGATTTTTGAATACAAACCAAGGGCGAACGGCGCTGCGGATTATACGGCATTGTTTGAGGAACTTGAGTCAAAAGGGGGATTTTAAATGGCCAAAAAGAACAAGCTCAAATCGGAATTGAAGAACCATGCGGAAACGGTCAAGGCGAGTAACGGCGCAGTGGCGTCAGAGGTGCTGGCGGAAGCCAACGAAAAGAACGCCAAGGCCGAGGTGAAAGAAGACGACACTGCGGCGAAGGAAGCGGCCGAAAAATCAGCAGCTAAAAAGAAGGCGGAGACTGAAAAGAAAGTGAAAACAGAAGCAAAGGCTAAAGCGGCGAAAGAAGCTGCAGCAAAGGAAGCAGCGAAAAAAGCGGCCGAGGCGAAAGCCAAGGCTGAGGCCAAAAAGAAAGCGAAAGCCGCGGCTGAAAAGAAAGTCAAAGCTGAAGCGGAGGCCAAAGCGGCAAAAGAAGCTGCTGAAGCGAAAAAGAAGCGCGACGCGATGCACGAACTGCCGATTTACCTTTTGTAAAAACGCGGCAATTCAAACCCCCGGATTCCCTTTTATTCGAATCCGGGGGGTTTTTGTGTTGAGAGTTTGGAGGATCAGCTCAAAACGGTGGCCGGATTGGTCACGAAGATCTTTTCGAGTTGCGCGTCGGAGACGCCCCGTTCCTTAAGCATCGGAATGATCCGGCTCGGGATGTTTAAGATATTGGCATGCGCCATGTTGGGATCGGCGTCTTTGTCGTGGAAACGGCCCAGTTCAACGGTGACAGAGTCATGGCTCATCAGAATCTGATCTTCGTAGCCCTTGTTGATCAGGGCGGCAATGACGTCGCAGCGCTCGGCGTCGGTGGGCGTGTGGAAAAGATCGCCTTCGAGGCCGAAGCGGTCGAAGCAATCGAAGACGCCGTATTGCAGCACGCGTTCGTGATAATCGAGATCGGTATTGCCGCACATGTGGCCGATGGAAATGTTCTTCGGATCAACGCCGTTCTCCGTCAGCAGCTTGGCCTGTTCCGGCCCCATGGTGCCCAGCTCCGTGTGGGTGATGATGGTGGCGTCGATGTCGCGGCTGGTGCGCGCCGCCGCTTTGAAGAATTTTTCTTCGAAGGGGGTAATTTCGCCGTTGCTGGTGGCCAGCTTGATGACGCCGGCCTTGATGCCCGTGTTGCCGATGCCTTCGGTCATTTCGGTTTTCATCATTTCATAGATTTCCGTTTCGACATCGGCGAAGCCGCTGCGGAATTTCCAATACATATAGGCGCTGGCTGGTTCGTAATAATAACCGGTGGAACAGATGATGTTCAGATCCATGATGGTGGCCATCTTCGCGAGAAACCACGGATCGCGGCCGCATTCATTATTGGTCGCATCGACGATGGTCTTAAAGCCGTATTGATCGCGCAGGGGCGTGAGCCACTTCATGTTTTCCTTGATGCAGCGCAGCTCGTCGAAGCCGCCGAGGGTGGCGTCCCCCTGGAAGCCGCAGAAGCCGTAGATCAGGTGTTCGTGCATCAGGGTCTTGCCGAGATCCTTCGCGTCGATGGGACCTAAAACCGTGTTGATTCGTTTTGCCATTGTTCTCTCCTTTTTATTTTGAATTTAAAATTTAGTCGTTGCTTTCCGGCAGCGGGAATTTTTTCATGCCGATTTGCTGGCCGACGGCGCAGATACCGCACAGCACAAGGCCGATCAGTACGCTGAGGAATAAGCCGAGGATACCGGGACCGTCGAGCAGGCCGACTTTAGTTGCGAATGTCAGGGCGACACAGGCGAAGATGATGGGCACATCGCGGACCGGTGTTTTGGCGAAGAAGAAAATATGCAGCACCATGGTGATGGCCGTGCCGACCAAAATGGGCATAAAACCAAACAGCGCCGAGCCGAAGACGCCGAAGGTCATCAGCCACAGATCGATTTGCCCCCAGAACACCCCGCAGGCGGAGCTTGCGATCAAATGCGGCACATCCTTGTGGGTCGAATTCAATCCGAAAAAAACCGCCAGACAAATGAACATGATCCAGGGATGCCCTTGCAAAACCGGGCAAAGCATATACAGCCAGTTAAATACGGAACAGAAAAACGATGTCCATATTGCAAAAAAAACCGTTGCCTTTAAACTCATTACATTACCTCCTCCAAAAATGTAAGTAAAACAGCGGTGTTGAAAACAATGCCCGATAATATATGAATAGGATTGATACCGCTATTGTTTTAATGACGCAAATGAGATGCCAAAATGATGGCTTGTTTAAAATGATGTTAATGATTTTAGCCATGCATTAATTTTAAACGAAAAGGTCGACGGGTTGGCATCTTTTGAGCGTGGAAAACAGCGATTTTTAATGAAAGTTAATTCTGATACTCGCACAGTGCAAAATTGTAAAATAGTATAAATTCTATTTGATTGAAAGGTGGGAGTACGCTATTCTGTAAAAAGAAGTGTATGAAATAGAGACAGGCCAGCTGCACGGATGTTTGTTATTCGCATGCACGCACAATGATGAAGGGGGAGAATCAGCATGATACCGGAAGAATTAAAAAGATTGTTTGCCAGTACACTCTTTAACGAGATCATGGACAGCATCGAGGATGTTGTGATGATCATTGACGCAACGACGAAAGTAATCTTTGTCAATCAATCCTATGAACGGGTTTTTAAAGTGCCGCGGCGCAAAATCCTGGGAAAGCAGTTGGATGAGATCGAGGGGAGCAATGCCTGTGCGATTCAGGCGATGAAAACCGGCAATCCGGTCAAGCACCAAACGGAATTTTTGAAATCCATGAAGATTGACTCTCAGGGCGTTTCGTATCCGCTGAAATACAACGGTCAAATTATCGGCGGGGTTTCGATTTTTAACAATGTTGCGAATTATCTGGGTATTTACTCCAAATTGCGGCGAACATTGGAAATGAACCGTTACTTGTCGGAACGCTTGTCGGCCTATGTTGAGGACTTGCCGTCACGCGAATTCGTCACCGTTAACCGACAGATGAAACTGATCCTCGGGCTCGCGATCAAGGTAGCCGCCTCCGACTCGACGGTTTTGATTCGCGGGGAAAGCGGGACCGGCAAAGAGATCATCGCGCGGATGATCCACGCCAACAGCCCGCGCAAGGACGAAGAATTCGTGACGGTCAATTGCGCGGCGATTCCGGACAATTTGCTGGAAAGCGAATTATTCGGGTATGTGGGCGGCGCGTTTACCGGAGCGAGCAAGGAGGGCAAGGCCGGCAAGTTCGAGCTCGCACAAAACGGCACGATCTTTTTAGACGAGATCGGCGATATGGATATGAACATGCAGGTGAAGCTACTGCGGGTACTCCAGGAGCGGGAGGTGGAGCGCATCGGCGGCACCGAGCCAATCCCGCTGAATATTCGGGTGCTCGCGGCGACCAATCAGGATTTGGAGGCGCTGATCGTGGAGGGAAAATTCCGGGAAGATCTCTATTATCGCCTCAACGTGGTAGAAATTCGCACCACGCCCCTGCGGGATCGGCACGAGGATATTCCCATTTTAATCACCCATTTCATAAAAAAATTCACGGACGATCATTATGTGGTGACGCCGTCGGTAATAGACATCCTAACCCATTACGACTGGCCGGGCAATGTGCGCGAGTTGCAGAACGTGATCGAACGAGCCTGCATTTTGAACTCTGAAAAAATCATCGATGTTTTTGCCCTGCCCGACCGTCTGATCCCGGAGGATCTGAAAACCGAACAGGGGAAATCCGAAGCACCGGATCCGGATGACAACGAATTTGATTTGAAACGGCGGACGGCGGCGCTGGAGAAACGGTTGATCTGTCAGGCGCTTCAAAAGTGTCAGAACAAATCGGAAGCCATTGAAGTGTTAGGCATTTCGCGCAGTGCCTTTTACCAAAAACTCAAGCAATACGGCATTGACGATCAGCAATTTTAGCGGCGCGATGACGAACCGGCCGAGTGTTTGAATCGCGGACAAAAAAGAACGGAAGTCGCTTGAAGCTGTGCTTATTTAGCATAGTTTGGCGGCTTCTTTTTTTACCGTACCGCCCCAAAGGGCGACGCCGCAAAAAGAAAAATAAAAATTCAGGGCCTTAAATCCCCGGGTTTTAGCGGAATGCAGGAAGCAGGCTCAAAAAAAGAGGCGTGATGATGCCAAAACTGGCATCGGAATTGCGGATTAAAGAAAAGGCGAACTGAGAAAATTGTCCATTGCTTTTGAGACGACCGTTCGTATTCGATGCCAAATGATAAAAGAGAGACAAGTTCGATGTTCGAATTAAACGTTGGCGTGTTTTGTTAGTTTGAGAGAAGGAGAAAACCATGACAAAGCGATTAGATGGCAAAGTGGCATTGGTGACCGGCGCGGCGAGAGGCTTGGGGAGAGCCTATGCCCTGCGCTTGGCAGAACTTGGCGCCGATGTCGGCGTGATTGACATTAACCTGAAATCCTACGAAGAGTTTGAAGGCGAGGCCAAACTGATGACGGCGGGCAGCACCATGGACGAAGTGAGAACCTTAGGGGTGAAGTCGGCCGGGGCAGAAGCGGACATCACCAAGCGCGAAGAAGTTTATGCAGCCGTCAAGAAGATTGAAGATGCATTAGGGCCGATTGATGTTCTGGTTTGCAACGCCGGCGGCGGCATGGGCGCGCCGGACGGCAACAAGGCGGCGCAGATCAACTGGGAACAGTTTTACGGCGTGACGGAACGCAATTACTACGGCACGGTTTACACCTGCAACGCCGTGGTGCCTGGCATGAAGGAAAGGGGCTACGGCAAGGTGATCAACGTGATCTCCGTCGGTGGTCTGATTGCCAATAGCGACGGGAGCTATGCCCACTACGGCTCTGCCAAGGCCGCGATTCGCCAGTACACGATGGAGCTGGCCCAGGAATGCGGCCGCTACAACGTGACCTGCAACTGCATTGCCCCGGGCTTCATCGCGACGGGCCGCCTGGTGGAAAACTATAAGAAAGCCGGCGAAGGCACCTTCCTGCGCAACGTGGCCATGAAACGCTTCGGGACGCCGGAAGACTGCGCCAACGTCATCGAATTTTTGGCAACCGATCTGTCGTCCTACGTCAACGGGGCCGTGATCGAGGTGACCGGCGGCACCGTCGGCCGGATGATCATGAACGAACCATCGGAAGCCTGAGCGGCACATTATCACCATAATCAAGGAAGGAAATCAATCAATATGAACAGATGGGAAAAACTTGAAAAGAAACCGGCGCCGATGTTTACGAAAGCCTTCGGCGCCCTGACCGGCATCCGCGTTTTGCTTAACGGGTCGGTGGTGGCGGCGCCTTTCGCGGCGACCATGCTCAGCGACTTCGGTGCGGAAGTGATCGCTCTCGAACGGCCGAAAACTAAAGGCGACCCGGCCAGACACCAGATGCCCCAGGTCCGGGGTGGGGACGCCCATATCAGCGGCGCCTGGGCGCAAAACGCCAGAAACAAGCTGAGCTTTGCGCTGGAAACCAACTTTAAGAAGGTTCCCGAATCCAAGGAGATTTTCTTTTCGCTCATCAAGGAATGCGATGTTTGGATCGAGAACATCGTCTGGATCGAAAAGCTGGGACTGACCGACGAGATGCTTTTGGAAGTCAATCCCAAGCTCGTCATCTGCCATGTGAGCGGCTTCGGGACGCCGGGATTCGGCGGGGAGCCGGCCTATTTGAACCGCGCGTGCTACGATCCGCTGGCCCAGGCCGAATCCGGCTGGTGCCTGCTTCAGGGTTTTCCGGACAAACCGCCGTATTACGCCCAGCAATACATCGGCGATTACCTTTCGGGGTTGTTTGCCGTCAATGGGATTTTGATGGCGCTGCGCCACGTCGAAAAGACGGGCAAAGGTCAGGTGGTCGACGCGACCCTGGTCGAAAGCTTCATGCGCGTCATGGATGACAACTTCGTTCTCTGGGATCAGGAAAGGATTCAAAAACAGCGCCAGGGCGTCAAGCAGTTGACCTATCAGCCGGCCGGCATCTTCGAAACCAAAGACGGCAAGTTCATCAACCTCGGCACCTATGGCAAAGGCCCCTACGAAAAAGTGATGAAGGCCTTCGGCTTTGATCTGGACAAATATTCCTACGAAGCGGCCGGCGGCAGCGCCGAGGCACTGCAAAGCCCCGAAGGGAGAGAACTGGACCAAATGTTTGCCGACTACTTTATGAGCCACACGGCGGACGAAGCCATCGAAGTGCTGCTCGAAAACAAACTCGGTGCGGCAGTCATCAAAGATTGCAAAGACGTGATGGAAGAAAAGCACTGGCAGGAAAGAGGCGATTGGGTGACCTACCACGACCAGACCCTCGACAAGAATATTACTGCCTTTGGTTTCGCACCGAAGCTATCTGAAACGCCGGGCAAGGTCTGGCGCGGGGCGCCCAAATTGGGGCAGGACACGGAAGCAATCATGACGAAGCTTTTGGATTACACGCCGGAAGAAATTGCCGCGATGAAAGGCAAGGGCATCATCGACTAAACTGGTATCCGGCAGCGTGGGGGCTGCCGTTTCATTCATTCGCAAAAGAAGGAGGCGAGAGTAATGGCATCAGAAGCGCTGCTGGAAAAATTGGATGCATTTTTCGACGCGGATATCAACGAATATCTGGGTGAGCACCATGGCGGAGCAGAGGTGGTCGACGTGGAGGGCGACGAGCTGATCATCCGGCTGACCGGCGAATGCCGGGGCTGCTTGTCCATGAGCCAGACCGTCGACGGCATCATTCTCAAGAAGGTTAGTGCGGTTTTTCCGTTTATTAAAAAAGTAACGGTAACCGACGACGTCAGCGATGAGGTGTTTGCCATGGCGGCGGGATTATTCACCTCAGCCCATTATGTTTAAAACGGCAAGCCGTTTTGACAATGAATGATAGAAAAATTTGAAAAGTTTTAAAGAAGAAGGAGATAAAAATGGGTGTTGGAACGTATGAAGCGTATATCGAACGCATGAAACAAATGAAACCGAATATTTATCTGGACGGCAAATGTGTCGATCGGATGGGACCGTGGAACGAAGCGGGCTTCTGGGTGATGAAGCAATGCTACGACATGGCCAACGATCCGGCCTACGCCGACGTGTGCACGGCCAAATCCCACCTGACCGGGGAAACCATCAACCGCTGCACCCACATCCACCAGTCCCAGGAGGATCTGCTCAACAAACAGCTGATGACCCGGCTGATCTGCCACCATGTGGGCGGCTGCATGCAGCGCTGCATGGGCACCGACGCGCTCAACGCCATCGCCGTCGTCTCCTACGACTGCGACCAGGCCACCGGCACCAACTATCACGAACGCTTCAATAAGTATTTGGCCTATTGCCAGGAAAACGACCTGGTCTGCAACTGTGCCCAGACCGACGTGAAGGGCAGCCGCAACTCCAAGTACAAACGCGCCCACGAACAGCCCGATCCGGACATGTTCCTGCACATCATCAAGACGGACGTGGACGGCGTCGGCGTCGACGGCAAACCCTGCAAGGGCGTCATCGTCCGCGGGGCCAAGATCTGCAACTCTTGCGCGCCCTATGTGGACGAAATCATCGCCAACCCGACGAAGTTCATGGGCCGCGGCGACGAAGGCTACGCCGTGGCGTTCGCCCTGCCGGCCGACTGGCCGGGTCTCAAACTGATGGCGCTGCCGGGCAAGCATCACAAACGCAAACACCTGCAGGCACCGTTTAACCAGAACGGGGACAATGAATCGCTGACGATCTTCGACGATGTGTTCGTGCCGGAAGACCGCTTGTTCTTAAACGGCTTCGACAATCCGGACGTCGTGCAGTACGCCGGCTATCTGGCGCTGATGTTTGCCCATTTCCACAGACATTCCTACACCGGCTGCAAAACCGCCGTGTCGGAAAT
>NZ_JAYFFI010000025.1:0-26365 GCF_036289405.1 Pseudoramibacter faecis | reverse complement strand
GTGTAAGATGTTTGTAGTGACTCATAGTTTCTCCTTGAATATTGGATGTCTTTGCAAACACCATTATACCAAGGCTATGAGTCATTATTTATTTGTTGCACTTAGATTATAAATTCAAGATACAAAAAACCGAACATAGCGCCCGGCTTTTAAAACTTTGATTTTTTCCCTATTCGTTATTTTGCATAGGATGCATAAATTTCATCCAGATCATCCCGGGAAAGCGTATCCATCACGTATTGTGCATAGGCATCCCCCGTCGCCCCGTCGGGCCGACCGGTCAAGACCAGTTTTTTTTCGTATTCACTGCAAACCTCGATGGCCTTGGTGAGTTTTTGAGAAGCTTCATGATAGCCAATATGATCTAAAAGCATCCCGGCCGCCTTGATAATGGATGACGGATCCGCATATTGTGCCCGACCTTCATCGACCATCCGCGGCGCTGAGCCGTGAATAGCCTCAAACATGGCATAGTATTTGCCAATATTGGCAGAGCCGGCAGTGCCGACACCTCCTTGAAGTTCCGCTGCTTCATCTGTGATGATATCCCCGTAAAGGTTGGGCAAAACCACGACTTTAAATTGCTGGCGGCGTTTTTCGTCCACCAATTTTGCCGTCATAATATCAATATACCAATCATCCCATTCCACATCGGGATAATCTTTAGCTACTGCTTTGGCTGTGTCTAAAAATTTACCGTCAGTGGCCTTAATGACATTGGCTTTTGTGACCACAGTCACTTTTTTCTTTCCGGACTTCTGTGCATAATCGAAGGCCGCGCGGATGATGCGTTCCGATCCCTGCCGGGTTGCCACAACAAAATCAATGGCCAGATCGTCGTCGACGTGAACCCCCCGTGAGCCCACGGCGTATCCCCCTTCAGTGTTTTCGCGATAAAAAGTCCAATCGATGCTCTGATCCGGGATCGACACCGGCCGCACATTGGCAAATAAATCCAAAGCCTTGCGCATAGCCACATTGGCGGATTCAATATTAGGCCACTGATCGCCTTCGCGCGGTGTCGTGGTTGGGCCTTTCAAAATAACATCACATTTTTTTAATTCCGCCAGCACATCGTCCGGAATGGCCTGCATACACGCTGCACGATTTTCAATCGTCAAACCGTCGATCGCTTTTATCTCAATACGGCCGCTTTTAATATCATCGGCCAGTAAATATTCCAACACCTTCTGTGCTTCCCTGGTAATAAAAGGGCCAATGCCATCGCCTCCGACGACGCCGATCACAATATGTTCTTTTCTGGCATAATCAACAAAATCGCCTTCTGATTTCAGCCGGTCAATCCGTTCTAATTGTTCTGTGAGAATTTTGCCAAAATGTTCTTTGGCCGCAGCAATTTCTTTTGAATGATCCATTCTTTCCTCCCATGCAATACCATTATGTCTAGTTTAACTTTTTTATTATAGCATCCCGCATAAATATACACAATCAAAAAGACAGCATCCTCCCCGTACTTTATTCAAAGCAAGACGAGCACTGTCAACCACGGATAATTACATTGTCGCTGCTGATGCCAGTTTTCGTCGCAACACGATTTTTCTCGGCGTATGGGCCCTCGCCAATTCGCTAATAGCTACGCCTTTATCAACCAGCGAAACAATCCAGCTTTCACCGTATTTCGGTGGCGTGATTGTCAAAGGAAACATATGACGTAAAATCATGTTTTCTTCCCGATCATTCAAATCATAATCTGTTCTGGCATTCTTAAGGGCTTTCTTGGGGTGAGCCATCCCATGGCACTGCCGAATTCGGTCTAGTCCCCTGCCTTCTTTTTTAACTTCCCGCCAATTATCGAAAAAGTAATCATGCAGCAATCCGCCGCGAGCCGCCGACTTAAAATCCAGCCCCAACTTTTTCGAAATGACAAACGAATAATAGGCGACAGATAAACAATGCTCAAAGCGTCCCGAAGCGTTTCCATGATGTGGTTCCAGCTTTAATGACCGAAAGCGCCGACTCGTCAAAATATCAGATGTCAAATCATAAAAATCATTAAACTGCTTGCGATCGGTTATTTTAACCATCCAGTAGCACTCCTCTAACTCAATCTTTTAAATTGTATCTAAATTGTAAACTCAAACTTTGTCCATTATAGCAGGCTATCTTTACAAATCCATAAAAATCCATATCGTTTCAGCAGAATTTAATCATTCTTTAAATAAAGATCTCTCTGAATTAACGCATAAAAAACGACCCCGCAGAGCCGTCATCAAGCATTATTTTTTAATCAAACGAATCATATAAAAGCCGTCACATCCGTCGGTGAGAGGGCTGGTCATCCGCTCTGTCTCCGCCTCGGCGATCACATCGGATCGTTCTCGGACGACGCGTGCAATTTGACGATTATTCTCTTCCGGATCAATCGTGCAGGTGGCATAGACCAGCTTGCCGCCCGTACGCAACAAATCCAATCCATTGTTCAATAGCGTGTGCTGTGTTTGACGGATCGCTCGGCGGTCTTCTTTTGTCCCACGATAGCGAATCTCCGGTTTGCGGCGAATCACGCCATATCCCGAACATGGCGCATCCAGCAAGATTTTATCAAATACGGCTTCTTCTTTTTGCGGTTGAATGTCATCCCACAATTCGGTCTTAATATTGGAAATTCCCAACCGTTTTGCCGCATCCTCAATCAACTGAAGCCGAGAGGAATAAATATCTCTGGCAATGATCTCGCCGGCATCCGACATCAACTGCGCCAAATGCGTGGTTTTGCCGCCAGGTGCCGCACACATATCAAGAACGCACTCGTCAGGCCGGGGATCTAAAAGCTCAGCGACCAGCATTGCGCCTTGATCCTGAATCGTGAGCCACCCGTCTTTAAACCAACGGCTTTTCACCAGTTCGTTCGCCGAAATACCTTTCAAATAAAGACAATCCGAAGACAACTGACCAACTTCTACCGTCAACCCCTCCGCCTGAAGTTTCGCCGCTAAATCTTCCCGGGATAATTTAAGTGTATTGACACGGACCGAAAGCGGCGCCTGTGTATTCATTTGCTCAAGGATAGTCGGCGCCGTCTCTTTCCCATAAGCTTCAAAATAATAATGCACAATTGACAGCGGAATGGAATATCTCGCGGCGAGCGCTTCTTTTTCATTTCTAAATGAATCATTGGAAATATCTGATAGTCGTGTTTTATTTCTGATCAGATTTCGCAAAACGCCGTTGACAAATCCCTTTGCCTTGCGGTTGACCTTCCCGCACAGCAAAACCGCTTCCGAAACTGCGGCGTAATCCGGAATGCGATCCAATTTTAATATTTGATACGCGCCAATGCGAAGGATCTCCCACGTTTTAAAATCAACCCGTTTGGGCTCTTTGATTAACTGATTCAAACAATAATCTAAAAATATCTGATTTTGCAACACCCCATAAATTAAAAGCGTGTATAAGTGGGCATCTTCTGTGTTAAATGACAAAAGGGAAAGCGTCTGTCGGATTTCCAAATTCGAAAAGGCGCCTTCCCGATTAATTTTAAGCAGGCTTTTGTAAGCCTGCTCTCTTGCGTTATTCGATTGATTCTTTTTTGGATGCATTGCGCAATTAATTCCTTCCGCGAATGAGCAACATTCTGAAAAGATTCAAGAAGGCCATCAGTGTACTGGCGACATAGGTCATTGCTGCTGCTCCCAACACTTTTTTTACGGCTCTTTCTTCCGACACATCGATCAACCGATACTGCTTTAACATAACCAGTGCCCGGTAACTGGCATTAAATTCGACCGGTAAAGTAACAATATAGAAAACCAGAGCCACTGCGAAGAATAAAATACCGATATTCATGAGCATCAATCCCCAACCGCTGCCATAACGGCCGCCTAAAACAAGCCCGATGAAAAAAAGGGGCCAGGCCGCATTTGACGTGAAATTGCAAAGCGGAACAATGGCATTGCGAAACCGCAGCGGAAAATAACCCTGTCCGTCCTGACAAGCGTGTCCCGTTTCGTGGGCCGCTACCGCGATTGCCGCAATGCTGTCGCTTTGCCCCACGCCTGCAGATAACGCCATCGATTTATTGCGCGAATCGTAATGGTCCGTTAATTCGCCGCCGATACTGTGAATGCGCACTTGTAATTGGTTTAGGCCGAGCAGCCGTTGAGCCACCTGTTGTCCTGTCATGCCACTTTTTGCGCTTACCTTGCTATAAGCGTTGAATGCCGACGACACTTTTGCTTGAGCGATCATTGAAATGATTAAGCCCGGAATTAAAATCAGCCAAGTCCAATCAAAAAACATTGCAAGGTCTCCTTTACTTTCTTAAAATTTTAAGCATTATAAGCCGAAGATCTGAAAACCATCTGAATTAAGACAAAACCGTCCCCTCGGCAATGGCATTGCCGCGAAAATAGTCTGTCGCCCGCATCCGGCGTTTCCCCGGCATTTGAATTTCATTCAACTGCAAATAACCATCGCCAGTAGCAACCACAAATCCCTGATTTTCGTCCGCGGCAACAATGCACCCCGGCACTTCAATCCTTTCCGCTTGGGGCAGCTGCACCGGTGAAAAACATTTGAGGGTTTTGCCGTCCAACGTTGTCCAGGCTCCGGGCCAGGGATCGGTGCCGTTAATGCGCCGCAAAATTTGAAAACCGCTTTGATGCCAATCGATTCGCCCGGTATTTTTATCAATTTTTTCTGCGTAGGTCGCTTTCGCCGAATCCTGCTCAATACCCTGAGCCGTTCCATTTTGGATTTGAGCCATCACATTCAGAATCAAACCGGCACCGGCTGCTGCCATCGCGTCGTGCATTTTACCAACTGTCGTTGTATCCGTAATCGGAATGATTTTTTGAGCCAGCATATCGCCGGTATCCATCCCAAGGTCCATTTTCATAATGGTCACGCCGCTTTCCGCTTTCCCATCAATAATCGCGTGATGAACCGGCGCCGCGCCGCGGTATTCCGGCAGCAAAGATCCGTGAATATTCAGGCATCCATAGGTTGGGATATCCAATACTTCCTGCGATAAAATTTGTCCATAGGCCGCAACGACAAAAAAATCCGGCCGCAATGATTTTAAATAGTCAATCGCTGATACATTTCTGATTTTTTCCGGCTGATAAACAGAAAGTCCGAGCTCCAGGGCTCGTTGTTTCATCGGCAACGCTCGCATTTTTTTCCCACGACCGTTTGGGCGGTCCGGCTGACACACGACCGCAACAACTTCATAATCGCTGTCTACCAGCCGATTGAGCATCGGAACCGCAAAATCTGTGGTTCCCATTACCACGACGCGGCTACGCATCGTCTTCTCCGATCTTGCCTTCTTTTGCCAGACGTTTTTCCTGTTCTGCAATCATGACCTCTGCTTTTTCTACCGGAATTTTTTTATCGATAAACACTTCCCCGTTCAAATGATCGAGCTCATGGCAAATCGCCCGCGCCAGAAGCATATGCCCCTTGACTTCACAACGCTGCCCTTCCAGGTTTGTAAACCGTGCCGTCACATATTCCGGTCTCTCGACATAGCCCGCTTCATCCGGGAAACTCAAACATCCTTCGGAATCCACAATCGAACCGGACTGGCTGACGATTTCCGGATTGATCATCGTGATAGGCCCCTGCCCCACATCGATCACCACCAGCTGTCTCAAAACGCCAACCTGGGGAGCCGCCAAGCCGACGCCATCATCGTCATACATGGTTTCAAGCATATCGGCGGCCAATGTTTTAATACGATCGTTAATTTCTGTGATCTCCCGCGCCCGTTTGCGCAAAATGGGATCATCATAATATCTTAATTTTCTAATCGCCATCTTTTCTCCTCCTAATATAAAAGTATAGTGGTCATATATCCCAACAGCCAGTTGGGATATGATCCTCTCATTGCTAAAGCTGTTAGAATGTAGTAGCATTGGTTCGAACGGATTCCTCCTTGGACTTTACGCCCGTCGGAAAGCCTGTCTGCCATCCACTCATTCGCAGCTGTTCGGTTTACGCAGGTTGAACCACATCCCGTGTGTTCGCTTGATACCCCGGGAGATTGAATAAGCGGTGAGGAATGTTTGGCCCACCGCATTATTTTTCTTCAGAAGTGTTTTTCTATGTTGAACGCTGTTGGCATTGATGTTTCAAAAGGCAAGAGCACGGTTGCAGTCCTACGACCCGCAGGTGAAATCGTGCATAAGCCTTTTCATGTCCGTCACTCTGTCAGAGAACTTTCTGAACTTGTCTCTTATGTCAGAAGCCTGGATGGTGAAACACGGGTCGTCATGGAGACAACCGGCCATTATAAGGTCAAGTCTGATCCGGCCGATGCCAAGAAAATCGCTCAGTATGCGCTTGACAAGTGGCCGTTTCTGCGTCAGCATTCAGCGATGGATAATACACAAGCGCAAATGAAAACGCTGAATACGCAGTTTCATTTCTTCATACAGCAAAAGGGCGCTTTGAAGAACAACCTCTCTCCTTGATCTGACATATCCCGGCGCAAATGAGCTGTTCAACAGTCCCATACGCTCTGACGGCTGTGAGAAATGGATCGATTACGTCCTGAAAAAGAAATCCGAAGGGAAGCTCTTATCTGGTTTATATGACAGCCGGAGCCAACAAGTTTCTGCGAATCTATTACGGCAAAGTCAAAGAATGTATCGCTGCTCAAAGCTCTGCTGAATCAATCTCTTTTATAGCCCTCTCTTTTCTTTGACCGGCATTAACATGGTAGTCTTATTTTTATCCCTTCATTTCTGCCTCCTGATTTTTGCTTGACTTTTTATTTAGTAGGCTTTCACTATTTATACTGGATCAATCATCATTGCAATTTTTGACGGCAACTTTTCAAGATAACCACCGCGGATCAGTTTTTGGATATATCGCGAGACCGTCCTGACGTTTTGGGTCTTAACAATAATACGAACCATTGCCCGCTGATTCTCCATCATGGCATTCATCTTAACCGGACGATAAACCTTTGTTTGCCGATACTGATTTAATTTTTGAAGCCAACGATAAAGCATCCGGCTGTCCCTTTCCACTTGTTTTGCTTCTTTCCCAAAAATTTTAAAGAAAATCAAATGGCCGAAAGGCGGATACGCCATAGCTTTGCGATACCTTATTTCCGATTGATAAAAATCACGGTATTCTCCGCTTGCCAACGCTCGCACCAAATCCTGATCCGGATCATAAGTTTGCAATAAGGCGTTGTCTCCCATACTAAAAAAAGCAACATATTGCTGATAGGCTCGCTCCAGGGCATTGTATTCCCGTTGATTCAAATCCACATCAATCAAAACAGCCGCACTCAGACCGACCTCCGGATAATCCGACACATTCAATAAAGCGTGTGTGCCAACGACGATTCGATACGCCTTGTCGGCCAGATCCTGTCTAACAGCCGTCATCCCCGATGCTTCAAGCCCCTGAGCATCCAATTTGAGAACCGGATACGCCGGCCAACACTTTTTAATCTCCTCCACGATCTGATCAATCCCCAACCCCATGGGGCGATACCGACGCCCACTACAGGAGGGACACGTGTCCGGCATCGGCCATTGCCTTCCACAAGTCGAGCATATTAACTGTCCATGGGTGTCCGTCTTCAAAGGCCTTTCACATTCAGGGCAACGCGCCACATAGCCACAATCCCGACAGAATACATACGTCTCATAACCCAATCGGTTATGCATGATAAGCACATTTTTACCACGTTCAAGGGTTTCCGTCACAGCCTGCGCTAACGCATGACTGATAAAATTCAAATTGCCTGTATGCATTTCATCCTGCATGTTCACAATTTTCAAATGATACTTCGGTTCAAAGGGCAATTCAGAAATCAGTTGCATCCGATGCGTCATAATGCGATGGGTCGCGTTCACAGAAGGAACCGTGTCGCTCACAATAAGCGACGCCTTCATAAGTGCCGCATATTTTTCCGCAAGAATCCGTGTATGATAATGGGGCTTCCCGCCCGAAACATAGCTGCTGTCTGATTCTTCGTCTATAATAATCCATTTTAAATGTCGATAGGGTAAAAATAATGAGGCTCTTGTTCCAACGACAAAACGAAACCGTTCTTCCCGCACATCGTCAAATGCGCGCCGTCGTCTGCTTTGTGAAAGCTCTCCGTGATAAAAAAGAACCCCTGCTCGCACACCGGGTGGCAGCATTTCATAAAATTGCTCCAGAAAATATTTATTCGGGAGCAACAATAAACCCGTTTCTTTCGCCTTTAAGCCCATGGCCAAGGCTAAAAAAATTTGCCATTTTTCACATTTGTTTTGATGGTAAAAAAAGATCGGAAACCGCTGATTGGTTCCCGTATTCTCCTCAAGGCACTGTTTTATTTTTTTTAAACTCGGAGACGTTTTGATTGAAATGGAGCTTTCATAAGAATTTTCATCGACCGCTTGGTCTTGCTCCATCTGTAATGCCTGGCGATCAACTTTTTCTATCCATCCTTTTTGGCATAAGCTTCTCAGCGAGGAAGATACATTTCCCAATTGTTTCTTTAAATCTCTGGCCGTCAATGGCTGTTTTGTTAGTAAAGCCATAATACTTTTCATGATTTTGCCGCGGGAGGTTGCTTGCGCCCCTTCTGACGTCAATCGGTACCATTTTCCCGGATCTGTGTAGACATCAAAAAAAGTTTCACGCACCCCGTCAGCATTTCGTCGCGTCTTTATCTGAACTTTAACCGGGTTGGTAAATAAACTCAACGCATCGTAAAATAAACAATGATAATAGCCGACCAGCCATCGGCAAAGCCTTAACTGCTTGCCATTTAACACCGGACGCTCATCGATAATGGCTTCAATAGCGCGAAAATGTCCCTTGAATTCAGATGCTTTCGATACGGCGACGACAAAGCCCTCTGTTCGTTTGGCTCCTTTTCCAAAAGGGACTACCACGCGAACACCCGGTTTTACCCGTGATTGCCATCGTTCAGGAATGACATAGTCATAAGGATGATCAAGCCGTTTATTGGTCTGCCGCAAATAAATGGCTGCAAAACTCAACAAAGTGCCCCTTTACGCTTCAGAATCCTCTTGAGCGAGAACCTCAGTTGAAGGAGCTTCATTCTCTTCCGCTTTCGCAAACAGTGCTTCCGTCCCTTCTGAAGTTGCTTCCGCCATTTCGCTCTGCGAACGGCTGATGATTCTCACTTCGTCCTCCGCAATTTCCTCGGTCGCTACAGAGATCGGATTGTCAATGATCACTTTAACCAATGGATCTTCTCCGGCCACTAATTCTCTGGCTCGTTTTGCCGTTGCGATACACAATTCGTATTTATTCTGTGCTTTGTCAATCAAATCATTTAAAGGCGGATAGCGAAGGCCACTGGCTTCTTTTCCGTAATAAGTTTTACTGCTCATCGTCTACTCCTTCTATCATCTGTTTGATACGCGTCCATTGGGTTTTCGCCAAGCAATGCTGCGCATCTATAATGTGTAAAAACTGGCGCGTCGCTTTTTCCAAATCGTCATTTGTCACGATATAATCGTATTGATTTGCCAAAGATAATTCTTTTAAGGCATTTGCAAGGCGTAATGCCATTTGTTCTGGCGATTCTGACTGACGGCCGATCAGACGTTGCTTTAATTCTTCAAGGGAAGGCGGCGCAACGAAAATATAAACACCATAACCCAATGATTCTTTTATTTGCAAAGCTCCCTGCACGTCGATTTCCAAAATCACATCTGTTCCTTGATCAAGCAGCTGCTCAACGTAGACTTTGGGGGTTCCATAATAATGGTCATGCACACGGGCATACTCTAAAAATGCGTCCTCGGAAATTCTTTCTTCAAATGTGGTCTGATCTAAAAAAAAATAGTTGACTCCATCCTTTTCTCCGGGACGCGGTGCTCTCGTTGTCGCCGAAACCGAAAGTTTTAAATTCGAATTCTGCGCCATTGCCGCTCGACAAACGGTTCCCTTCCCAACGCCGGAAGGTCCTGACACCACAATTAAACTCCCTCTTTGGCCTTCTGCTTTGGACATTTCTTTAAATCATCACCTTTCATCTCTATTTTATCAAAACTAAACTTTTATCCTACTCAATATTTTGAATTTGTTCTCGAATTTTTTCAATTTCACTTTTCACATCCACAACAGCATCCGAAATACGGATATCCGTTGCCTTGGATCCAATCGTATTAGCTTCACGATTCATTTCCTGAACCAAAAAATCCAGTTTACGGCCAATGGCGCCTTCACTCTTGATCATTTTCGCCATGCGTATCAGATGACTATCCAAACGCGTTAGTTCTTCGGATATATCCAGCTTATCTGCCATAACGGCAACTTCCGTCAACAGTCGATTCTCATCCACTGATGCATCGCCCAGAAACGCCGCTACTTTTTCATGAATTTGTTTCCGGTACGTCGTTACCATCCGCGGTGCTTGTTCACGAATCACTTGAACGTGATTTTGAATGATTGTAATGCGATGCTGAATATCTGCCTGAAGGGCCAGCCCCTCTTGTTCCCGACTTGCCGATACTTGAGCGAGTGCACCATCTAAAACCGGTTTGAGTACTTGCCAATTGGCTACGTCATCGCCTTCCGCCTCTGAAACGGAGATGATATCCGGGAAACGCGCAACCAGATCAATATTAATTTCATCCGAAATCATGGCGTCCATCATCTTAATTGTATTGAGAGTTTTAATATATTCGCATGCCAATGCCTTGTTCAAGACAATTTGCTTTTGCTGAGAATCAAAAATTTCAAATTGAATGCAGATTTCGATGCGGCCGCGTGCCACATAGTGTGCCGCTTCATCTCGAATTTTGGTTTCCAATGATTTTAATATCGGCGGAACTTTCACAAAAAAATCTTTATATCGGTGATTAACGGTCCTGATCTCGACACAAATAGCCCGCTGATCATCGCGATTGTCATGACGGCCGAATCCTGTCATGCTTTTCATTGGAGCACCTCCACATCAACCGATCCTTCGTACACCGTTTGTGCGGAACCCGTCATCCATATGTGATTGCCGTCTAATTCAACGCTTAAAACCCCGCCGGACAACTGCGCTTCCACAGTTGTATCGACCTTTCTTAAACGATGGAGCACGGCCACAGTGGCACAGGTTCCAGTGCCGCAGGCCAGCGTTTTGCCGTCTCCACGTTCCCAGGTATCCATCCGAATATGACTTGCGTCTTTGACTTCAGCAAAGCTGATATTGCAATTTTCTGGAAACATGGCGTGCTTTTCATAGTAAGGGCCAATGGCTTCAATCGGTGTTTGGTCAAAATCTTCTGTCAGCACGACCATGTGCGGATTCCCCATGGATGCACAGCCATAACTATAAGTGACACCATCCCAATCAAAATGGGCCCCTATCACTTCTTCTTTCTTCGAAATAACGGGAATCTTTTGGGCCGAAAAAACCACATTGCCCATATCGACACGAATTATCGATTTCGCCGGCGTCTTCTTTAATAAATTAATGCCGATTCTTCCCGTCCGCGAGGCAATCGTAAATTGTGTTTTTTTTACAATCTGCCGATCGGTGACATACTTGGCCAAACAGCGCATGCCGTTGCCGCACATCTGGGCGATAGTGCCATCCGCGTTATAATAGTTCATAAACGCGGCATCCTCATCCGAAGGCTCAACCAAAATCAACCCGTCGGCGCCAATTCCCTTGTGGCGATCGCATAGCTTCGCGATTTGTTTCTGAGAAAACATCATGCTTTTATCCAGATTATTAACGACGATAAAGTCATTGCCAGCGCCGTGCATCTTCAAAAATTTCATCTGTCATTCCCTTTCTACTATCGTTTTATAATAACTAAAACACATTGAAAAAACAAGCATCAACGGGTAAAATGTAATTCATTCTTTTTTAAAGATCGACCTGTCAACAAATTTGAGAATGGAGTATATTATGGCCTTTGACGGCATTGTCACCTATCATTTAATACAAGAATTATCACATCAGTTTCTCGGCGGACATATCCGTAAGATTCACCAACCGGAAAATGATGAAATCCACCTGAGTATCAACCGCGGCAAAACAAATTATGTTTTATTGATGTCCGCCAACGCCAATCAGCCTCGCGTGCATCTGACCAACAAAAAGAAAAAAAATCCGAACACACCGCCGAGTTTTTGCATGGCACTTCGCAAACATCTCATCAACGGACGCATCAAAGCTATCCGCCAGCACGAAAGCGACCGCGTCATCCTTTTAGATATTGCAACAAAAAATGAATTCGGTGATCCGGTAATCAAATCCCTCATTGCTGAAATTACCGGACGTCATGCCAATATTATTTTAACCAAGACGGAAGCCGACGCTTTTATTATCATCGATTGCCTCAAAAAAATCGGTTCAGCATCCAATCGCTATCGGCAAATTCTTCCGGGGCTTCCCTATAAGTTCCCGCCGGAAACGGAGCGGCAAAATTATTTCAACTGCAAAACCGACGCTGATTTAGACGCCTGGCTGCTTAAACATCCCCACGAATCTCTGTCTCATGCTTTGGTTCAGGGCTTTTTAGGCGTCAGCCCCAATTTGGCTCGAGAAATTTGTTTTCGCGCCGGTTTGTCAGAAGACCAGTCCACGGACGCTCTCTCGTCCAAAAACAGCAACGCCTTTCACCGCTCTTTTTTTGACATTCATCAGGAAATCACCGCTCAGGCTTCTCCTTATCTTTATTATTTCAACCATCAGATTCGGGACTTTGCCACCTTTTCACTGCATTATTTGCAAAGCCTTGACCGCCAGCCGGCAGACTCTGTATCGGATCTGCTCGAACGGTTTTATTATCAGAAAGATAAAAAAAATCGCTTTGACACCAAAAGTGCCAATCTGAAGCATCAACTCAATATTCTGTTTAAGAAGAATACAAAAAAACTGCAGAATCTCCACAAGGATTATCAAAATTCTCAAAAGGATGAAAAAAGCAAACTCTATGGCGATTTAATCACCGCCAATATTTATCAAATCGAAAAGGGGATGAAAAGTGTCACCTTGTCCAATTATTATGCTCCGGGACTCCCATCGGTTACCATCCCGCTAAAAGTGAATGAGACCCCATCGCAAAATGCTCAGCGTTTTTATAGAAAATATAATAAGGCCAAGCGCGCGCAAATTCAAGTGACCGAGCAGATCCAAAAGACCGAAAACACAGTTTATTATTTGGAGAGTCTTCTCAATGCCTTGGAACACTGCACCGAGCCCGAGGAATTAGACGAGATCCGTCATGAAGTGATTCATTCTGAATTCGGCAATCCCAAAAATAAAGGCAAAAAAGATCAAAGGCCAACTTTTTCTCGCCCCCTGCACTTTCGATCGTCGGAAGGCTTCGATATTCTGGTTGGTAAAAACAATTACCAAAACGATGCCATCTCCACCCGACTGGGTGCCGATGAAGATTGTTGGCTCCACGTAAAAGATATTCCCGGCTCTCATGTTTTGATCATTGCCAACGGCCGCTTTATCACCGAGCAGACCCTCCTGGAAGCCGGCGCGCTGGCCGCCTGGTACAGCAAAGCCAAAAACGGCTCCAATGTCCCTGTCGATTATGTCGAATACCGCTATGTCCATAAACCCAACAAGGCGAAACCCGGGATGGTCATTTTCACCAATCAAAATACCATGTATATAACACCTAAGCGCGAAATTATTGACCAAATTGAAGCGGTCACTGAGGCATAAATGCCAAAAGAGGCTAAACTCTAATAAGTTTAGCCTCTTTTTATGACTTGATTCAAACTTTATTGAATGTGCAACAAATTTAAAATACCGGCCGACTGCAAGAACAGCGCAAACATAATAATCGGCGCGACATATTTCACCATCACGATATAAACACGCTGCCGTCTGAAATGTTCGCCGTTGAGTTCCATTTCATCAATGACGTATTTAGGCCCGACTACCCAGCCGATCAAAATGCAGGAAAGCAGCGATGTGATCGGCATCAGGAAACTATTGGACACATAATCGGCAAGGTCTAGGAGCTGTCCGACCGAACCATTGGGAAGCTTCAGTTCGAAATAAAAAACGGTATAGCCAAGGCAGATGATGAGGGTCATCCCCAGATAGATCGCTCCCAAAATCAATGTCACTTTTTTGCGCGAGGCATTGAAAATTTCCATGCAGTTCGCAACCAGGGTCTCCAGCACCGAAATGCAGGATGTCATGGCCGCAAAGGCCACCATCACAAAAAAGACGGCGCCAACAATCGGCCCTGCAATGCCCATTTCCGCAAAGACCTTGGGCAAAGAAACAAAAATCAGGCTCGGTCCGGCCGCCATTCCCTTAACACCGGAGAAAACATAAATCGCCGGAATGATCATCATACCTGCCAAAAAAGCCACCACAGTGTCAAAGATTTCAATCAAATTGATCGAACGATTGAGATCCACATCTTTTTTAACATAAGAGCCATACGTAATCATGATCCCCATGGATACCGACAGCGAGAAGAAAAGCTGACTCATCGCATCCAACAAAATCTGCATGAAACGGCCAAACGTCATCCCTTTAAAATTGGGAATTAAATACACACCCAAGCCCTGCATGCCTGTCCGCACTGAGCCACCACCTGTCTTGTGCGATAAGGTCAGTGAAAAAACAGCGATTACCAGAATCATCACGAACAGAGCGGGCATCACCCATTTAGAAAATTTTTCGATTCCATTCTCAACTCCGCGATATACGATTACAATGGTTAAAAGCATGAAGATCAGCCCGTAAACAACTGGAGAAATCGGTGCTGTGATAAAACCCGTAAAATAAGTATCCGCCGCTGCCGCTTTTCCCGCACCGGTTAAATAGACAATGATATATTTTAAAATCCACCCGCCGATCACTGCGTAATAGGTCATAATAATAGCCGGCACAGCAAAGGTGATTTTCCCCAAAAATCCCCAGCCCCTTTTTACCTGATCATAGGCTTGTATGGATGATTTCTGAGTTTTTCTGCCAATGCCAATATCATTGGTTAAAAGCGTAAAACCAAAGGTCAGCACCAAAATCAAATAAACAATCAAAAAAACGCCGCCGCCGTCCTTTGCCGCCAAATAAGGGAAACGCCAAATATTGCCGACCCCGACAGCCGATCCGGCCGCCGCCATCACAAAGCCCAGCTGTCCAGAAAAGCCGCCTTTTTTACTTTTCTTTTTCTCGTCCATAGATACTCCTTTACTCCTTTTGACTTCTTTCATATATGCTTTAAGATTTTTTTAATTATAGCATAGGTTTTCTTTCTCGAAAAGTTTCTTTTTAATAAATAATTATTGACAATTGACTTTTATCTACTGATCCATTATTATGAAAACAATTAATTATTGTACATTATAGAAGGAGCATTATGATGAAAAAAAGACTACTCCAATTGGTTACTTTGTGTCTGGTTCTGACAGCATTTGTTAGCGTCCTCACAGCCTGTGGCGCCTCAACTTTAGAAGAAGCTGTTAACAAGGACAAATCGGTTCAAAAAGAACTCGATGATGTTGGCAAAAAAAATAATATGGAAATCAACATCAAAGATAACCTCGTGACTTATATTTATCATTATGGCAGTGATGTTAGCGAAGATAGCAAAAGTTTATACACCAGCAGTTTTGAATCTGCTTTTACCCGGGAAAAGAGTACCTTTGTCAACCTGATCAAGGAATTAGAAGATAAAACCGATATCTCCGGAATCAAAATGAAAATCGTCGTAAAAGATAAAAGCGGTGACACACTCTATAACATCACCTATGACAACAAAGGAATTGTCAAATAGCAGCCGTCAAAAACACTAATTACGTGGCTAACACGTAATTCTAAAGCCCTTAAAAGTTTGAACAGAAAAAGCCCTCCCTATCGTGTCACATTTTGAATGCGGTCCATTAGCTGCAAGGAAAGGAACGGAAAGGGAGGGTACATTCATTATGTGAATGAATGATACCAATAATTTATCGCCTTTAAAGTGGAACGGCAAATACCATGTCATGTTTGCGCTAAAACACAGGCGTATGGTTTTCTACCGGGAGAAAAAACGGGCTATTGGTGAAGATAATAAAAAGAAAATCCGTGAATACATTTCCCATCGGTTGGAGACAAATCGATTGGAGGAACAGCTGACAATACCAGGAACAAATCCATTCAGAAATAAAAGGTAACAATAGAGGTAACGCGGCTGATAGATTGTGTTTACACATCTTATGTGTCCGTCAGGAGCAGAGGGCTTTGTCCGTCAGATGACAACCACGCGTTTAACGCGTGGTTGGGTTCAGAGCCTGTGATAATATCCTAATTATAATAAAATCATTTCTATTTTTCCAAGAGTTAAACATGCCAACAAGGCGATTAAATACATTTTCTTCAACTTTCTACTGAAAACATCCGATCTTTATTTACATAATCTATCATTTTTCAACAAACACCTAGACTTCCCAGCACTACACAAAGAAATGTAGCAAACAATGGGATAACCACTGTGCATATTCCTATATCCGGATATCCGTCTTTATGTCTCATTTCACAAATACCCAACAATGTTATAACCGCACCATTATGCGGCAGAGAATCCAGACCGCCACATGCAACAACGCTGATCCTGTGCAGAATATCTGGACTTAGCCCTCTGGCATTTGCCATCTCGATTAGTTTTGAACCTATCGTAGTCAGAGCGATTGTCATGCCACCAGATCCGGAGCCGGTCACACCGGCCATTACAGTTGTCCCTATAGCGCAGGCAATCAATGGATTTTCCGATATTCCAATAATCCCTCCTGCAATCACACCATACGCCGTTAATGTTGCAATTACTGTTCCGTATCCGTTTTCAAACGCTGTGTTAAAGATAGCCAAGAATGATCCGCTTACCCCGTCAGAAAAGTTTTTGGCAAAGTAGTACTTAAACCTGCTTCTGTTCAGGAATACGCAGAGCAGAATAGATATAAGCAGGGCAAGGAGCAAAGACCATGTACCGTACACGGATACTAAAGAAGTATTATAAGGTTCTGCCTCCAGATACGTTCCATCTGACCTCCCTGTATAGCTTCGCACATATGGGATACATGGCGAAAGCCACTACAAACATGGATACTCCGCCATATGTCAGAATTGCCCCTGTCAGTACACCTGCTAGAATTGCGTATTTAGAACCGATTTTTCCGGTGACAAAGTTTGCTATCGCATCTGCCGATCCGAATATTTCAAGGAATTTACCATAAATAGCGCCCAGCAAAAAAAATCGGAAAATTGTTTATAATAAATCTTCCTGCACCATTCATAAATGTTTCTGTAAATACTGCAAGAAAATGTCCGGGCTGACCTATAAGAACAGACGATCCCAGATAGGCAAGTAAAGCAAGGAGCGGTGCCAGCACAATAACTGAAACACCTTTATAAGCGAACAAAATTAATAATGCCAGTGAAAGAATTATAAAAATAATACTAATCGTCATAGCAATCAATCCTCTCTCCACGCAATAAAGACAAAACAAATCCGCTCTCGTCTTTCCCCTTGGGCAAAATCATTGAGCCCCGGTCCTGTAAGGCCGGGGCTGATCTTATATTTTCAATCCCATGGAGCTTTCCACAAAAATTCGAGCATCCATCAGTTTCAATGTCGAAGAGACCGTTACATCAAATTCGATTTGATCCAAAACTTGTGTCTGCAACTCGATTCCGGGAGCAATTTCAATCAATTCTACACCTTTATCTGTCAAACGAAATACTGCCCGTTCGGTAATGTACAAAACACTCTGTCCGGATTTCACCGCATATTCACCACTGAAAGAAATCTGCTGAACCTGTTTTACAAATTTTTTGTTTTTTCCTTCGTGATCTATAATCAAACTACCATTCTTTATAGAAACCTTCAGACCTCCTGTTGTCAATGTTCCACAAAAAACCACACGTTTTGTCGACTGTGCAATATTAATGAATCCACCTGGTCCAACTGTCTTTTTAAATTTTGTCACATTTACATTTCCGCAGGCATCAACTTCTGCCGCACCGAGAAAGCTGACATCCAGTCCACCTCCATCGTAAAAATCAAACTGGCTTGTCATATTAGTAGTAAAATCTGGATTATAACATCCTCCAAAGGCAAGTCCTGATGCCGGAACACCGCCGGTATGCCCGCTTTCTACCGACATAATGATGTGATCTGAAAACCCTTCTTCTACAGCAACTGAAGCAATTCCTTCTGGCACTCCAATCCCCAGATTTACAATATCATCTTCCTTCAACTCCATTGCAGCCCTTCGTGCAATAATTTTCCGGTCAGACATCGACATAGGCGGCAAACGGTTTAACGGAATCCGGATCTCATGAGCCAGTGCTGCGTCATATACGTCGGATCCATAGTGCTGCCAATGATTTTCTGGAGGAGCAATGACAACATGGTCAATCATAACTCCGGGCACTTGCACACTACGTGGTGAAAACGTCCCATTTTCCACAATTCGTTCAACCTGTGCTATCACAATTCCTCCATTGTGTCTGGCAGCCATGGCACAGGCATACTGATCCATACTGGTTGATTCTTTTTCTATGGTCAGATTTCCATTTTCATCAACACTCGTTCCACGGATAATCGCGACATCTATTGGAAACGATTTATACCAAAGAAATTCCTCGTCACCTAATTCCAATAGTTCAATAAGATTATCTTTTGCTCTTTCGTTACATTTTCCCCCTTCTACGCGAGGATCCATTAAAGTCCCAAGGCCAATTTTCGTAATCACGCCCGGCCGTCCCGTACCAATTTCTCGATACAGCTGCGATAAAGTTCCCTGCGGCATGAGATAAGCTTCAATCTTATTACTATCGACAAGTTTCTGAAGTTCAGGACATAAATTATAATGGCCACAAACAGCACGTTTTAACATTCCTTCATGCCCAAAAATGCTGTACCCGCGTTTCTCGTTATCACCAATTCCTGCACTACAAGATAATGTCAAATGATTAGGATGCCCTGTCTCTAAAAAAAGCTTTTCCAGACACAGTGCAATATACTCTGCAAAAGAAGATCCAATAATGCCTGTGCAGACGACTGTCGCTCCATCTTTTACCAGCTCTGCTGCTTGCTGCCCTGTAATAATCTTATGCATATCCTATCCTTTCCGGCTTACATGTAAACAAACATGCACAACATAGCGCTATCTCCTGTTCTTTATTGTTTCCCTTTCGACAGCGCATTGCCAGTAAATGTGACTTTATCTTTATCAATAAACGCACGCATACCTTCCACCTGGTCTTCATTGGTGAAACACAAGCCAAACACATGACGTTCATAAATATTTCCAGACCAAAAATCCATTTCAAGCCCCTGATTGATAGATTTCTTTGCCAAGCGTACAGCATACGGGCTGTTAGAAGCAATTTTCTTCGCCATTTTCATAGCTTCATTCATCAGCTGTTCATGTGGAACCACACGGGAAACAAGGCCTATTCGAAGAGCCTCTTCTGCATTGATTCTGTCAGAAGAAAAGATCAGCCACTTCGCATCCGATTTGCTTACAAGCCGCGGAAGACGTTGTGTCCCAGCAAATCCGGGAATAATCCCGAGTCCTGTTTCTGGCTGTCCGAAAACCGCTTTGTTTGAAGCAATCCGGATATCAAATGCCATTGCAAGCTCCGTTCCGCCTCCAAGAGCAAACCCGTTAACTGCAGCGATTGTCGGCTGTGGCATATTTTCGATCTTATATAAAACACTCTGTCCCAACTGTGCGTACGCAACGGCTTCGTCTGGATTTTTGACATACATTTCTTTTATATCACCGCCTGCAACAAAAGATTTATCACCGTCGCCAGTAAAAATAACTACCCACACATCATCAATCATTTTTGAAACATCATCAATCAATTGTCCGAGTTCTGTAACAACTTCTGTGCTGAGCGCATTTAATGCTTCCAACCGGGAAATCTTAATGGTAAGGATCTTATTGTTTTGATTCTGTTTAAAAAAATGGTATTCTTTCATAATTTTCCACCCCTTTCTTTATTCGTCTTCTCTTACGAGTGGACTCAGAAGAGGTTCCTGTTTGCAAAAGTATCAACACGGTATAGATAATATGGAACTTTTTACCCCTTCAGAATTGCACCGCTTATGACAATACGCTGAACTTCATTTGTTCCTTCGCCAATTTCCATTAATTTGTTGTCTCGAACCAATTGTTCGACACGATATTCCTTGCTATAACCATTTCCACCAAACACCTGAATGGCATCCAGACAGATTTGTGTTGCGTGTGAAGATGCAAAAAGCTTCGCTTCTGCAGCCTGTAGGGAACAACGCTGACCACTGGCTTTCATCTCTGCTACGTTATACAGCATCAAGCGCATGGCTTCTGTGTACATAGCCATGTCTGCTATTTTAAACGCAATCGCCTGATGTTTTGCAATTGGTTTCCCAAATGTTTCTCTTTCAAGTGCATATGCCTTTGCCAACTCTAATGCATGTTCTGCAATACCTGTAGAAATGGCAGTACAACTGACACGGCCACCATCAAGTCCTTCCATCGCATACACGAAGCCCATCCCTTCCTCACCGAGCAATGCTTCAGCCGGAAGTCTCATATCATCAAAATAAACCCCATGTGTATCCGAACTTCGCATGCCCATCTTGTCTTCTTCTTTGCCAATGACCATGCCCGGAGTACCTTTATCCACAAGAAATGTGGAGATACCTTTTGCCTTCTTCGCTGGATCTGTCACAGCCATTACAATATAATAATCTGCAATCCCTGAGTTGGTGATCCACGCCTTTGAACCATTTAATATCCAACTGCCATCCGACTGTTTTTTCGCTCTTGTCTTCATGCCCGCAGCATCTGAACCCGAATCTGGTTCTGTCAGGCAGAAGGAAAACAACTTACCTTCACTTACTCCTATCAGATACTTTTCTTTTTGTTCATCGCTGCCATGATGCAGAATCATATCTGTACACACCCAACTGATTTCCATGGCCATGGCAAATCCGGCGTCACCTCTGGCCAGTTCATGTGTAATGATGGCACATTCAACATCGCTCAGCCCCACACCGCCATATTCTTCTGGAATCGGCGTGGACTGCAGATCCGTCTCTACATATTTTTGATACAATTCCTGTGACCAACCACTCTCATCCATATCACGGCCGCGCGGTTCAATTTCCTTTTTTGTAAACTCACGAGCCAACTGTTGAATACTCAATTGTTCATCTGTAAATTTAAAACCCATAGCGATCCCCTTTCTTTTTTCCAAATCTTTTTTGATTACTGGTGCGAAGCCTTTGAATTTTAAAACTCTCACTTTCAATATAATCAACTATAAAATGAATAATTAAATATGTGAAATATAAAAATGAAAATTATTTATGCACTATGAGTATAAACAGAGCTTATATTACTGCATATTGTATGTTGTGATTTAAGACTTGCGTGTGCTACGATACTTCTAGATTCCAAACCGCTCATCCAAACACATCAATGCAAACCGTTCTTTGGAGGTCTCTTATGGAATATCGAAATCTATATCATTTTGTTCATATTGCTCAAGAAAAGAACTTTTCTAAAGCTGCCGAAAAAATACTAACCTCTCAGTCTGCTTTGACTCGCTCTGTGCAAGCTCTGGAAAAAGAATTTAACATTATTCTTATTAATCGCTCCACGCATTATTTTCAATTAACAGATGCAGGGGAATACCTATTTAAAGAAGGGACGAAAATACTTAATAGCTTTGAAAAACTAGAAAATCAGATGAATCGCTACTCTGAAGATGAGAAAAAAATCCTTTCTCTTGGTGTTCCTACAATTCTGAATACGCTTCTGGCTCCTGTTTTGATGAGCTTTCAGAACCAGAATATCAATCGTTTGCGTCTGAATCTTATTGTAGAAGGAAGCATCCCTTTATCTAAAAAGGTTGTGAATGAAAGTTTAGATGTTTCTTTAATTATGAAATCCTTTGGAGACGGTCGATTTGACACTTATCCTGTCATTACTGATCATCTAGTAGTGGTTGTTCCGCCGGAACACCCACTGGCTACTATGGATATGGAGATAGACATTGAAGATCTTCGTGATGAAACATTTGTTTTACTTGATGAAACCTATCAGATTAACGCCAGTTTTATGGCGATGTGCAGAGAATCGGGATATTCCCCTAAAATATCCACATTGAGTTCTAGTTGGGATTTTCTTGCGCAGCTAGTCGCATCAGGCAGTGGCATAACCATATTTCCTAATCCAATATTGCCTATCTTTGGCAGACATTTAAAGGGTATTCCTATTAAAGGCAACCATGGTTTTTGGCAAATTGTAGCAATCACGAAAAGAGGGGGGCATATAGATAACGATCTAAAAAATCTAATTCGTTTCTTACAGGATAATTATCAGACCACCTTATAAAGAGCACATCTTCTCTGCTCCATATCTTTAAATGAAAAAATCTATGCACTTTCCGCATAGATTTTTTCATTTTAGGTATTTTACAATCTGCTATTATTGCCTCTATAATCAAAATAGAATTGAAAAGGAATACTTATCTCAAAACCTAAGGTTAAAGAAAGGAGCCGTGTAATGCACACACAAAATAACAGTGAAAAAATCAAGAAAAAACAATTTCTGTAAAAATCGAAAGTGGCGCTCGAGTAGTAGAAGAAAACTTGATCAGTGATGTTTGTGTTTTCTCTCTCTTCTCATTTTTCTTCTTTCTAGCTAATTTTAACTTTCTCGGTGATGACTTTGCATTTACATTGGGAGTACTTCAGTTATCTGTAAGTGGTCTATTCTATCTTGGAGCTCGAGAGCGAATTAAATACGATCCTTTTTGGGGAAATATGAATATTATTTTCGCTTTTTTCTTTGGTGTTTTTGGCGGAGTAACCAATATTCTCATCGGGTTAAGTTTCTCATTGAATGAATTAATCCTCGCAATCCCAAACGTTGTAATCGGCCTGCTGATGCTATTAAGTACACGAGGGGTGAAAGATAATCCACTGACATTTTTCTTGATTTGGATTTTTGCATGGATTGGCGTTTTAAGCCTTGGATTAGGAGGATGTGGACTTGAACCGGTATTTTTCAATAAGCTTGGAGGGATCGGTCTCCTTGGAGTAGCTATTCTAGGATTTTATGCTCAGATTGCATTCATGCATATCCATGCCGGCATCAATATGTCTCTTGGGAAACAATTGTTTAAAAATTAATTGATAATCTAAAATATCAATTTTTACCAAGCGGGTCGCTATTATGGTAACCGAATATAAAGTTTTGTTTTAGGCGATTCCGGCCCTAAATCTCTGAAACAAGCACTTGCTGTTCTTAAACACAATATAAAGAAAGGAGATTCGATTACTACGGCTATAAATTTCAAATCAGTTAGATATATTATGGATAAACGGCGTTTTATTCTTAGATAAACTCAGGGCCTCACATCTTTTAGAACAATTGTGCTTTTCTTAAACAACATAAAATTAAAGAAAGGAGTGTCATAGCTGATAAATTTTAAATTGGGTAAACGTATTATGGATAAATAATGGTTTTTAGATGACTCCAGATCCATATTTCCAGAACATGTGCTTACTATTATTAATCACAAATGAAGAGAGGAGATTCAATATGCCACGGCCAGGAAAATCCAAACCAGATAAACGTATTATGGGAGGGAGAGAAAAAGTCAAAGTCGCTTGTATCCAAGCTCCTCAACTTGTTTTCAACAAAGAAAAACAGATTAAAATTGCCTGTGACCGCATCAAGGAAGCCGGCGCAAACGGAGCAGAACTGGTTGCTTTCTCTGAAACGTATATTCCCGTATTCCCTGCTTACTACACCGGCGGGTACGAAAGTGACAAAGAAGAATGGAGTCTTTGGAATATGGGGCTCTGGGACAATTCCATCGTTATCCCGAGTGATGATACCGATATAATCGGGCAAGCTTGTAAAGAAGCTGGCGTGTACTGTGTCATGGGCGTTCATGAAATGAGCGATGAAGAGGCCAGCAAAACTTTCTATAACACACAGATCTTTTTCGGCAAAGATGGATCTATTATGGGACGTCACCGTAAACTGATGCCTACTTATACTGAAAGAACATATTGGGGAAATGGTGACGGTTCTGATCTTGATGTCTATAAGACAGACATCGGTCGTATCGGCGGATTGATCTGTTGGGAACACCATATGCTTCTCGTTCGTGTTGCACAGATGTTACTGGGCGAGGAATTCCATATTGCCAATTTCCCAGGAACATATAGTATGTGGGGAAAAGGGGAACGTCCGAACAGAACCGGGATCGCGCTGTCGAAAAATGAAGAACCATATGGATTCGGATGTGACAACATGGTGTCAATCCGCGAATATGCTTTCCAATCCGGTTGCTTCGTTCTCTGTGCACAAGGCTTGCTTCGCGATCAAGACTTTGAATCCGGTTATGAGCAGATCAAAACAAGCGACCATTTCAATTATGAGTGGGCCAACGGCGGAAGCTGTATTGTCAATCCATTTATGGAATTTATCGGAGGTCCTGTCATCAACGAAGACACCATCGTCTACGCTGACTGTTATGCCAACGAGATCAAGGCAGCTAAAATCTATTTTGACGGAATCGGTCATTATTCCAGGCCTGATGTTGTCAAACTCTTCTTGGATAAGAACCACAATGTCAATTTGAACTTGACAGATGCCATTGGCAATCCAGTAGCTGTAAAAGAACCTGATTCTCAGTCTCTTAAACAAATCTCTGAAGAATATGAGATCAAACTGCAACGATTGGAAGCCTTGACTGATAAGATTATGAATTCTCAGAAATAATCAGCAACATCATAAAGCATAATATATAAACTGAATTATGATAGAGTACAATAATGTTCGCAAAAACTGAATAGGCAATGGAAAAGCCATCGAGGCTCATGTAGAATGATTTGCGACAAAACAAACAACTACAAAGGAGAACTCTCGATGGCTCAGAAACAGAGTAACACAAATCTTTCCACATTAACTATTCAGTTTTATGAATCAACCGGATCCGATGCTCAGCATGCTCGAATGGCTGTGCGACCAGATGATGGAGGCCGAAGTATCCATTCAGCTCAGTGCAGACAAAAGCGAGCGCACGAACAGCCGTGCAGGTTACAGATCCCGGTTATCGTCCAAGGCGTCTGGATACCAGGCTGGGAACGATGTACCTTATGGTTCCCAAGGTCCGCCAGGGCGGATATATTCCGTTCTTCGTGAACGCCTATAAGCAGCGGAGTGCTGCACTGATAGAAGTCGTTCAGGAAGCCTATGTCAACGGCGTATCGACCAGAAAGATCGAACGCCTGGCAAAGCAGCTCGGCATCAACGGGATTTCCAGATCCCAGGTCAGTGAAATGACCAAGGGGCTGAATGAGCAGGTTGACCGGTTCCGCAATCGTCTACTGGAGAGGTCTTTTTATCCGATTCTCTGGACGGATGCTTTGTATGAAGATCTCCGCATTGACGGACATGTAATCAGTGAGGCAATTATCGTTGTCTGCGGCGTGGATCAACACGGGAAGCGTGATGGGCTGGCCGTAGAGCCGATGTCTGATGAATCTCTTAGTTCCTATCAGTGCGTATTCAGCCGTATGAAGGAGCGCGGACTGCAGACGCCGAAGTTGATCATCAGTGATGCCAACAAGGGTCTGGTCTCAGCCATAAAGCAGAGCTTCCCCGGCACATCCTGGCAGCGCTGCAAAGTTCATTTTATGCGGAACATCCTTGCACATGTACCTCAAAAGCAGAAGAAATCTTTTGCTTCCGAACTGAAAGCCATCTGGCTCGCACCTGATGACAAGATCGCCAGAGAACGTGCTGGTGCTTTGATGGACAAGTATGAAGCCCGACTTCCGCAAGCTGTCAGATGCCTGGAAGAGGGTCTTGAGGATTCGCTGGTATTCTACAGCTATCCGGAACTGGATCAGAGAAAAATCTCGTCCAGCAACATGATCGAACGGCTGAACCGGGAGATCCGCCGACGCACCAGCGTCATCGGAATCTTCCCCAATGAATCATCCTATGTACGTCTGGTGACGGCTTATCTGATGGAATACTCAGAAGACTAGTCTAGTTCCAGAAGTTACATGCGGGAGGATTCACTGGCAGTTCTGCTACCAGAGACTGCCGCATAATCATCTGGAGCATTCGCCCCGATGGTTTTTGCGAATATTACTTGACACTATCTGAATTATTGAGTATTCCCTCCTTTAAAATGTTCTGCATAAATACATTAAAAATACATTGAATAACTCAGTTTATTCAAATACTTTGACTTGTAGAATATTTTCTGGGACATTTTTGTGTATAACTAAAAAGAGCCTGTCAGATCCTGATATGTACCCAAAATCCTGGACACATCATTGGAACCTAGGTTAGCAATAGATGGATGTTCTCCTGTATTTTACAGGAGGCATCCATTTTGTTTTGCTCTGAATCCGTTCGTTATTGT
>NZ_JAYFFI010000024.1:0-29728 GCF_036289405.1 Pseudoramibacter faecis | reverse complement strand
CTTAATAATGTGTCAGAAGCGTATATACAAAGCAAAGTGGATGAAATGAACAAACGACCACGGAAGTGCCTCGGATTTAGAACGCCCTATGAAGTCTATCATTCAACTGTGTTGCACTTAACTTGACAATTCAAGATTACCAATGATTAGCGATAATGGCCGGGTCGTGTTATAATTAAATTCGTAAAAATGACGACGCATTAATAATCTCGAAAGAAGGGCCATCATGAAAGGTATCATTCTCGCCGGCGGCGCCGGCACAAGGCTATACCCGCTCACCACGGTGACGAGCAAGCAGCTGCTTCCGGTTTATGACAAACCGATGATTTATTATCCGCTGTCCACTCTGATGCTCGCCGGCATCCGGGATATTTTGATTATCAGCACGCCGGAGGACACCCCGCGCTTCGAGGCTCTTCTCGGCGACGGCAGCCCGTTCGGCATCCGCCTGTCGTATGTCGTTCAGCCCTCGCCGGACGGGCTGGCCCAGGCGTTTTTGCTGGGCGAGGATTTTATCGCCGGCGACGCCTGCGCCATGGTGCTGGGAGACAATATTTTTTACGGCAACGGGTTCGGTCGTCTGCTGCGCTCGGCGGCGGGAAACGCAGAGGCCGGCCGGGCGACGGTTTTCGGCTACTATGTGAACGATCCGGAGCGCTTCGGCATCGTGGCCTTTGACGCGGGGGGCAGGGCCGTGAGCATCGAGGAAAAACCGGCGCGGCCCAAAAGCAATTACGCGGTGACGGGGCTTTATTTTTATCCGGCGGGCGTCAGCGAAAAGGCGCACGCCGTCACGCCGTCGGCCCGGGGCGAGCTCGAAATCACGAGCCTCAACGCCATGTATCTAGATGCGGGCATTCTGGACGTCAAGCGGCTGGGGCGGGGCTTTGCCTGGCTGGATACCGGCACGATGGACAGCCTGCTCACGGCGGCGGATTTTGTCCGCACCATCGAAAAGCGCCAGGGCATTACCATCTCCGCGCCGGAAGAAATCGGCTATATCAACGGCTGGGTCAGTCGGGACGCGCTGATGGCGGCGGCGGCGCGCTACGGCAAAAGCCCCTATGGCCAGTATCTGAAAACAGTGGCAGAAGGGAAGGTCATTTACTGATATGAAACGCATCGAAACAAGCATACCGGGCGTCTGCGTGGTGGAGCCCAGGGTTTTTGGCGACCACCGCGGCTATTTTATGGAAACTTATTCGACGGCGGCGTTTGCGGCCATCGGCATCGACAACATTTTCGTGCAGGACAACCGCTCCTACACGGCCAAATGCGGCACGCTCCGGGGCATTCACTTTCAGAACGCGCCCATGGCCCAGGCCAAGCTCGTCAGTGTGGTGCGGGGCACGGTGATGGATGTGGCCGTGGATCTGCGCGCCGGCAGCCCGGCCTACCGCCATTGGGTGGGCGTCGAACTTTCGGCAGAGAACAAGCGCATGCTCTTTATCCCCCGGGGGTTTGGGCACGGCTTTGTGACGCTGACGGACGATGTCGAATTTGCCTACAAGGTGGACAATCTCTATAGTCCCGAGCATGACCGCGGCATCCGTTTTAACGATCCGGCCATCGGGGTGGCCTGGGGCATCGCCGACCCGATCCTTTCGGAGAAGGATATGACCTCGCCGCTTTTGGCCGACAGCGACTGCAATTTTGTTTATGAGGAGGCCCGCGCATGAGTACCGTGATCATCACCGGCGGGGCCGGCTTTATCGGCGGCAACTGCGTGCACTATTGGCTGGCCGAGCATCCGGAGGACCGGGTGATCTGCCTGGACAAACTGACCTATGCCGGCAACCTGAGCACCCTGGCCCCCGCGATGGATAATCCCCGTTTTCGTTTTGTGCGCGCGGACATCTGCGACCGCCAGGCGGTGGCGGCGCTTTTCGAAGAAGAACATCCGGACATCGTCATCAATTTTGCGGCGGAGTCCCATGTGGACCGCAGCATCGAGGATCCGGAAATTTTTCTGCGCACCAACATCATCGGCACTTCGGTGCTGATGGACGCCTGCCGGGCCCACGGCATCGGGCGCTACCACCAGGTGAGCACCGACGAGGTTTACGGCGATCTGCCCCTGGACCGGCCGGATCTTTTCTTTACGGAAGAGACGCCGATCCACACGAGCTCGCCCTACAGCGCCTCCAAAGCCAGCGCGGACCTTTTGACGCTGGCCTATCACCGGACTTACGGCCTGCCGGTGAGCATCAGCCGCTGCAGCAATAATTACGGGCCCTATCATTTTCCGGAAAAGCTGATTCCGTTAATGATTGCCAATGCGCTGGCCGACAAACCGCTGCCGGTTTACGGCAAAGGGGAGAACGTGCGGGACTGGCTTTATGTGACGGATCACTGCGCGGCCATCGACCGCATCGTGCACGACGGCCGCGTCGGCGAGGTGTATAACGTCGGCGGCCACAACGAGATGCGCAACATCGACATCGTGCGCCTGATCTGCCAAAAGCTGGGCAAGCCCGAAAGCCTCATCACCCACGTGGCCGACCGCAAGGGCCACGACCGGCGCTACGCCATTGACCCGACGAAGATCCACAGCGAGCTGGGCTGGCTGCCGGCGACCTCCTTTGCCCAGGGCATCGACAAGACCATCGACTGGTATCTGACCCACCGCGATTGGTGGGAGGCCATCATCAGCGGCGAATACCGGGACTATTACGCCAGGATGTACGGCGGCCGGGAACGACTTTGAGGTGCGGCTATGCGATTTTTGGTGACAGGAGTCGGCGGCCAGCTGGGCGCCGACGTGATGGCGGAACTTACGGCCCGTGGATTTGAGGCGGTGGGGACGGATCTGGCGCCGGCAAACGACGCCTATGATGATTACCGCCCGCTGGATATTACCGACGAAGCGGCGGTGGCGCGGCTGACCCGCGACGTGGCGCCGGACGCGGTGGTGCACTGCGCGGCGTGGACGGCGGTGGATGCCGCCGAGGATCCGGCGAATATCCCCAAGGTGACGGCGGTGAATGCGGACGGCACGCGCAACATCGCACAGGCCTGCGCGGCGGCTGGCTGCAAGCTGATCTATCTCTCGACGGATTATGTGTTTGACGGGCAGGGCAGCGCGCCTTGGCAGCCGGACAATACCGATTACGCGCCGCTCAACGTGTACGGGCGCACCAAACTCGCCGGGGAAGAAGCCGTGCGCGCCCTGGTGGACCGGCATTTTATCGTGCGCATCGCCTGGGTGTTCGGCCAAAACGGCGGCAACTTCATCAAGACCATGCTGGCAGTGGGGAAAACTCACGACAGCGTGCGGGTGGTGAACGACCAAATCGGCACGCCGACCTACACCGTCGATCTCGCCAGACTACTCGTGGATATGGCCGAAACGGAAAAATATGGGACCTATCACGCGACTAACGAAGGCGGCTACATCTCCTGGTATGACTTTGCCAAAGAGATTTACCGCCAGGCGGGCATTGCCGCCGAGGTGATCCCGGTGACGACGGCGGAGTATGGTCAATCGATAGCGGCGCGCCCCTTCAACAGCCGGCTGGATAAAGCCAAACTTGCGGCAAACGGCTTTGATCCCCTGCCGGATTGGCGGGATGCCCTGAGCCGTTACCTGCAGGCGCTGAAAAATAAGCGATAATGGATCCGGCGCCGTAAAATTTACTAAAAGCAAAACCTCTCGATTTTGGATCGGGAGGTTTTTAATTGTTTGCTTTTAAAAGCGAAGGTTGTTGATTGGCAAATGATGTGGAAGAAGAGGATACGCGCTGTTTTTGAAAGCATGGAATCCTAAAATTCGAACGGTAAATTAAAAAATTTTACACGGTGTTTGATATGGCAAAGAATGAAAAATTGAGCATTTAAAGTTTTTATAAAATCATTCCAATATGGGCAGAATTGGAAAAAAGGGGCAAAACAGCGATCTTGGCCCAAATAGCGAAAAAGCATTTGAATCGCCGGCGGAGCAAAGGCATAGCCTGTGTATGAAAACAAATACAAAATAAATTTAGAATAAAGAAGAGGAAGGCATTTACTATCCGAATGGATAGTTTACTTTTAATAGAATATTAAGTATTATAATTAACAACACTTATTTTTGGCAGAAAGTGCGATTGCAGAATCATCGAGCTCAAAAAGGAAGAACAATTATGAAGCGAATCGAACAGAAACCCGTTCACGACGGACGGACCCTCGATGAAAAATATTTGCCGCCTCAGGCGGCCCTTCATAAATTGGCCCAGGCCAGGAAACAAAAACAAACGGTTTATCTCCATGGGGTGATGGGCACGGGCAAAACGTCTTTAATTACTTATTTTTTAAAGGACAGTGCTTTCGCCTATTATTCGGCAATTCGCACTGAAGCGGTGGATCTGACGGCAGAGGCGGGCACGCATTCGCCCTTTGCCGTGGTGATCGACGATCTGGAAGTGCTTACCGAAGACCGCCGAGAAGCCTTTTATCTCGCAGTGGAACGGCTTATCCGGCAGAAAGATGTGTGGCTTGTGCTCATTTCACGGTCGATGATGCCCCGGTGGCTCGCGCCCCTTTATGTTTATTATCCCTTTGCGGAAATCGGCGAAAAAGATCTGGTTTTTTCGGAAGAGAAACAGCGGGAATATCTGGCACGGCAGGGACTTAAAATATCCTCAAGCGAAAACGCGCATCTGCGGGCGCTTATCATGGGCAATCCCCTGGCGCTGCGGATGGCCGCAAGGGTCATCCTGGAAGGTGTGGCCGAAAGCGGTGGCGCTGAGCGTGGAAAACTGATCAGCCAGCCGATGATCGATCGTCTGGAGAACGCCTTTGGCGAACTGATGGCGCATTGGGCGTGCCGGTGGTGGCCGGATGCATTGATGGTTTTCTTGATGAAGCTGTCGGTGGTGGACGATTTTACCCTGCCGATGGCGCAGGTCATTGCCGAGAGCGATCAAGCGGGGGCCTACTTGCTGGAATGCCAGGAGTACGGCGGATTTATTTGCACTTTTCGTCGCCACCGCGAAATGCGCTATCAAATTTATGAACCTTTCCGGCAGTTTTTGGAAAAACAGCTGAAGCTGAAAAATACGGCGAAGGCCGTTGCGGCGATTTACCGGCGGGCCAGTTTGGGTTACGAACGGGCCGGCGACCTGATTAAAGCCGTCGAGATGGCTGAGAAAAGCGGTGACGGAGCGCGCAGGTCGCAGCTGCTCATTGCGAGCGCGGCGTCCTCGGTGCGGCTGCGCCATTTCTGGCAGCTGCGTCGATATTATCTGGCGCTGCCGGCCGAGGTTATTCGCGGGAATGCGGCGCTGATGGCCGCCATGAGCGTGATCGAGGCCCTGTCTTTTCACGACGAGGCCAGTGAAGCGTGGTATCAGGCGCTGCTGACAGCAGCGCAGACGGCTTCACCCGGCGAGCGGCAGTTGGCCCGGGAGCGCATTATCTTTCTGGATGTGGTGCTGCCGACCCACAGCAGTGCTCAGGTGATCCATCAGCTTTTGAAATGGGAAAATATCGCGAAGACCACCGATTCGCCCAGCGGAAAAAACGTGATGGATCGGATTTCGCTTTGCGGCGAAACGCCTTCCATTATGAACGGGCTTCGAGATTTTTGCGATTGGATCCGGGAAAATCGGCGGAACGCCGAACTGGTACCGACAGATATCGATCGGCTCTTCGGACGGTTTGGCAAAGGCGTTCGGCTATTGGTCACGGCGGAATCCCAATTTGAACGCGGCGAGAGCAGTCCGCAAACGGCCATGACCATTCAGCGTGGCCTGATACTTGCCGATGCAGAGAATAAACTCGCCTATGTATTTGTGGCGGTAACGCTGCTGGCCCAGCAGTATATGTTCGACCATGCAGCGGACGAGGCGTTGGACATGGTGGAAGGCCTGCTGGAGCGCACGATGGACGAAGCGCCGGAGTTGACAGTCAATGTGGAGGCGATGGCCGTGCGGCTGATGCTTTACCAGGGGCGGGATCCGCGGATTGCCGTCTGGCTGAACCGGGAAAACAGTAATGAAACGGCCTTTAACAGTTTGGACGCTTTTTATTATTTGGCAAAGGTGCGGGTTTATCTCGCCTGGGGGCGGTTGAAGAAGGCCCAAAGTTTATTGCAGCGGCTTTTGGTGTTTGCCAGACGCCGCAACCGCGTTTATCTGGGGATTGAAGTGACGGTGCTTATGGCCATCACCCTGTATCGCCTGGGAGAATCCGCTTGGAGAACCCTGCTGCAGGACGCGATCACTGAGGCGGAGGATTATCACCTGGTGCGCATTCTGACCCGGGAGGGGCCGGTGCTTGCGCCGCTGTTTCACAAAGGGCATTTTCTCTGGCACGATGCTGGCTTTAAAAAGCAGGTGCTGGCGGAGAGCCGGTGCATGGCGGAACTTTATCCCGATTACTTGAAGGGCAAAGGCGAATCGCCCGTGAACCTGTCGGAAATGGCGCTGACCATTTTAAAGCATCAGGCCGAGGGGCTGACGGCCAAAGAAATCGGCGAGGCAGTGGGCCTTTCCGAGGCCGGGGTGAAATACTACAACAAAGAAACCTATCGCAAATTGGGCGTTCACAGTAAGACCGAGGCGGTGATGGCCGCCAGAAGCCGCAGGCTGATTTGATGCGGACGGCAACACGGGAAAGAAAGGAGTAATCATGGAAAGGATGAAGAGAAGACGATGGCTTTGGCTGGGTGTGCTGATCGCGCTGCTGGGCCTGGCCGCGTTGTTGCCCAGCGGGGCGCTCGCGGCGGAGAACACGGCAACCCCGCCGAAATTTGAAAAGAAACTGGAGCCCAACGGCGACGGAACCTACAAACTCTCGCTGAGCGTGACGGGCACAGCCAGTTCCACCTCGGAGAGCGGTAAAGCCGATGTGGTGATTGTGTTTGATATTTCCAATAGTATGGATTACCCGGCAGGCGGTGGTAAAACGCGTTTGGCTGTCGCCAAGTCGGCCACCAATACGATGATTGATCAGTTACTGGCCAATAATGCGACCAATCCGGGAAGCGTGCGGATTTCGCTGGTGTCCTTTGCGACGCGGGCCAACAATGCAACGTCGTGGTCGAGCAATGCCACTGCATTAAAAAGCATTGTGAATGGTTATCGCACCCCGGGGGGAAACGGTGGCGGCACCAACTGGGAAGACGCGCTGCAAAAAGCCGACGGCGTGCAACCGAGAGCAGATGCTAAAAAACATGTGATTTTTGTTTCCGACGGCAACCCGACGTACCGAAACACAAAAGGCGGCGGGAGCAATTGGGGCGAAAATGCGCAGCACGGCAGTGCTCCCAATTATTATTACGGCAGCGGCAACAGCGACAACAACGGCAAAAACTTTCAATATGCGTTGGTGCAGGCCAAAAACATCGTTGACGGCGGCGCCGCTTTTTATACCGTTGGCACTTTTGGCGATGCGGCGCGCATGAAAAACTTGGCGACCAAAACTGGGGCACCAGACAATTATTATAAAGCGGACGATGAAGCGGCATTGAAGGCGGCCTTTAAAAATATTGTGGCATCCATTACCAACAGCATGGGCTATAAAAATGTGACGCTGAAAGATGGACTAACCAGCCTGACCTCCAGCGCATTCGTCCATGGAAAGCCCGGAGATTTTAAATACACGAAGAACGGGGCCGCATGGACGCCATCGGATGCGCAAAAAGCTAGGGTTAACGGCAATCAGGTTATTTGGGATCTCGGCGATATGGAATTGGAAGACGGCGTGACCTATACGCTCTCCTTCACGGTTTGGCCCCGTCAGGAAGCTTATGACCTGGTGGCGGATCTGAACAACGGGGTTAAGACCTACGACAGTCTGAGCGCTGACAAAAAATCGCAAATCGTTAAGGAGGGAGATGGTTATTCATTAAAAACCAATACCGACAGCGGTAATGGCATCACCTTTACCCAGATTGAAACGCGGACGACCAATGTGCTGCCGGATGGCGCCACGCCAAATCCGGACGGAAGCTATTCTCATGATGGCTTTACGTATAAAAAGAATGCCGACGGGACCTGGACCGGCACGAAACGAGCCAATGGCAGCGGGAACTTTACCAATCCCGATCCGATCCCTTTGACGGGAACGAAAATTAAGGTTAAAAAAATTTGGACGGATAATCTCGATCCGGACAGGCCCGAGTCGATTAAGCTCACGCTTTATCGGGATAAGGGTCAGGCGACACAGACGGCCACGCCGGTTGAATTGAAAGATGACAATCATTGGGAAAAAGAAATTTCGATCGCGCCGGGACTTCAGACAGATACGGATGGCGTGCTGGAAGCCGGCCATGACTATATTATCGAAGAAGCAGGCACCGGGACCAAATATGAATTTAATTCGCCGATCTATCATCCGATGCTGAATAACTCTGCGACAGCGATGATAGATAAAAATAATCACAATACGCCATTGACGGAGCTTAAAGCCACGAATACCCGAAAAGGCCGCATCGACATCACCAAAAAAGTCTCGCCGGAGGGAACGGAGATCCCGGCCGGCACGCGGTTTAAATTCAAGCTGACGCTTACAAAGCCCGGCGGTGGCACAGATACGAACGCGTATGCCTATACGGTTCGGGACAAAAACGGCAATCCGGTCAGCGGTGCGGGCGGCACTGTCACAAGCGGCGGGACTATCGTGCTGGAAGCCGGCCAGACGGCCAGCATTCCCAATCTTCCCAGCGGCACCAAATACGCAGTTGAAGAAACGGACCTGCCGGACGGCTACGAGCATGCGGCTTCTGATGAAACCTATGAACATTGGATCGGCACGGCGCCGAATATGACGAAGAAAGACGATGACAATGGGCATATGGTGGAAGGCAATACCGCATCCAGAGTCACGTTTACCAATCATGCCAAATCCTTCACCCTGACCCTTCGAAAACGCGTCGATGGGAATATGGGAGACAAAAATAAAAAGTTTAAATTCACGCTGAATTTAACGAAGGCTCTGACAGAAACGCCGAGTGGCTGGATACAGGCAGACGATTCGATGAAAGTGTTTACCGCTGAGTTGAAAAACGGCGATGAATTATCGCTGACGCTGCCCTATGGCGCGGCTTATACGATCATCGAGGACACAGCAGCGCCGGATGGCTACACCACCCAGTATGCGATCACGGCGTCGGGAACGGAACCGGGGTCGGCCGATTATAAATCGGATTTAACAACAGCCAAACAAACGCTGAAGCGGAGCGAATGGGTTACTTTCCGGAATAGGCGCGAAGTCATTCCCGCATCCGGTTTGAAAAAGCATCCGTTGCCGGCGGTGCTGGCCATGGTCGGCGGCGCTGCGCTCGGGGCGGCCCTGCATTTCCGGCGTCGCCGGAACGCGGCCTGAAGCAGAAGGCCCGCGATGAAACCCCATGCGCCACCATAGCGTGCAGCAGAAGATAGTCCCGGCGGCAAGAGAGAACCTGTTGATCAAGAAAAGGAGTAATACCATGAAACAAACAACGGCAACCATGAAAAAATCGCGTGTATTCGCAATGCTCGTATTGGCTTTGGTCCTCGCGGCCTTTACCGCCATTCCCGCGTTGGCGGCAGATGCGATTACCAGTCAGAAAGTACCGGTTAAAATCACGGCGGATGGCAATGTTCCCGTGAATGCAACGATCGCGTTTAATGTGCAAAACGGAGCGGCAGGAACATTCGACGGTCAGCCGACGATTGCCGGGGTAACCGGCGGTGTTGCCGTGGCCGACGTTACCTTGACGGGCAAGGGAACGCAAACCAAGGATGCGACGATGACCTTTGATGCCTCTAAATTTTCGGCGCCGGGCATTTATCATTACACCATCGCTCAGAAGGATCCCGGGATTGACGGTCTGACAGTCGATACGGCGGCAAGAGATCTTTATATTTATGTTGAAAATGATACAAGCGGCACGAAGGTCGTTGCAGCGGTGTATTACAAGAGCAATTCGACGACCAAAAACGAAAGTTTTGAAAATACCTACAATACGAATAACTTGAAAATTGAGAAAAAAGTAACCGGGTCTCAGGGGGATAAAAAGAAGGATTTTAATTTTGAAGTGACTGTGAATGGCGCCGCCGGTGAAACCTATACGTTGATTAAAAGCAGCGACAGCGCCAATCCCGTCGTGCTGACCAGCGGCACGAAATACGCCTTCACCTTAAAACATGATGAGCATGTTGTGATTTATGGCTTGTCGGCAAAGGATAAAGTGACATACAAAGAAACCGATGAAAATCAAGATGGCTATACGACAACCTATTCGCAGACGAGCCATGAAAATGTGTCGTTCACTGAAAATGCAACGGGAACGGTCACCAATGATCGAGACGTCACACCGCCGACCGGCATCTTTTACAACCCGATCACCTATATCGTGCTGATCGCGGCGGCAGCGCTCTTTGGCTTTGTGATGCTGCGCAGAAGAAGTGTTCGCGAAGATGATTAACATCGGCGGGGCGGAGGCGGCCGGAGTTTTCCGCAGCAGGATGGATCCGAAGGAGGTTTGACATGAGGATTAAAAAACTGATCGGCTGTGCCTGGCTGCTGCCACTCGTTCTGGCGGCGGCGCTGGCGCTGCCGGCGCCGGCCCGGGCGGCCATGATCGAAGGCGTCCGTCCCGATCCGCTGAATATCTCCGTCACCACCAAGACGCTCAAGGGCTCCAAAACGGCGCCAACGGGTCAAAAGTACCGAGTGACGGTGACGTCGCAGCAATCAGCCTATCCGGTGAATCGTAGTTTTACTTTCACGGATGCGGGCACCCAGGCACTTATCTGGCCGACCTATGACGCGCCGGGCACTTATCGCTACGCCGTAGCGATGCAGCCAGAGAAGACAGCCGATCACTTCACCTATGACACCCGAATCTACACCGTGACGGTGTTTGTGCGCAATGCCAAAAGCGGCAGCCGGCTCGAGGCGGTCATCGTGCTGAACGATAACGATCCGACCGCTGCCAAGCCTACGGCGCTCACCTTTGAAAACACCTATTATCTGAAAGCATCGGAGCCGGTCATCCCGGTGACGCCGATGATAAAAAAGGTGAGAACCGGCGACAGCAGCCGGGCGGCGATTTATCTGGCGACCCTTTTGGGCGCGGCGGCACTCTGGTTTGCCGCTGGGCTAAAACGCAGGGGATCCGGCGAATGGAAGGCCGGTGACGGCCGATGACGGAAGACGTTCGGACGCTGGCAGATATTGCGGCGTGGATCGACGGGCTCAAGTTCAAGAGGAAATGGTTCGGCGGCGTGGATGAGCGCGACGTCTGGAAGCAACTCGAAACGCTCAGCCGTCAATACGAACAAGTTTTTGAAATTCAGCGCAGCAGCTACGAGGCGCTTTTAAAAGAGCGGGAAGCTTTGATTCGCAAACTGCGGCAGGCAAAAAAAGCATGAGCGCCAAACATCCAAAAATTTCCCAGACACCGGCAGAGGCCATTGCCAAGAGAAAAAGAAAATACAATCAGCGGGAAGAAGTGACGACTTTTGTTAAGCGGTTGTTTTGGCTGGCGGCGATGCTCCTGCTGATCTTCGGTTTGGTTTTCGGCGTGGTGCCGATGCCCGATAACGCCATGCGCCCCGGCATTTCCGCCGGGGATTTGCTGTTTTATTTCAGACGCAATTCTGGCTATAGCGACGGTGACGTGGTGGTTTGGCGCAGAGGCGGGAAAACCTGGGCGGGTCGCATTGTGGCTCGGGGCGGCGACACGGTGGACATCGACGATGACGGCCATTTGGCAATCAACGGCAACCGCAAAATTGAGACCGATATCGTTTATCAAACCGCGCGCTACGGCAATCGTGTGACCTATCCGCTGACCCTGAAGGCCGGTCAGTTTTTTGTGCTCGGCGATTATCGCATCGGCGCGAAGGACAGCCGCTACGACGGGCCAATTTCACAAGAGGCCATCGCCGGCAAGGTGATTTTGGTTATACGCGGGTCGGATTTATAGCTGAGCCGTGAGAGCCGGAAAGGAGCGCGCGATGAACAGACTGGCCGCATTGGCAAAAATGGGCAATAAAGTAATCTCTGTCATCTCGGGAGTGCTGATTCTCGCGATGGCGGCCTACGGCGGCTATTCGCTTTGGCAGATGAACGCCGTGTTTCGCGCCGCATCGCCGGTGAATGCCGGCAGCGGCGGCAGGACCATCAGCTTTGCCGAACTGCAAAAACGCAATCCCGATGTGCGCGGGTGGATCACCGTAAAGGGCACGCATATTGATTATCCCGTCGCTCAGGGCAGGGACGATCTGGAATATGTGAATAAAAACGTCCTCGGCGATTTTGAACTTTCCGGAGCGATCTTTCTCGCCGCGGACAATGACCGTGATTTTAAAGATGCCTATAACCTCACCTATGGCCATCATATGGCCCAGGGCAAAATGTACGGCGATCTGCCGAGGTTTACCGGCGAAAAGTTTTTCGCTCGCCACAAGGAGGGCATGCTTTATACCGCCGGGCAGTGCTACCGGCTGCGCATTTTTGCCGTGGTGGATACCAACGCCTATGACCGCAGCTATTACAACGTGGCCGATAAAAAAACCATGGCAAGTCTGCCGGCCTTTGTGCAAAAATTATCGAGGGATGCGATGCATTTCAGATCGGCCGGCCTTAAAGCCGACCGGCAGATCATTGCGCTTTCGACTTGCCAGGATGCGAAGACCGACGGACGCACCATTGTCTTTGCCAAGATGATCCCGGTGAAGGACAATGCAAAGGCGCAAAGCGCACTCGCCCGAAAACGGGTGCGGGTATCGGATTAAATCCCGGAATTCCAAAGCCCGAAACGCAGGAGATGGCGGTAAGCTTTAAAATGGATCGCTGCGAAACGTCATTAAAATCGGTGGTCTGAATCAAATGAACAGCGGCCGGGCTTCCGGCAAAACGACAGGTGCGAGAGCATGTGCCGTTTTTTATATGGTGTGAAGAATCATTGCCGCTGCGGCCGACCATTTGGATTGAACATTGAAAAAGGACTTAAGCCTCTTTATAGAAAATTTAAGTGTCCGCCTTTATAATAAAAAATAAGTTAAATAGCGAAACAATCGGCTGGCAGCGCTTTGCCGGCGACCGATGGAGGAAGGGCAAAATGGACACGCGATTAATCGAAAATGAATACCTGCAGGCGGAGATTTCGGATGTCGGCGCGGAGGCGGTATTTCTTTGGAGCAAGGCTGCCCGGCGCAATGTGCTTTGGCGCGGCGATGCGGCCTTTTGGGGCCGCCATGCACCGGTATTGTTTCCCAATGTGGGCCGTCATTTCAAAGATACCTTTCGTCACAAAGGCCAGGTGTATTCCCTCAGTCAGCACGGCTTCGCCAGGGATCGCGTCTTTACCTGTGTGGCCGAGCAGCTGAACAGCCTTTCGCTGCAGTTGGTCTCGGACGACGCGACCTTGGAGAATTATCCCTTTCCCTTTGTGCTGACGGTGACCTATCAGGCGGCGGGTCATCAGCTGGTGACCATCTGGCAGGTGCACAACACCGGGAACGAGCCGATGTATTTCACCATCGGCGGCCATCCGGCCTTTGTTCTTTTGAAAAACGACCTGGCGATGGACCATTATTATCTGAAGATTGAAGGCAGCGGGACCGAGGGGCTGACAGTTGCCCGCATCGATCCAAAGGCCGGTAATCCGCTGCCGGGCGTCACAGAGGACTGGCCGCTGACCGACGGCCGCCTGCCGCTGACCGACGCGCTTTTCGAGGCGGACGCCATCATTTTGGACAACCATCAGATCGACCGGATTAGCCTGGTGCATGACAGCGGTGATCGCCTGGTGACGGTGGATGCGAGCGGCTTTCCCAATTTCGGCATCTGGTCGAAGCCCGGGGCGCCTTTTGTGTGCCTGGAACCGTGGGTCGGCCGAACCGATGACGCCGGATTCACCGGCGAACTTTCGGAAAAACCCGGTATCGTCACGCTGGACGCGGGGGGAGTCTTTGAAACGCATTATGCCATCGAGCTTTGAAATATAAAAACGACCCATCAAACGCCGAGAAATCGGCGTTTTTGATTGTCTTGCTGGCGGTTGGATTTCGGAATTTTAAAATGAAATTTTTTACCAAAATTAAAATAATGCTTGACAGTTCAGGATAGGTGCAGTAATATAAAAGCATAAAAATTGTATACAAACGACGAAGGCGTCTGATTTCACAGCAATGGGGTCAGGCGCCTTTTTAAAGTTGAGGGGGCAGTGCAAAACAGAGGCAGTAAAACCATCTCAAAAAGGACAAGGAAGTCCGCAGCGGCAGGAAAAAAGCCGCTGCGGACTTTTTTAATGGCATCGGCAAAAACGAAAAAGGAGCACATCATGCGATTAAAAACACGGGTTATGCGGCAAAAGATATCAAGGCATTGGTCGATACCTATATGATTGAAACCCATGAGCGGTTTGATTTTCTGGCGGAAACGGGCAAGGATATGCAGCTCTATGACGAAGCGGGCACGCCTTATCTCGATTTTTACGCCGGGATTGCCGTCAACTCTGTGGGCAACTGCAACGAAAAAGTGGTGGCCGCGGTGCAGGATCAGGCGGCGGATCTGATGCAGACCTTCAATTATCCCTATACCATCCCCCAGGCTTTGCTGGCAAAAAAAGTCTGAGAAGCCACGGGCATGGATAAATTTTTTATCAGAACGCCGGAACAGAAGCCAATGCAGTCATGATAAGAATGATTTGAAAAACGGTGTCGAAAAGTTCGGCCCGCGTAAATTGCTGTATGTGCCCCTTGCCAGGGCAGTGCCAAAGGGCAAAAGGACGTGGGGTCGCGATGGATCATTATCCGGCGATGGGTACAGAAGAACTCTGACGCCTGCAATGAAAGCAACGCAACAAAACGGCCCCCTTTACCGGTTGTCGGTAGAGGAGGGCTAAGAGCGAGGTTTTATAGTGACTGCATGATCAGAAAGACCAGCGCAGATGCGAGAATAACCGTGCCGATGGCGGCAACCGCTCCATAGATCTTGCGGGAATCGGTATCGTCATTTTCTTTTTTCAGGTAGTACAGGCCAGCGATGAGAAGCAAGGCCCCAATGGCAAAACCGAAAACAAATTTGATCACAGAAAACATGAACTTACCTCCAACTTAATAAAAAGGATGAATTGACGATGACGAAAACGGATCCTGCGTTGTGCACCAGGGCGCCGACGACGGGATTTAAAATGCCAAATACGGCCAGTCCCAGCGCGGCAAAATTGAGCACCATAGAAAAGGTCAGATTGGCTTTGATGATGTGCATCATACGGCGGGAAAGGGCGAACAAATGGGGCAGCTCCTTCACATCGTCGTCCACCATAACGATATCCGCCGCATCCACGGCGATGTCGCTGCCGATACCGCCCATGGCGATGCCGACGGTCGCTTTTTTAAGCGACGGCGCGTCGTTGATGCCATCGCCAATCATGCACACGGCCTCGTTTCGTTGCAAGCAGTCTGCAATGAAGCTGAGCTTATCTTCCGGCAGGCAGTCCGCGCGGAAATCAAGGATTGCAAGTCGTGCGGACACCGCCTGAGCTGAAGCTGCGTTATCGCCGGTGAGCAGAGTCGGCACGATGGACAAATGTTTGAGGCGCTCGATCATCGATAGGCTTTTCGGCCGCAGGGTATCGGCCAGCACGATCGTTCCGGCGTAATGGCCGTCCACCGCGACGTAGGTGACGGTACTGCCGTCGTTTTGATAGACGATGGCTTCGCCGAGTGCGTGCTCCGGCAGAGGGATGCCCTCGGCTTCAAAGAGCTTGCTGTTGCCGGCGAGCACCCGGTGCCCGTCGACTTCGGCAAAGACGCCCTGCCCTGGGATCATCTTGAACTGGTCGGCGGAGGGGAGCGGTTGGTCGTGACTTTCCTGATAGCAGCGGACAACGGCCTCGCCGAGGGGGTGTTCCGAGAATTGCTCGGCGGCGGCGGTCAGCCGGTAAAGCGCGTCGCGATCGCCTTCGGCCGCGACGGCAGTCACCGCCGGGGTTCCCAGGGTCAAGGTGCCGGTTTTGTCGAAGGTGATGCGCGAGACCCGGGCCAGCCGTTCCAAAGCGTCGCCCTCCCGAACGAGGAAGCCGTGCTTGGTCACATTGCCGATGCCGGCCGTGATGGCCGTGGGGGTGGCGAGCACCAGCGCGCAGGGACAAAACACCACGAGAATGGTCACGGCGCGGATGATGTCGCGGGTAACGACCCAGGTGCCCACAGCGGTCGACAGGGCGATGAGCACAATCCACACGGCCCAGCGGTCGGCCAGGTTCACGATTTTGGCCTTGCCGGCATCGGCGGACTGCACCAGGCGGATCATCCGCTGGATGGAGCTGTCCTCGCCGACCTCGGTGGCCTCCATCTCGAAGGCGCCGTATTGGTTGACGGTGCCGCTGAAAACCGCGTCGCCGACACCTTTATTGACGGGGAGGGATTCGCCGGTCATCACCGCCTGACTGACGGCGGTCTGCCCGGAGCGAATGACCCCATCCACGGCGATGGTTTCCCCCGGATGCACCGAAAGTCTGTCCCCGATGCAAACGGCCTGGGCCGGGACGATGGTTTCGGCGCCGTCTTTTATCACGCGGGCCGTGCGCGGCGTGAGGTGGACGAGTTTTTCGATGCCGCTGCGGGCGCGAGCCACGGTGAGCTCCTCGAGCAGGCCGCCCAGCTGCATGATGAAGGCCACTTCCCCGGCGGCAAAGGTTTCGCCGACGGCCACCGAGGCGATCAGCGCGATGGCAACGAGCACATCGGCGGTAATATCGAACTCGGTAACCAGGCCGATGATCGCTTCGAAAATGATGGGAATGCCGCAGAGTGCAATGGCAACCCAAGCCGTATCAAAGAGTAGGGCGACCCGTTGGAATAGACTGAACAGCAGGGAAACACCGGCAATGCTCAACAGAGCGATATCTTTTTTGGTACCGCCGACGGCGGGCAGGCTCTTCAGTTTGACCATCAAAGCTTTCATTCGTATTTCTCCTCTCAACTAACATATACCCGTTAATGTATTATCTAACGCTATTATACATATGGGGGTATAGCCATGTCAATAAAAATATCTATTCTTTGTCATGTATTTTTTTAAAGGAAGATGTGAGTTGCGTTATTTGGTAAAAATGAGACTTATTAGTCCAAACAAATTGAGTTTTTCTGAGATTATGTAAAATTAAAATGTTCGATGCGAGACAATCGCACAGGGATGCCGGGCGTTCGGGAGCTGCCGACATGGGCAGAAAAAGACGCAAAAAAAAATCGCCCCGCGGGGCAGGACGAAGAAAAAACGGCGCGTTAAGGCAGCACCACCACCTTGCCAAAGCTGTGACGGCCTTCCAGATAACGGTGGGCATCCGCCACATGGTCGAGGTCAAACACCTTGGCCGGCGTCGCGTCGACGTCGTGAGTCTCGATAAAGGCGAGCAGGGCGTTCATCCGGGCGTCGTCCGCATTGCCGGAATAAAAGCTCGTGAGATAGCCGCCCTCCGGCAGGTCCATGATCGGGTCGAAACCATCCATAAACCACTGGCCGCCCAACTGCCCGGTGGAGCAAATAATGCCGCCGGGTGCGGTGTGGGCGCAGGTATCCTTGAGGGTGGCCGGGCCGACGAGCTCCAGCACCCGGTCGAAGGCCTGATCCGTTTGCAGGTCGCCGCCGCGATCGGCGATTGTCGCGTCAAAACCGACGGCGGTAAGCGCTTCTGCCTTTGCCTTCGGATCGCGGCAGCAGCCGGTGAGCGGCGTCTTCGGATAGGCGGCATGGACGAGCCTGGCGAAGGCGATACCGACGCCGCTGGTCGCCCCGCGCACCAGCACGCGCTTATTCCCGGTCAGGTGCAGATTCTGCAGCGAGCCAAAGGCGGAGTATAGAAGGTCTCGGGGACGGCGGCGAGGGTGGGCCAGGGCAAATCGGACGCGGCGGGGATGATCTGTTCGTTGGGGAGCAGGCAAAACTCGGCGTAGCTCCCGCCGAAGGCGCGGCCCATCTCGCCCATGATGGACACGACGCGCCGGCCGACGGGCAGCCGCGTTGTGTCAGAACTTTCGGCGATGGTGCCGACACATTCGGTGCCGAGGATGCGCGGAAAGGCGACGCCGGGAGAGAGGCCCTGCCGGGTGAAGATTTCCGAATGGTTGACGCCGAAGCCCCGGACGCGCACCAAAGACCAGCCCGGCCGCACTTTGGGGACGGGTGCGGCTTCAATCTTTAAAACACTGGGGTCGCCGGGGCGATGGACAACGACAGCCTTCATCATTTCATTCATTTCTGATCGCTTCTTTCGTTTTGGCCGAGGCGTCGGTCGCTTCAAATTGCGGGGTCACGCGCTTTTCGAGGGAGCGCAGAGCGGTGCCGACCGCCGCTGCAACCACAAAACACAGCAGCGTCGCACCGATCAGCTTGTAGAGATTCATCGCGCGCAGCCCTTGAAAGAGCAGAGTGCCGAGGCCGCCGGCATCGACGGTCGCAGCGATGGTGGCGATGCCGATGGTGGAGATCACAGCGAGGCGGATGCCCGCGACGATGGCCGGCATGGCCAAAGGCAGCTCGACCCGGATGAGCACCTGCAGGGGCGTCATGCCCATGCCGGTGGCCGCTTCGGTAATGGCCGGGTCGATGCCCTCGAGGCCGGCGATGATATTGCGCAGCAGAAGAAACTGATTATAAACCGTCAGCACCAGAACGGCGGTGGGCATGCCCAGGCCGGTGATGGGAATGAGGATGGCGAAAAGCGCCAGCGAGGGAATGGCGTAAACCGCGCCGAAGATTTGGATCGCGATGGCGGAAAGCCTGCGGTTTCGCCAGATGAGCAGGGTGAGTGCAGCGGCGAGCGCGAGAGAGCAGGCCAGGGTGATGCCGGTGATGGCCAAGTGCTCGGCAAGGCCCCTGGCAAATTGGTCGGCATGGTGGGCCCAATAAATGAACATGGCCTTCATAGCACGGCCTCGCAGGCGGCGCCGCTGCTCTTTAGCAGGGCGCGCACAAAATCGGTGGCCGGATGGGCCTGGATGGCCGCGGGGGTATCGAACTGCTCGATTTGCCCCCGGTCCATGATGAGCACCCGGCTGCCCAGCTTGAAGGCCTCGCGGATATCGTGGGTCACGAAGAGAAAGGTCTTTTTTGAAGCGCGGTGGATAGCGAGGAGGCTGTCCTGCAGGCTTTCGCGGTTGATGGCGTCGATGGCGCCGAAGGGCTCGTCGAGGAGCATAATGGCCGGATCGGCCGCAAGGGCCCGGGCCAGGCCGACCCGCTGCTGCTGTCCGCCGGAAAGCTGCCTGGGGTAGCGGCCGCGAAATTCGTCGGGGTCGAGGTTCACGAGGGCGAGCAGCGCGTCGACGCGGGAGCGGATGCGCGCCGCATCCCAGCCGAGGATGGTCGGCACGGTGGCGATGTTTTTGGCGACGCTCTGATGGGGGAAGAGCCCCACCTGCTGAATCACATAGCCGATGCGCTGGCGCAAGGCGACGGGATCCTCATTGGCGATGGCTTTGCCGTCCAGCAGAATCCGGCCGCTGTCCGGCTCGATCAGCCGGTTGATGAGCCGGATCAGGGTGGTCTTGCCGCAGCCCGAGGTGCCGAGGATGGTGATCAGCTCGCCGGCGTGGGCCTCGAAGCTGATGCGGTCGAGGGCGGGAGCGGCCGCGCCGGGGAAGGTTTTGGTGATGGCTTGAAAGGCAACTGCTGTGGCCATGGAGTTCCTCTCTGAAAAATCAAAAGCGGGCGTGCTATTTCAAATCGTCCGCTATGCTGTCGTAAAAATCTTTGGCGACGTCTTCGGCGTCTTTCTTGTCCACGTCCACCTTGGCGTTGAGCTTGGTGAGGGCGGCGGTGGTTAGATGCTTCGAGACGGCGTTGAGGGTCTTTGCGATGTCCGGATGGGCTTTGAGCACCGAGCCGCGCACCACCGGAGCGACGTTGTAAGGCGGCCAGAAATGCTTGTCGTCGGTGAGAAGGGTCAGCTTTTTATTGGTCAGCTGTCCCTCGGTGGTATAGCACGGCGTCACATCGGCCTGTCCTTTGAGCAGCACCTGATATTTGAGGGCGTTGTCGTAAATCTTCGAGGATTTCCAGTGAAAGGCGCCGTAGGTCTTGGTGAGGCCGGGCAGCCCGTCGACGCGTTCGTCAAATTCACCCTGGGAGGCGAAGCGCAGTTGGGTCGCGTGCTTTTGCAGGTCCGAGATGGTTCTAATGTTGTATTTCTTGGCGGCAGCCGTGGTGATGGCAAGCCCCTGGGAATCGGTGGCCTTGGCATAATCCAGCCATTCGATATTCCATTTCTTTTTATAGGCCTTTTTCACGGTGGCATAAACCCTTTGCGGATCGGTTTGAAACGGGCGCTTTAAAACCGAAAGCAGCGCCGTCCCGGTATAGGCCGGGTAGCAATCGATGTCGTCATGGACGAGGGTGGTGTGGATGGTCGAGCCCGAAATGTCGAAGCTGCGGTCGACCTTGTAGCCGGCGTCCTCCAGGGCGAGGGCGTAAATCTCGGCGATGATCTCGCTTTCGGTGAAGTTTTTCGAGCCGACTTTGATGGTGCCCTTGCTCCTGCCGCAGGCAGACAGCGCGAAAACGGCACAAAGGGCGACGGCGATGGCCACAGCGGTGAGCCTCAGAGATAAATGGTTATTCATGGGGGATCCTTTCGGTTTTAAAATGCGGGGGCGGTTAAAGGCGTTCGTATCGGCGGACCCGCCGGTCGATCAGGGTGAGCAGCGCCCCCGTGAGCAGTGAGAGCGCCGCGACGGACAGCCCCCCGATCCACAGCAGATCCTCGCGCATCAGCCCCAGTCCGGTGAAGATGAGCTCGCCCAGGCCGCCGGCACCAATATAAGCCGCTAATGTTGCCGAGGCAATCACTTCGGCGGCGGCGGTGCGGAAGCCGGCAAAGATGGTGGGGAAGGCCAGCGGCACCTTGATCTGCCAGAACAGGCGCTTTTCGGGCATGCCCATGCCCCGGGCCGCCTCGAGGATATCGGCGGGCAGACTTTTGAAGGCGAGCGCCGTGTTGATGAGTATCGGCGGAATCGCCAGCAAAATCAACGCGATGAGCGCCGGGAGCAGGCCGGTGCCCATGATGGGCACGAGCAAAAAGAGAATGGCCAGCGACGGCACGATGCGCAGCGCTCCCCAGAAGCCAACGGAAATTTTTTCCAGCCGGGACAGGCGGCTGCACAGGGTGCCCAGGGGAATAGCGATAACCGCCGCGACGAAAAGCGACAAAAGGCTGATCAGCACGTGGCGGGCCACCATCTGCCAATACACCTGCAGGTGGGTGGCAAAATAAAGGGAAATGGCGCGAATTTAAACCGCCTCCCTTCGGGCGATGGCCTCCACCGGGCAATTCTCAAAGCACAGCCCGCAATGCAGGCAGTTGGGCTGACGAATCACATAGGGCGTGCCGGCGTCGATGGCCTGCTGGGGGCACAGGCCGGCGCAGGTGTCGCAGCCGATGCAGCCGTCGGTGATGAAAAAACCCTTGGCCTCGGGCGTGTCACCGCCGAAGGCAAAGCTTTCCCGGACGATGGGGGAGCGTCCCAAATCGAAAAACTCGAGCGCGCCGCGGTCGATGGCAAAGGCTTCGAGGATGTAACGAGCGTCGCCGGGATAAACCTCGTTCATCGAAGGGTTGGCCTCGAAGATGTGGTCGATCCAGGCGCGTTGGTCGGCCTCGGGCAAGCGGGTGGCGCGCCCCGTCAGCCGGATGGACTGCCAGTGGTCATTCATCCCGGTGACGGCGACCTCCGGTCGGGCGACGAGCTCCTGATAAAAATGCTTGCCTCGGGCCGTGCAGAAAATCAGCCGGCCGGGCTCGGCCAGCATGATGTCGATGATGCGGGCCCGGGGAGCGCCGTCGGCACCGACGGTGGCAAAAACCACGTCGCGGATGCGGCGCAGCTCGTCAAGACAGGATTGGGCATTCATGAGGTTCTCCTTCAGAATATAATACAAAGAGGATGTCGAAGGCGGCAAGCGCAACCGGCGTTTTGTAATGTGATAAATTACAGCGAAAGTGTAACGGATGAGCGCCCGTTTGTCAAGGGAGGGCTTAAGAAAGGGCGTTTTGCAAAATGCGAACGGACCAAAAAAGCGTATTCGGCTTTCGGCGAATGCCCGCTGACACTGCGGTTGGGTATCGGCCGGGCGGCCGGCACGCGCCGAGCGGCGAAAAAGATTTGAAATTTGCCGGCGCCGCGGCTATAATGAGCACAATTTAAAGTAAGGAGTGAATTACGATGAAAAGACGGAACATCCAGTGGCAGGATTATGCCCCGCGAATCATGGAAGCTTTGCCGAAGGGCATTTTGCTGACCACCCGTGCCCACGGCAAGACCAATACCATGGTCATCGGCTGGGGCGGCGTCGGCATCAACTGGGCGCGGCCGGTCTTCACGGCCTATATCCGCGAGCATCGCTTTACGGCGGAGCAGTTGGCGGCGCATCCAGAATTTACCATCAATTTGCCGGTGAGCGGACCGGTGGATCCGGCCGTTATCAAAATCTGCGGCAGCCGGTCCGGTCGGGATATCGACAAGATCGCGGCGGCGCATCTCACGCCGGTGGCGGGCGAGAAGGTCGCGGTGCCGGCCATCGCAGAGCTGCCGCTCACCCTCGAATGCAAGGTGCTTTACAAGCAGCTGCAGGACATGGCCGCTTATCCGGAGGACATCCGCGAGGCGATGTATCCTCGGGACGTCGACAGCTTCGTGTGTGCCGGCCCGAATAAGGACGCCCACTACACGGTGATCGCCGAAATCACTGCCGCCTATATCCTCGAGGCCTGAGATGGCCGGTAATCTTAAGGAAGAACCGACGCATGCGTCCGAGGCCTCCAGCCGGCAGCAAATCGTGTTTGCCTCGGTAGTCGGCATGTTTGGCGTGATGGTTTGCGCCGTGCTTATCGCCTTGTCCGTGATTTTAAAGGGATTGCCGCAGGTGGCTCGCGTCGCGATGATCCTGTGGGGCATCGCCGTTTTAATAGCAGACACCCTGGTCGCGGCGAACCTCGACCGAAAGGCGGGAAGTTTTGAATGCGCCCATTGCCACCATCGTTTCACGCCGGCTTTGGGCGCCTACCTAAAGGCGATTCACGGTCGGGCGAGCCGCCGTTTGGTGTGCCCAGCCTGCGGAAGACGGGGCCGCTGCGCCCATCGGTTGACTAAAAGTGGCAAACTGTAAAGGCGGTGATCATGTCCTTGACCGCGATGGTTTCAAATAAACATTTTGACCCGATGCCTTTGATCCGGCACGCAAGGATTATCTTTAAATTGATGGAAGGCCGGAAGAAACCGGCAATGCGGTTTTCAGGCGCGCTTTGGTTTTGAAGCGCCGGTCGATGACGTGTCGATTTAAATCAAAAACGATTTTGAGGCATTACTGTATTGACAGGAAAGAAAGTGAGGAGACATAAAAGATGATGGATTGCTTGGCCGTCGGCGCCGGCGGTTTTATGGGCGCGGTGCTGCGTTACCTGATCGGGCTGGCCCCGTTGGAAAGCGTTTCGGGATTTCCCTACAAGACCTTTGCGATCAATCTGATCGGCGCCCTGATGATCGGCTTGATCGTGGGACTGGCTGCCAGGCACAGCAGTCTGAGCCCGCGTTTGGTATTGTTTTTAAAAGTGGGTATTTGCGGCGGTTTCACCACTTTTTCTTCCTTTGCACTGGAGACGAGCGATTTGCTAAGGGCCGGTTCGGCGCCAACGGCCGCGTTTTATGCAATGCTAAGCATGGGACTGGGCGTCGCGGCCGTATTGGCCGGGCAGCAAATCGCGGCCTGATGTGGCAAACGGCAAGACGGGCACTTCCCTGTGCGGTCAGCGGCGTCAAATGCGCTGAAGATTGGGAAGGGACCTTTCATATGCGACGATAGACTGTTAGGCGCCTCGACGCCATGAGCGCGCCGGAGCTTTATGCCATGATGCAGGCGCGGGCCGATGTTTTCGTGCGGGAGCAAAAAACGCTTTATCCCGATGCCGACAGCGAAGATCTTCGCTGTTTCAACCTTTACACCCGGGACGCGACCGGAAGGATGTTGGATTATCTGCGGATGTTTCAAACGGATGCGCTGGGAAACGTTTGTTTTGGCTGGGTGCTGACCACGGCGCGGGGCAGGGCCTGGGAAAGGCCTTAATCCAAAAGGCGGCGCAGGCGGCCCGGGAGCACTTTGGCGCCGAGACGATCGTGTTGCACGCGCAGTGCTCGGCGGAAGGCTTTTACCAAAGGCTGGGCTTTCGGCGCACGTCTTCGGCGTTCGTTGAGGCCGGGATTCCCTATGTGGCCATGGCGTGCCCAGTGGTAAAACTGTTGGTGACTTGAAGCATTGAGGAAAGGCGTTGTTTATGAAGGATTTAAGGCGACAGGTTGAAGCGTGGCTTGCGGCGGAAAACGGCGACGCGCCGGAATACCTTTGGGCGAAGTTTCCCAATTATGCGGTCTTTCGTCGAAAAGAGAATCGGAAGTGGTATGCTCTGCTGGCAGAGCTGCCCGGGGAAAAACTGGGCCTGGCGGGGCAGGCGCCGGTCCCCGTTCTCGTGGTGAAATGCGAGCCGTTTTTAAAAGATTTGCTCCTCGAAATGCCGGGCTATTTGCCGGCTTATCATATGAATAAGGAACACTGGATCACGGTGCGGCTCGACGGCAGCGTGTCCTTTGAAAAAATCACCGAGCATTTGGCAATGAGCCGGGAACTGGCCGGCGGCAAAAAATAAAATAACAGACCGAGGCCGTGCGGCGGCCTTTTTTGAATGCGCTCGTCTTTTTGCCGGCGGGCATCGGCGGCGCGTCCATCGTTTTGGGAGTATCTTTTTGTCGGCCGGTGAATGCAAGCGTCAAGGCTCTGAAAAGATGAAAATGCGTTGAAAGCAAACTGAAAAATAAAGCCAACGGTCAGCGGCTTTGTGGCGGACAGCGGGTGACATATTGAAAATTTTCAAAAAATTGAATGGATTAGCTTGACATCAATGGGGTGAAAATTTACAATAAAAAAGAATTATAAATTCACTTTTTGGTATTGTTTTTTAACAGTATACAATATTCAATTCGTGGACGATGGCTTGAATGGTCGGGAAGTAGCTGGCGCTGTTTTTTGGCCATGGCGAATCCATTAAAAGGAGAACATGAAAATGAATCAAGCGAGAATGTTTTATGATCAGGATTGCGATCTCTCTTTGCTCGAAGGCAAGAAAATCGCCGTTATCGGTTATGGCTCACAGGGCCATGCCCATGCCAAGAACCTGAAGGAATCCGGCTGCGACGTGATTGTCGGCCTTTACGAAGGCAGCAAATCCTGGGCCAAGGCCGAAGCGGAAGGCTTTGACGTCTTCACTTCTGCAGAAGCGGCCAAGCAGGCCGATATCATCATGATCCTGATCAATGATGAAAAACAGGCTGATCTTTATAAAAACGATATTGCCCCCAATCTTTCCGCGGGCAACATGCTCATGTTTGCCCACGGCTTTAATATTCATTTCGGGACTATCGTGCCGCCGGCCGACGTCGACGTGACCATGATCGCGCCGAAGGCCCCGGGGCACACCGTCCGCAGCGAATTTATCGAAGGCAAAGGGACGCCGTCGCTGGTGGCCGTCGAACAGGATGCCACCGGTCATGCGCTGGATTTGGCGCTGGCCTATGCGGCGGGTTTGGGTGCCGCCCGTGCCGGCGTGCTTGAAACCACCTTCAGAACTGAAACCGAAACCGACCTCTTTGGCGAACAGGCCGTGCTTTGCGGCGGGGTTTGTGCGCTGATGCAGGCCGGCTTTGAAACCTTGGTGGAAGCAGGCTACGATCCGAGAAACGCCTACTTCGAATGTGTCCACGAAATGAAGCTCATCGTCGATTTGATTTATCAGTCCGGTTTTAAAGGCATGCGTTATTCTATCTCTAACACGGCGGAATACGGCGACTATATCACCGGACCGAAAATCGTCACCGACGACACCAAGAAAGCCATGAAGCAGATCCTCTCCGATATTCAGGACGGGACCTTTGCCAAAGACTTCCTGACCGAAATGAGCTCCGGCGGCCAGGTGCATTTCAAGGCGATGCGCAAGCTGGCTCAGGAACACCAGACCGAAACCGTCGGTGAAGAAATCCGCAAGCTCTACAGCTGGAACGGCAACGACAAACTCATCAACAACTAAGCACCGCGCGAACAGACGCCGAGGCCTCGCCCCGGCGTTTTTTATATGCGGGGCATTTCATTTTTAAAAAAGTAAAAATGTGGTTATGCCAACAGCGCCCGGCTCCGAAACGGCTATAATAACATCATCGAGTGAAAAGAAAAAGCCCGCGGCAGCGCGGCAGGAGGCAATATGAGCGCACAATTAGGACCGATTCACCACAGAATGTATCAAAAGATTCGCTTTCAGGAAGAGCTGATCGACGAGTTGATCGCCTTGGCCGAGGCGAACGGTTGGCAGACGGCCGACGGCACGCCCGTGGCGGCATACGCCGGGGAACCGGAAGTGCCGCTCGAATCCATCATCGACATCGCCAATATTCACGGCTGGCTTTCGGGCCACATTGCTGATCCGGAACGGCGCTATGCAAAACTGGTCACCGGGCTCGCCGCGGCGGATGGCGAAAGATTATCGGCCATCGAAGCGGCCGTCTTCACCTTTGGTGAGCGCGCTGCGGTAGCGGGCGATAGTGCGCCGGCGGTATATAGGGCAGTGGATGCCCATTTGCTCGACGGCATGCCCTGCGACCGGGCAATCGCCATCACGGAAAACGAAGCTGACCGCGTGGCCTGGCAGGTGGCGGCGGATACCCACAGCCCCTACTGGACAGAAGCCGGCGGGGATGGTAAAATTTACTACAAACTGCGCGCTGCGTTAATTGCCGGGATGCTCTCCGGCAGCGACTGGCGCCTGGCCGAAGACGGCGGCACATCGGCCATCGTTGCAGCCCAATAATTTTGCGCACCGACGCAACTTAAAACCCACGGATATCCACAAAAACTAAAGATTCCTAAATTAAGTGAGGAGAAAAAATGGAAGCAACTCAGAAAATCACCAAAGACATGTTAACCGGCGAAGTGGTCGCCACCTACCCGGAAGCGGCTAAGGCGTTAATGATGGTCGGCATGGGCTGTGTCAGCTGCCCGGCCTCCCAGATGGAATCCCTGGCCGATGCGGCCATGGTGCACGGTCTCGATGCCGATCAGGTGGTCGAATATTTGAACGACTCCCTGAATTTAAACGACTGAGGAAATTATGTATAGCGTCGACGTGATGAAGGCCGAACACGACAACATCCTTGAATTTCTCAAGGTGGTGCGCAGCATGTGCTGCCAGGTCGTGGCCGGCGGCGACCTGGTGACCGACGATTTCAGACAGGTGGTGGATTTCGCCCGCAATTATTCCGACGCCCAGCACCACGGCAAGGAAGAACACTTCCTCTTTAACGAAATGGAAGCGCGCCTGGGGCCAGTGGGTGTCAACCTGATCCGCCACGGCATGCTGGTGGAGCACAATCTCTGTCGGGGGCATATGTTCGATCTGACCACAGCCCTCGACCAGTACGAAGCCGATCCTGACATTCAGACTAAGGTCGACATCGTGGAAGCGGCGAATGGCTACGCCACTTTGCTCACCCGGCATATCGCCAAGGAGAACACCGTGGTCTATCCCTTCGGTGAAAAAAATCTTGACGCAGCGGTGCTGGCTCAGATCGACGACAAGGTGCGGGCCTTCGAAGCCCAGACCACCGAGGTGCCTGAGCGCTATCTCGCGATGCTCGAACGGCTTCGCGAGCGTTACGGCAGTGTGGACGACCGCCATCAGGATGTGGTCATCACGCCGACGGCCTCCAAGGTTAAAATCGACTAAAGGCAAACAGAATAAAGGCATCAAGGTGTCGCTTCGGCGGCGCCTTTTTTGCGTGCTGGCGCGGCGAACTTTATCGAGCGTTTTGGTATATGCCCGGCTCGTGAGATGATGATAACCGACGCCTGCGCCGACAGGCTGTGAATAGCGAGATCGACAGCGAAAGGAGAGCACCATGGCTCCACTTAAACTCAATACCCGAAGCGTTCACGGGGAGCGGGGCCGCAATGCGCAAAATCCCTATGGTGCGATCAGCGTAGCGATTTTTCAAACGGCGGCCTTTGCTCTTCCGGGGATTGACCAGAGCACCGAGTTTGATTGTACCTGTCAGACAAATCCGACGCGAGTCGCTTTAAAGCAGGTGGTCTCCGCTCTCGAAGGCGCGGCAGAGACCCGATGCCGCCGGTGATGATAACTGTATCATCTGCACGGCGCTGGGCAAATCCTTTAACCTGGCAGGGCTGCAGGTGTCCAGTATTCCATTTCCGACGCTGGGCTGCGAGCCAGTTTTAAACAGGCGGTCGGCTATTCCCAGTTCGGGCAGCTGGGGTTCGTCGCCTGCAAAGCGGCTTATACCGGGGCGAAGACTGGCTTAACGCCTGCAAGGCCTATATCGCGGCGAACATCGATTATTTTGAGGCCTATCTTCAAGCGCATCTGCCGGCGCTTAAGCTGATCCGGCCCGAAGGAACGTATCTGTTCTGGGTGGATTTTCGGGAGCTGGGCCTAACGCCGGCGGCCCTCGAGGAGTTAATCGTCAATCGGGCGGAGCTCTGGCTCGACACCGGAGCTATTTTCGGAAAGGACGGCGCGGGCTTCGAGCGGTTTAATGCGGCCTGTCCCCGAGCGACGCTGACCCGGGCGCCGGATCAGCTTGCGGCGGCGGTTCAGACGCTTCGTTAGATAGGCACCGCTTGAAATACAATTGACATATAAGGAGGAACCATGGACTTACAAGCTTTTTGGCACAGATGAACAGCGGTGAACGCATTGTCGCCGGGTCGCCGGCTCATCTGCCATGCACCGCCCGGATGAACACCGGCTACCGCACGCCGGAAACCCTCGCGGTGGATTTTGCCGAGCTGACCGCGCGGTCGGTGCCGGAGGGCTTTGGGCCCTTTCCTCCGTTTTATACCGACTGCGGCAAGAACATTCATTTGGGGAAACAGGTGTTTATCAATTCCGGCTGTCGCTTTCAGGATCAGGGCGGGATTGTCATCGGAGACGACGCACTAATCGGGCATAATTGTGTCATCGCGATGCTTAATCACGCAGAGGATCCGGCCCGTCGCGGGGATATGTTTCCCTGCTCGGTTACCATTGAAGATCATGTGTGGATCGGTGCGAACGCGACGCTCTGCCCGGGAGTGACCATTGGCGAAGGGGCAATTGTTGCTGCCGGCGCGGGTGCTGCGGGCGGTGTTCCCGGAGGAAGCGGCTGGATAGGGATAATTATTTGCCAAGAATCAAGATTAGTGGAAGAGCGATTTTAGCGATGGCTCTTCTTTTTTTTGTGCGAACACGAAAGTGCATTAACTAAAAAACAAACATTGCTTGAAAAAACGGCAAAATCACATTGACAAAGCCCAGGCAGAGGCGTATACTCTTAAAAACAAAACAAACATATATAAATAATAGGATTAATGAAAGATGCATGGATTTTCGGATTGTGCATCAAAAGCGCAGAAAGGAAGGCTTGACATGCCACAGATGAAGAAAGTGATGGGGAATTGTGTGTATGAATAGGTATGACATCTGGGCCTGTCCCTGATTATAAACGACGAGTGAAAGAGGCAGGGCGGGAAAATGATTGAAGAAAATACCAGATGAATGAATTGTCAATTTAAAAATGAAAAGTGAAATAGGGATTTGCCCTTCACAAAGGCAAAGGAGGTCGGGTCCCAGGCGGTGTAGCCCCGGGCCTCGAAGGTCGCCCGCAGCCCGCCGGAGGGGAAGGAGGAGGCGTCCGGTTCGCCCTGGATGAGCTCC
>NZ_JAYFFI010000023.1:0-31195 GCF_036289405.1 Pseudoramibacter faecis | reverse complement strand
AAGTTTTTTGACGATGCTGCGTTTTTATCCCATGTGGCGATGCTCGAAGCGCATTATGCGGCGCCAAGGACAGCGGTTTTTTTCAAATAGGAGATGCCATTGACGATTGTCTATCGGGGGATTCGGCGTGAACGCATTCAATGCGGCGGCAGGATCTGCGACGTCGCAGCGGCGGGAACGGGCATCAAGTCGGAGGGCGCCATAAAAAAACATGGATCCGTTTGGGATCCATGGTTTTTTGTGTGCCGAAAAAGTCCGGCGGGATCAGCCCAGATCGTCGCGCACCGGCACGGACACCCGCTCATCGTAGGCGGCGAAGGCATCGGCAACCAGGGCGGCGTCCGGCGCTTTGGTGAACAAGCTGACGACAGGCACCAGCACGAGGCCGGCCACCATGGCAAAAACTCCGGCTTGGATGGGCGAGCGCAAAAAGGCTGGAAGCCACTGGGGTGCGAGCAAGGTGGCAATCATCAGCCCCACGGCGAAGATAAAAGAAACCCAGGTTGATGCGGCGGTGACGCGCCGGCTGTAAAGCCCGTAAAGGAAAGGCGCGAGGAAGGCGCCGGCCATGGCGCCCCAGGAAATCCCCATGAGCTGGGCGATGAAGGTCACGGCGCTTTTGTATTGAATCGTCGCGATGACGGCGGAAATCGTGATGAATACCACGATGAACAGCCGCAGCACGAGCACCTGCCGCTCCTCTTCCATATCCGGGAAGCACACATCCCGGATCAAATCGAGGGTCAGGGTGGAGCTGGAGGCGATCACCAGCGAAGAGAGGGTCGACATCGAGGCCGAGAGCACGAGGATCACCACCACGGCGATGAGCACATCGGGCAGGCCCGCGAGCATGGCGGGGACAATGGCGTCGAAGCCGTTTGCCGCGACGTTCACCCTGTCGGCATAGAGCCGGCCAAAGCCGCCGAGAAAATAGGAACCGCCGGCCACGACAAAGGCAAAGAGTGTCGAGATGACCATCCCCTTGTTGATGGAATGCTCGCTGTCGATGGCGTAAAACTTGCCCACCATCTGGGGCAGGCCCCAGGTGCCCAGCGAGGTGAGGAGGATCACCGCCAGCAGGCCCGGCGGATCCGGCCCGAAAAAGGAAGTGAAGGCGCCGAGCTGACCGGGGGCTGCCGCGGCATCCTTCACCCGGGAGAGGGAGATGATCGCGGCGTGAAAGCCGCCGTTGGCCCCAAGCGCCGCCGAGACGACGGCCGCGATGCCAAAGAGCATGATGATGCCCTGAATAAAATCGTTGATGGCCGTGGCCATGTAGCCGCCGGCGATGACATACACCGCGGTGAGGGCGGCCATCAGCACGATGCACACCACATAATCGATGTGAAAGGCCATGCCGAACAGCCGGGACAGCCCGTTATAGAGCGAAGCGGTGTAGGGAATCATGAAAACGAAGGTGATGACGGACGCCGCGATCTTAAGCGAGGGGCTGCCGAAGCGCTCGCCGAAGAACTGGGGCATGGTAGCCGCGCCGAAATGCTGGGTCATGATGCGGGTGCGCCGGCCGAGCACTACCCAGGCCAAAAGCGAGCCGAGCAGCGCGTTGCCGATGCCGATCCAGGTCGAGGCGACGCCGAACTTCCAGCCGAACTGCCCGGCGTAGCCCACGAAGATGACAGCGGAAAAATAGGACGTGCCGAAGGAAAAGGCCGTCAGCCACGGGCCGACGCTGCGCCCGCCAAGGACGAAGCCGTTCACGCTGACGGCGTGGCGCCCGCAGTGGATGCCGACGCCGATCATCACCGCGAAGAAGGCGGCGAGCAAAAAGATTTTGAGAAACAAAGCAAAACCTCCAGGTAAAAAGTGCAAGGGATACGCGGCGTATCCGAGGGCCGATGAGGGCAGAAAAAACCGCCCTCCGTTATCACACAGAGGGCGGACAAAGCCGCGTTACCACCTCTATTTCGCCGAGCCTCGCGAATCGGCGCTCATGAGGTACGGCTCAAGCGAGCGATACCTGCGCGCGTTAACGGGCGCTCCCGATCGCAGCCTACCGGGGAAAATCCCTTTGGGTGCGCGACTCCCGGAAGGTATTCGGCGCGCGGTCTGCGGCCGCCTTTCACCGGCCGGCGGTTCTCTGACGCAGACGCTGCGGGCTTACTCTTTTCCGATCGACATCTTTTATTCATTTTAGCATGCCAAAGTGCCCGGGGCAAGCTTTTTAACCGTCGGTTTCAGTATGAAATTCAGTACATGGGCAGCTGCGGCCATCGGCGGGAATGAAAAGTCCAGGTAAAGATTTGGTTAAAAGGCGGCGAATCAGGTGGAAAAAGTCGGCGACGTGGGGTAAGATAGGAGCAATCGGCGCATTTGCAGTCATTTTGCAGCGCCGGAAAACCATGTGAAAGAAGGTGTATCAATGATCGACTTCAATCAAATCAAAGGCTTTATCTGCGATATGGACGGCGTGATCTATTACGGCAACGAACTTTTGCCCGGTGTCCGGGAATTCATCGACTGGCTCTATCGGGAAGACAAGGCTTTTCTCTTTTTGACCAACAGCAGCGCGAAGACCCCTCGGGAGCTCTCCCAGAAGCTCGCATATTTGGGGCTCGACGTCAGTGAGGACCATTTTTATACCAGCGCGCTGGCGACGGCCCGCTTCCTGAAGCAGCAGTCGCCGGAATGCACGGTGTATCCCATCGGCGGCGTGGGCCTGATCAACGCGATTTATGCCGAGGGACTGGCCGTGGACGAGGTGGACCCGGATTACGTGGTGGTGGGCGAAAGTCAGAGCTACACCCTGGACACGGTGACCCGGGCGACCAACATGGTGTTGGGCGGCGCGAAGCTTATCGGCACCAACCCGGATGTCAGCGGTCCCATCGAGCAGGGCATCATGCCGGGGTGCGGGGCACTGGTGGCGCCCATCGAGATGGCCACCGGCAAGAAAGCTTATTTTTGCGGCAAGCCCAATCCGCTGATGATGCGCACCGGGTTGCGGCTTCTCGGCTGCCATTCGGACGAAGCGGTGATGGTCGGCGACCGCATGGATACCGACGTGATCTCCGGTCTGGAAAGCGGCATGGCAACGGCCTTGGTGCTCTCGGGGGTGACGGGCAGGGAAACCATCGAAACTTTCGCCTACCGGCCGACAGCCGTACTTGCCGGCGTAGGGGAAATTGTGACCTGCGCGGAAGCGGTTAAGGCCTGACGCGATGAGCGAGAAAAGCAGGGCTCGTTTATTTTATCTGGGGCTGGCCGCCGCGGTGTTTACGCTTGAGGTTGCCATCGCCCTGTGGGTTCACGATACGGTGATTCGCCCTTATATGGGGGATGTGCTGGTGGTGGTGGGGCTTTATGCGTTGGTGCGGGTGTTTAAACCGACGGGGTGGCCCCGGCTGCCCCTGGGCATTTTTGTCTTTGCCGCGGCGGCGGAGGTGTCCCAGGCCTTTCATCTGGCGGCACGTCTGGGCTTGGATCAAAGCCCGGTGATGCGAACGCTGATGGGCGGCACCTTCGACTGGCAGGATCTGCTGTGTTATCTGGTGGGTTGCCTGTTGATTGGACTCGTGGCCCGCCGCAGGCAGAAAAATTAAAATCCGAAGCCCAAACGGTTTCGGTTTTTTTTGGATGCCTTTAAAGCCGACTAAAGAATTAACGGTTTCAAAACGCCGGGAACCCTTGCTTTTATGGCCGCAATCTGATAACCTTAATGCATACTTAATATTCATTTGAACGAGCGGCAATGCCGCGGAAAGGATGTTTCATGCAAGAAAAACTGGCAAGGATTTTCAAGTTTGGCGAAAACGGAACAAACCTGAGAACCGAAGTGATGGCCGGACTGACGACCTTCATGGGCGTGGCTTATATTCTGGCGGTCAATCCGAACATGCTCTCGGCGGCCGGGATGGACAAAGGCGCGGTGTTCACGGCGACGGCTCTGGCCTCGGCCATCGGGACGCTCGTGATGGCCCTGCTCACCAATTACCCTTTTGTGCTCGCACCGGGGATGGGGCTTAACGCTTATTTTGCGTATTCAGTGGTCATCAAAATGGGCTACTCCTGGGAAATGGCGCTGGTGGCGGTCTTTATAGAAGGTATTATCTTTATCGTTTTAAGTCTGACCAATATCCGTGAAGCCATTTTCAACGCGATTCCCGAAACGCTGCGTCTGGCGATTTCCTCCGGGATCGGCCTGTTTATTGCGATGGTCGGACTGCAGGGGGCGAAGATCGTGGTCAATGACGATTCGACCTTGGTCACCATGTTCAAATGGAGCACGGCGAGCAATGCCACGCTGGGCCTGACGGTGGCCCTGGCCCTGCTCGGGACGGTGCTCACTGGCTTTCTGCTGATCCGCGGGGTCAAGGGCGGCGTGCTCATCGGGATCCTGGCGACCTGGCTCGTGGGGATCATCTGTGAGGTGGCCGGGTTTTATGTGCCGGTGCCGAAGCTGGGGCTTTATTCGCTGATTCCGGATTTTTCCCGCGGGATTCACGTCGCGTCTCTGGCGCCGACCTTCATGAAGTTCGATTTCTCCAAGGGCTTGAGCTTTGACTTTGCGACGGTGGTCTTCGCCTTTCTCTTTGTCGATATTTTCGATACCCTGGGCACGCTCACCGGCTGTGCCGTGAAGGCGGGCTATATTGATGAAGACGGCAATCTGCCGCGGATCAAGGGCGCGCTGATGGCCGACGCCGTCGCTACCACCATCGGGGCCTGCCTCGGGACGTCCACCACGACGACCTTTGTCGAAAGCTCTCTCGGCATTGCCGAAGGGGGCCGCACCGGTCTCACCGGCATCGTCATGGTGATCCTCTTTATCCTGGCGTTGTTCTTCTCGCCGATCTTTCTGGCGATTCCGTCCTTTGCGACGGCGCCGGCGCTGATCATCGTCGGCTTTTTGATGATTCAAAACGTCACCCAGATCGACTTCACCGATCCGACCGAAGGCATTCCGGCTTTCCTGTGCCTGGCGTTCATGCCCTTCACCTACAGCATCTCCGAAGGGATCGGCGTGGGCTTCATCTCCTACACCCTGATGAACCTGCTGGCCGGCAAGAAGGAAAAGGTCTCGCCGCTGATGATCGTCATTTCGCTGCTTTTCATTTTGAAGTACATCTTTATCTAAGCGCTGATGTCAAAAGGTCGCTTCCCCGCGAGGCGGCTTTTTTTATAGCGTCGGACATTTTAAGTTAATTGACCTCAATCAGGCAAGGTGATAGAATAAGTGTGTTAAAAAAATAATAATCGGGAGGGATTATGAGCTATTTAAAAGAATATGCTGATAAACTGACGACGGCGGATGAAGCTGTCAAGGTGATCAAATCAGGGGATTATGTGGATTACGGATGGGTGACCTGCACCGTCCGGGCGTTGGACGAAGCTCTGGCCAAGCGCATGCCGGAGCTTACCGATGTGAAAATTTACGGCGGGATCGTGCCGTTTCGGCCAAAAATCTTTGATGTGCCGGATGCCAAGGAGCATTTCACCTGGAATTCCTGGTTTTATTCCGGGGTCGACCGCAAGGCGGTGAAAGACGGCTTTATCTTTCATGGGCCGGTGCGCTATTCGGAAGTGCCGCGGTATTACCGGGATATGCCCCACGCCCTGAACGTGGCAATGTTCCAAGTTGCCTCCATGGACAAACACGGCTGGTTCAACTTCGGGCCGAACACTTCCCATTATCGGGAAGTCGTGAACAAGGCCGATGTGGTCATCGTTGAGGTGAATACTTCCGTGCCGCGCTGCCTGGGGGTTGAAGAAGCGGTACACATTTCCGAAGTCGACATGATCGTCGAAGGGGACAATCCGGCGATGCCCGAAAGTGGCGGTTCGACTGAACCTACCGAAGTGGATCTGGCCGTGGCCAAGCAGATCGTGGCGGAGATTCCCGACGGCGCAACCCTGCAGCTGGGAATCGGCGGCATGCCCAACACCGTCGGCCAGCTCATCGCCGAAAGCGATCTGAAGGATTTGGGCGTTCACACGGAAATGTACGTCGATTCCTTCGTGGATCTGACCCGGGCCGGCAAGATCACCGGAGCCCGCAAGCCCATCGATCGCTACAAACAGACCTATGCCTTTGCTTCCGGCACGAAGAAGCTCTATGATTTTCTGGATGACAACCCGGCTTGCATGTCGGCGCCGGTGAATTATGTGAATGATCCGAGTGTTATCGGCCAGTTTGACGACTTCATGTCCATCAATAACGCGGTGGATATGGACCTCTTTGGCCAGATCAACGCCGAATCCGCCGGCCTGCGTCAGATTTCCGGCTCCGGCGGGCAGCTGGATTTCGTGCTTGGTGCGTATAATTCTAAGGGCGGGAAGAGTTTTATCTGCATGTCTTCTTCGTTCACCGATAAAAAGGGTGTGAAGCATTCGCGCATCAAACCGACGCTAACGGAAGGTTCCATCGTGACGGACACCCGTTCCAATTCGATGTACATCGTGACCGAATACGGCATGGCCTACCTGAAAGGGGCGACCACCTGGGAGCGGGCGGAAGCGCTGATTGCTATTGCCGATCCGGATTTCAGAGAAGAGCTCATCGCCGATGCCGAAAAGATGGGTATCTGGCGCCAGAGCAACAAGCGTTAAAGAAAAAAGGAGGTTATTATGGCCATTCGTATTGGTATTGTGGGTTACGGCAATCTGGGCAAAGGCGTCGAATGTGCCGTCCGGCAGAATGCCGACATGACCCTGGCCGCCGTTTTCACCCGGCGCAGCCCGGAGACGGTGACGATTTTAAGCGGCGGGGTGCCGGTGGTGCGTCAGGACGATTGGGCCGATTACGCCGACGCCATCGACGTGATGATTCTCTGCGGCGGCTCGGCGACGGATCTGCCAGCGATGACCCCGGCCTTTGCCGCTCATTTTAACGTGGTGGACAGCTTCGACACCCATGCCAACATTCCGGATCATTTTGCAGCGGTGAATGCCGCGGCGAGGGCCGGCAACCATGTGGCGCTGATCTCCGCCGGCTGGGATCCGGGACTGTTTTCACTCAACCGAGTCTATGCCTCGTCGGTTCTGCCCGAGGGCAAGCGTTACACCTTCTGGGGAAAGGGCGTCAGCCAGGGACATTCCGACGCGATCCGCCGCATCGATGGCGTGAAAGACGCCAGGCAATACACCATCCCAGTGGATGCGGCGCTGGCAGCGGCCCGCTCCGGCGACAATCCGGAGCTGACCACCCGTCAGATGCACACTCGGGAATGCTTTGTCGTCGCGGAAGACGGCGTGGACGAAGCGGGCCGTCAGGCGATTGAAAAAGCCATTGTCACCATGCCCAATTATTTCGCCGACTACGACACCACGGTGCATTTCATCACGGAAGAAGAACTGCGGCGGGATCACAGCGGGATCCCCCACGGCGGCTTTGTGATCCGCTCCGGCAAAACCGGCTGGGAAGCCGAAAACACGGCGGTGGTGGAATATGGCCTGACGCTGGATTCCAACCCGGAATTTACCGCCGGGGTGCTCGTGGCTTGTGCCCGGGCCGTGTATCGCTTTGCGCAGGACGGCGCCGTCGGCTGCAAAACCATGCTGGATGTGCCGCCGGCCTATTTGAGCCCGCTCGATCCGCAGACGTTGCGCGCCCGGATGCTTTAAATCGGAACGGCGCCTGGCCACGAAACGATTGCCCGGCATTTTAAGTCCGGCCGCCTTTGGACGGCCGGACTTTTTTGCGTGCCTTTTTGCTGCGCGGCGGTCCGGGGCGTTCAATATGAAAAAATTTGGCTGGATTAAAGGGCAGCGCGGCCAAGTTGTGATATCATTAAAACAATAAGCAAGCGACAGAAAGTCGGGCCTGCGCCTGATGATAGGTGGAAAAATGAGAAAAAAAGTTTTGATGCTGATGAACGGTTCTGCCGGCACGGGTATGGCCGATCAAAATGCCTTCCAGATTGTCAAGGCGCTGACGCAGAGAAATTGCGAGGTGACGGTGTATCCGATCATTCCCGCGGCGGAGCTGACGGCGGAGACCATTCTGGTGGCCTGTGACGGTCGTTTTGACGTGGTGGCCTGCTGTGGCGGCGACGGCACCCTCAACCACGTGATCAACGGGATGATGCAGATGAATCGCCGCCCGCCCTTAGGCTATATTCCCAGCGGCAGCACCAACGATTTTGCCAAGAGCATCGGCATTCCCAAGGGCATTCTGGCCCAGTGCGAAACCATCAGCCGGGACCACGTCTTTGCCTACGACATCGGCTGTTTTAATGACACCTATTATTTTAATTATATCGCGGCCTTCGGGGCTTTCACCTCGATCAGCTACGATACCAGCCAGATTTTTAAAAATGCCATCGGCCACGCGGCCTATATGCTCAAGGCGCTTTTGACCCTGCCCCAAAACGTTTCCTACCGCTGCCGGATGCACATCGAGCACGACGGCGAGACTGAGGACGACGAATATCTGTTCGGTTCCATCTCGAACGCGCGGAGCATGGCGGGCTTTGCCATGCCCTTTTCCAGTTCGGTGGATTTGAGCGACGGACTTTTTGAAGTGATGCTCATCAAGGCGCCGCCGCTGTTTATCGAGGTGCAGGCCATTTTGGCGACGCTACTCGCCGGCAAGACCGACAGCCCTTATATCAAGGTGTTCCAAACAGACCACGTGTACATCAAAGCGTCGGAAAACACGGCCTGGACCTGGGACGGCGAATACGGAGGCACCATGCGGGAAACGGATATCCGCGTGGAGAAGCAGGCCATCGCGCTGCTGCTGCCGCCTAAAGACAAGGCGGAGGCCATCGAGGCATCCAATCAGCCGATTTTTCCGGAGTGAGGGTTTAGGTGATTTCAGAAAGCATTAAGTCGGAGGTGATACACTGCAGTAATTCCAAGAGAAATACTTGGAATTGGTGGCCGCAAAGCGGCTGCGAAACACAGATTTGCCCCGCATCGGGGTCAAAGCAGCACTGAGAAAGAAGGCTTCACAATGAGCTTAAACGATTTGAATTTATCGGAACTTTTCGGCAAGGCCCGAAAGTCAGCGGCAACAGCGACGGCAGGGGATGAGGCGCCGGTCACCCCGGACATGCTGGTCAGCCAGATTATTGCGGCGCATCCCGCCGCGGCGGACTTTTTGATTCAGGACTGCGGCATGGGCTGCATCTACTGCCCCTCCTCCCAGATGGAAACCCTGGCCCAGGCGGCCATGGTGCACGGGCTCGACGGCGAGGACGTCTGCGCGGCGCTCAACGATTATCTGGCGGACACGGCGATGATCCAGGCCGAAGAATTATAAGCAGGCAAAAGGCGCTGCTTCCGGATTAACCGGAGGCAGCGCCTTTTTGTGTGCCCGCTTTTAAAACCAGCCCTGTTTTTCGCAGATGCGGTAAATGCCGTCGTCCACATTGGCGGGGGCGACGATATCGGCCATGGCCTTGAGCTTCGGATGGGCGTTGCCCATGGCGACCCGGGTAAAGGGTGGAGTGAACATGTCGAAGTCGTTGGTGTCGTCGCCGAAGACCACCACGTCCTCCGGCGCCCCGCCGACGCGCTCGAGCATGCGCAGCAGGCCGCCGCGTTTTTCGTCCGGCTGAATGATCAGGTAGTCGCCGTCGAAGCGCAGCCGGCCCAGAGAGGGTTGGTTCAGCAAGGACAGCCGGTGTTCTTCGCCCCGGGGCAGGGCGAGATACATTTTATAAATAGCGTGAATGGGCACGTAGTGTTCTTCGATGATGTAGCGGGTGGCTTCGAGGCGCGGGCCCATTTGCTCGATAAAGGCAAAGTCCCGGGCATAAACGTCGATGGAGTCATCCTCGGCGACCAGCACGCCGTAGCCCGCAGCGATGGCCTCGTCGTAAAGCGCTTTGGCCGCGGCGTAATCGAGGGGCGGGTTTTCCACCAACTCACCGTCGATCACCAAGCCGTGGCCGCCGCTGCACACCATGTTGGAAAAGCCGTTGGCCTCAAAAAATGGGCGGGCTTTGTAGTGGGCGCGGCCGGTGTTGATGGCGACAAAATGCCCGGCATCGGAAAGCTTTTTGAGGGCGACTCTCGCGCTGGGCACGATCTGGTTCGTCGTGCGGTCGGTGAGGGTGCCGTCGATATCGAAGAAGAAATACTTTTTAGCGGTCATGAAAATCTCCTTACATTTTCTGAAGGGTAATGCTCTGGCGATTGAAGGTGAGTTTTAGGCGACGGTATTGCAGGCGGTAATGCACCCTTATCCGGCGCTTGCGGACGGTGATGACGAGGGTGTGCCCTTTGCCTTTGCGCACCCGAGCAGTATATCGGCCCTTGCGCCGGATGCGTAGGGTGACGCGGCCGGCCGGCGTGACGGTGAGCCGGGGCTTCGCGTGCAGCGCCGAAGCCGGCAGCGCCCGGTTGATTTTAGCCGTGCGCGCCGCCGGCTGCCAGCGCCCGGCGAGTTCCGATGGCAAGGTGGGTTGCGCCCGAGCTGGGGATGGGCATAAGCCCAGACCCAAACAGCAGACGATGAGCAGGCCCAGGCGGCGAAGGGATTGGGATAAACTGGCAGATGGCATGGGGCCTCCTTTAAAAAACGGTGATGAGCCATTGAGTGAAATAAACGGCGAGACAAGCGGCCGCGGCGACGGTGAGCAGGCCCTTTTTATGCCAGGCGGCAATCACCGCGACGACAAGTCCCACGATGGCAGAAAACAGCGAATCGGTGGCAAAAAAAATGGCCGGGATCGTCATGGCGCCGAGCACTGCGTAGGGAATGTAATACAAAAAACTGCGGATAAAGGGCGAGCGGATGGGCTTGCGAAACAAGATCAGGGGCAGCACGCGGATGGCGTAGGTCACTGCGGCCATGATGAGGATGTATAGCAGCAGGCGGGCGGTGCTCATGGGTTGGCCTCCTCGTCGGGGGCGGCTGTGTCCGCAACGGGAAATAATGCGGCGCCCAGGGCCGAGGCCGCGACCCCGCAGATGATGATGGCAAAGCCGCTGGACAGCCGGCGCACCCCCGGCAGAAAGTGCAGGACGCAGCTGAGGGCCACCGCGGCAAGGGCGACGGTGCGAACGGCCTTATCCTCCCGGGCCGGCGGCACGACGATGGCGATGAACATGCCGTAGATGGCCAGGCCCAGGGCGGAGCGCACGGCAGCGGGCAGCACGGCCGAGGCAAAGGCTCCGCCGACGGTGCCGCCGGTCCAGCAGAGAATGGGCAGCGCCATGAGCCCGAGCAGATAAAAGAAGGTCAGCGGCATGCCGGTGTCGTGGCGGCGGGCACTCACCGCGAAGATTTCGTCCGTGTCGCCGAAGGCGATGACGAAGCGCTGCCAGAATTTAAAATCCGGGGGGAGCTTCTGCGACCAAGAGAGCGACATCAGCGCGTAGCGCAGATTGATCACCAGCTGCACCAGGGCGATCTCAATAAAGGGGCCGCTCGCGGCGATGATATCGAGGCCGGCGAATTGTCCGGCGGAGGTCAGATTGGTGAAGGAGATCAAAATGGCCGACCAGGCCGGCAGCCCCCGGGTGACGGCCATCATACCGAAGGTGAAGGAGACAGAGATATAACCCAGCCCGATGGGCAGACCGTCCTTCAGGCCGGTGATCAAAGCTTGTCTGGGTGATAACGATGGGACGGGCAAGGGCCGCTCCTTTCATGAATAAACAGGGGGTCAGAGGTGAAAAAGGCGCTCAGCATTGGCCGTGGTGGCTTCGGTCACCGCTTTGAAGGGCAGAGCCCTGATGGCGGCCATTTTGGCGGCAACATGGGTGACGAAAGCCGGCTCGTTTCGTTTGCCCCGCAGGGGCACCGGCGCCATATAGGGCGCGTCGGTTTCGATCAGCAGGCGGTCCAGGGGCGCGTAGGCCACGACCTCCGGGGATTTTTTATTATTCTTGAAGGTGATGGGCCCGTCGAAGCCGAGATAGAAGCCGAGATCGAGAAGGGCGCGCGCCGTCTCCACCGAGCCGGAGTAGCAGTGAAAAACCCCGCCGGCGTCCCGGCTGAAATGGCTGCGCACCAGCGTGAGGGCGTCGCCGTGGGCATCCCGGTCGTGGATGATCACCGGCAGGCCGAGTTCGCCGGCCAGATCGAGTTGGGCGACGAACACCTCCTGCTGTTTGGCCCGGGACGGGTTGTCGTCCCAATGGTAGTCCAGGCCGATCTCGCCGATGGCGACGACCTCCGGCGCGGCGGCGAGCGCGCGGACGGCGTCGAGATCGGCGGCGGTGGTGTCGGCGCAGTTTTCCGGATGAAATCCCACCGCCGCGCGTACGATGGGGTATCGTCGGCTTAAGTCCACGGCGAGGCGGCTCGAGGCCAGATCGCAGCCCGGGTCGATGACGGCGCCGACGCCGGCGGCCTCGGCCCGGGCGACCACCGCGTCGCGGTCTTCGGCAAACGCGTCGTCGTCGAGATGGGAATGGGAATCGATGAGCATGGGCATTCTCCTTGTTGAAGGGCTCGCGGCAAAAAGGTCCGCACGCCTTGTGATGTTGCCATTTTAACACAAATGGCGGCGCCCGCGGGCCCGAACGCGAAAAAATCCGGACACAAAAAAACTGCGGCGTGGATGCCGCAGTGCGTCGGGCGAATTAGTCGGTGTCGCCTTGAACGATCACAAAGCCGCCGGGGATTTCTTCGTAGTCCTGGCCGGCTTCATTGTTCATCAGCTGCATGTATTCCGCGGCGTTGTCGCGGATGCCCCGGATCTCCTCCTCGGTGAGCGCGCGCGCAGCCTTGGCCGGCGAACCGAGAATCAGCGAGCCTTCGGGGAAGGTCTTGCCCTGGGTGATTAGTGAACCCGCGCCGACGATGCAGTTATCGGGGATACTGGCCCGGTTGAGGATGGTCGACCCCATGCCGACGAGCACGTTGTCGCCGATGTCGCAGCCGTGGATCGTGCAGTTGTGGCCGATGCTCACGCCGTCGCCGATGATGGCGGGGGTTTTGACGTCGACGTGGATGACGCTGCCGTCCTGAACATTGGTGCCCTCGCCGATGGTTACCGGGGCCTGATCCCCCCGGACGACGGCCGAATACCAAACGGAGCTGTTGTTGCCGATGCGCACGTCGCCGACGACGGCGGCCGTCTTGGCGATAAAGATGTGTTTGCCATGATAGCTTTGAAGTTTGGATGGTGTCATAACGTTAGCCGGCCTTTCCTGTTCCGGCTCGGTGGCGGCGGCTAAGGCCGCCCTGGCTGCCGCCGTGTGCACGATGGTTGTGCCGCTTTCGGCGGGCGCCGTGTCAGCGGGGGCTGAAGCAGCGGGGGACGGCGGAATATTCCCCGGCGCTTCAGCGAGCGGCTCCCCCCCGGGATCCTCCGCTTTGGCCGCCTTGAGGTCCTGCCAATTGCCTCTGAGCGGGATATCGTCAATCGTTTTTTTGTTAAACCGTGTGTAGGAATAGGCATCGGCGGTTTTGTCGTCGTCGTTCTTTAAAATGCCGGCGTTGCCGCCATAGGTGGTGACCCGCTCGCTTGCCGAAAGGGAATTGGTGATGCCCGCGTTGCCGCCGTAGGTGGTGAGCTTGTCTCGGCCCAGGGTGTCGACGATGGCCGCGTTGCCGCCATAGGTGCCGCCGATATCGTCGGCGATGGCATTTAAAAGTCCGGCATTGCCGGTGTAACCGCCCGCGTCTTCTTCCGCCGGCGCCGGGCGGTTGTTCTCCTCGAGTTTATAGTCGCCGGAGACGGTGACCTTATAGCCCTTGTCCACGCAGACGGTCTCGTCGTCCTCGAGGGGCAGACGTCTGCGCTTTGGAATATCGGCGAGGCTTTTGTGGGAGAGTTCCCGCTCCACGGCCTTGTCGATGGCAAAGCACACGCCGTCAAAGTCGCTGTCCACCTCGCGATAAGTGAAGGTCAGCCGCTTGAGGCCCATGTTCCGCAGGGCGTCGCCGATCTTGCCGGAGCCTGCGCCTGCCGCGCCGGAGAAGTGGCGGAACTTCACCAGCTCGACGACGAGGTTGGCCGACGGACAGAGAAAGAGAAAATGATCCATCCCCGCCATGATGCTGCGCTGAAAATTTTCGGCATAATCTTTTAAAAAGGCGTTCCATAATTTCTTATCCTGGGAAGCGGCGATCCGATTAAAATCGTCGACGGTCGGTGCGTCGAATGGCCGGGGTGCCGCTTCATGACTGTCTGCTTGATTGGTCTTCTGATAATAAGCCATCGTATCCTCCCCTGACGAGCACTCGGGCTCGTATTAAACTATTGCTTTTATCTTAACACTTTTGGATGGGCAGGGAAAGCGGTAGCGATTAAAGATTATTGGCGACTTGGTGCATTTTTATGTGCCGTTTTTCAGGCGGGAAAAGGACGCGACTTCGAAGCCGATTTTCGGCAGGCCGTTCCATTTCTCCGAGAGATGTCCGGATCTGTTGTCCGAAAGCTCCGGCTCGACAGGTATCGCTTCAATGCGGTTCGAAGCCGCATTCACGACCGCCAGACCGGGTCGCTTCCCCACGATTAAACCAAGCGAGGAGCGCTTCGGTCGTTTTAAAGCGCAAAAAAATGCTGCAACATTGCGATGGCATCTGCATCCGCAGCTTTATGCCACAAGACCCTGCCATTCTCAAAGAACATCAGGGCATCCCCAATCAATTCCGGATCGTGCGTGATGATTATCTGTGTTTTTCCAAGCTGCTGTGTATCTTTTGTCAAGTTAGCAAAATCGACCATGTGATGATAGTCAAGTCCACTTGTAGGTTCATCATAAATCAGTATTTCCTTATCGGAGGCAAGGGCACAGGCGATGGATACGCGTTGTTTTTGTCCGCCGGAAAGCGGCATCGGATGCCGGTCTTTATATTCTGACAGATCAAGCTTTTTTAAAATGGCTTCCGTTTTTGCTTCCCTTTCCGATTCATTCAGGTTGCTCTTTTCCGTGGACAGCATCAGTTCATCCCATACGCTTTCCGTAAACAGCCGATAATTCACATTCTGCATAACCATGTAGCATAATTTGATCCTGTCTTTTGATGTCAGCGTATTCCCTTTATACAGTATATTGCCGCCCATGCGTTTCTCAAGCCCGCAAGGGCATCCCGCAAATGTGCTCTTTCCGGCTTCGTTCTCGCCAATAATTCCGACAACGGCTCCTGCCGGCAACTCCAGCGCATCAATATCCAGAATTTTTATATTACAGGATTTCTTATAGGAGAAAGTGACGCTTCTAAAGTCAAAGCGGCTTTCGTTATTCGTCCTGCTCGCTGGGACAGAAGATAGGTGAGGCTTTGTGCGAAGCCCAAGCGCATAAAGCTCTGTATCGGTTTTACTTTTGAATTCGCTCATGCCCATATCGGAGCGAACTTGCCCTTCAGACAGGCAGATAACCCTGTCCGCAAGCGTCTTTAGCCATTCAAGCCGGTGCTCTGCAATGATGACGGTGCAGCCGCCCCGCTTTTATCCCGCAATCACATTCATCAGTTCCCGGATGCCTTTATAATCAAAATTAGAAGAAGGCTCGTTCATCACGAATATTTTCGGATGCAAAGCAGCTGCAGAAGCACAGGCGATTTTCTGTTTTTCGCCTCCGGAAAGTTCAAACAGACTTCGGTTCAACAAACGATAAAGATCAAACTCATGGATCATTTCATCCAGATTCTTCTGTATCTGATCTCTCGGCATTCCAATATTTTCACAGCCAAAAACAAGTTCTGAATCTGTATCTACGGTATAAAATTGGGATTTGGGATTCTGGAAAACCGAGCCTGCAAGCGGTGACAACTCATAAAGCTCCGAACCGGCGACATCCTTTCCGCATACGATCACTTTTCCGGTAAGTGTGTCCTCAAAGAAGTGCGGAATTAAACCATTGAAGAGCCGCGTAACCGTTATCTTTCCGCAGCCGGACTCTCCACAGAGCAGAACAACCTGCCCTTGCGGTATTGTCAAGCTGATATTTTGTATTCCAGCGCCTTTGCCTGAATCAGCATCCGGGTCAGCATAGGAAAAACTGACATTTTCTAATGTAAGCAACGCCATCACCTCTGTAATACGGACACAGAAATCTGTCGGAAGAAGCCGGAATATGACAGAGATTGGCACGGATATCTTTTTGGTGACATGCATTTTTTTCCATTGCTGCAATGAATTCACTGACGGTTGTCGTGGAAAATAGAAACCACCCCATCATTGTTCCTGGTATCAGCCTGGTGGAAAAAGCAATCACACCGGTAAACAGAATATTGACCGCATCCGGAAGATAAGGCACTAAGGTGGCCGTGCCCGCCTCGCATACCACATATACGGCAAGATACAGCAGTGCCTTTCTAAACTTTTTCAACGAGACCAGAAACAGGAACGGCGCCAGCGCCGGGATATAATTGAGGTACCGTAAAACGCCCACAGAACTCCCTGTAATCAGAGTTACAGAAACACACATTTGTTCTTTGATCAAGTTTTATTGCCGTCTCATATTTGCCATGTTCACCGTATCGCATCACAATCATATAAGACCGCTTCTCTTGAAGTGCTTCTTAAAAATCGCTTTCCCAAGGAATCCACCTATGAGTCCGCCTGCAAAGCAAAACGCAACAAAGAGCGGATATACCCACCAAATGCGCAAATACCCCTGTGTGGCGTTCATATATGCTTCTCCGTAAGTTGCCATCCGCTCCGCTACCCATTCGCTGCTGGCTGTAAGCTGATTTACGTAATTTCCCGATACCGAAATGCTCAGCACGGCGTAGGAGAGTACGCACAGGTTCGCATTGCTGTATTTTCCTGCCTTCATGATCAGCTCGGCGATCAATCCTGTAACAATACCCCAGATGAGCAGATAAAACCCCATGCCGGTGAAGATCATGACCAATCCGAATATGATTTCAAAAATCAGAAGCATACCGAATTTTTTGATCTTTGCGTAGAATAACATCATCGGGATGCCGCCAATGATCGGAACAACCATGCTAAGCGCCAGGTATCCGAGCGGAATTAAGCCTAAGGTACAGGACACAAGAATTGTAACGGCAAGAAAAACGGCTGTAAAAATCCCGATATTGATCAGATCCTTGCCGGTCAGCTTTCCGGAATGATTTGTGCCGGTGTTCATGGCTGGTTCCCTCCTATTCTGTTGCCATTCTCCATGTCGAAGCTCTCTGCCTGCCCAGAATAAAACTGCGATAGGAGCCCTGCGTCTTGAGAAGCTCATCATTTGTTCCGACAGCCTCGATTCTGCCGTCGCTTAAGACGACGATTTGATTGGCATTCTGAATGGTATTGAGCCGGTGCGCGATAATCAGAAGTGTCTTTCCGCTGCAAAGTTCGCTGATTGCTTCCTGGATATATTTTTCATTGTCCGCATCAACACTTGCCGTAGCTTCATCAAGAATGACGATGGGAGCATCCTTCAGGATACATCTGGCAATAGAGATGCGCTGCTTTTCGCCACCTGAAAGGCTCTCGCCGCCTTCGCCGACCACCGTGTCAAAGCCCTCCGGAAGACGCAGGATGAAATCATAGCAGCATGCCTTTTTGGCAGCGCTGATCACGTCCTCCTTGGTTGCGTCGGGACGTCCCATACTGATATTGTTGTAAACCGTATCGTTGAACAGATAAACGCGCTGGAATACCATGCTGATATTGTCCATCAGTTCTGAAAGAGGGATGGTTCGGATGTCCTTGCCTCTGAGAAGCACCTCCCCGGACTTCACATCCCAAAATCTTGCCGGGAGATTCGCCAGCGTCGATTTTCCACACGGGGAGATCGAGCGAAGCATCTCTAACCGACATCGTCTTAGCCTCTTTCCCGGAACGATAATTTTATTACCGATAATAACATTATCAATACAGCACAGAGAGGCCGCAACGTCAACGTCCGCTTTGATCACATAGACTGGGAAAGCAGCGGCGGGCACGCGTCGGCCGGTCGCCCTGCCGAAGCTGGCGAGAAAAAGTTTAAACGGGCGGGCAATGAAGTTGACTTCGCGGGGAGAATGACCTAAAATAAAATCGACGCATTGCGAACAAATGGCGGCGCAGCGTTTTGCGGCGCGGCGGATGAGGACGAAGGAGGCTGACATGTCGGAAGGACTTTTAAAGGGCAGACAACTCATTGAACCCGGTGACTTTACAATCGAAGAATTGGAATCCGTATTCGAACTGGCTGACCGTATCATTGCAAATCAAGACGCCTATGTGGACCTTTGCAAGGGGAAATTGTTGGCCAGTCTTTTTTATGAGCCGTCGACCCGGACGCGCTTCAGCTTTGAGTCGGCGATGCTGCGGCTGGGCGGCCGGGTATTCGGCTTCGACAACCCAAACAACTCCTCGGTGTCCAAGGGTGAAACGTTGATGGACACGGCACAGATTGTGAATGGCTACGCCGATATCGCCGTGATCCGCCACCCCAAAGAGGGCACGGCCAAGCTCTTTGCCCAGTCGGTGCCGGAACTGCCGGTGATTAACGCCGGGGACGGCGGTCATGAGCACCCGACCCAAACCCTCACCGATCTGCTCACCATCCGCCACCTGCTCGGCAGCTGCTCGGGCAAGACTATCGGCGTCTGCGGGGATTTGCTCTTCGGCCGGACGATCCACTCGCTGGTCAAAACCCTCAACCGCTATTCGGGCAACCGCTTCATCTTTATTTCGCCCAGGGAGCTGCGCATGCCGGAATTTTTCCTCTCCATGCTGCCGGCCGGCTCCTACGCGGAGACCGACAGCCTCGACGACGCCATCGGCCAGGTGGATATTCTCTATATGAGCCGGGTCCAGCGGGAACGCTTTGTCAACGAAGAAGAATACCTGCGCCTGAAGGATGTGTACGTGCTGGACAAGCGCAAAATGCGCCGCGCCCGGGAGGACATGATCGTGATGCACCCGCTGCCCCGGGTGAACGAAATTGCCCGGGAGGTGGACGCCGATCCCCGGGCGGTGTATTTCAAGCAGGCGAAGTTCGGTATGTATGTGCGCATGGCGCTGATTGCCAAATTATTGGGGGCGGCCGAATGATTAACGTATCGCAGATTAAGAAAGGCATTGTGATCGACCACGTGGAGGCCGGCCACGGCTTCCACATTTATAAAGCGCTGCATCTGGATGCGCTTTCGGATCCGGTGGTGCTGCTCACCCATATCCCCAGCAAGAAAATGGGCGTGAAGGACATGATCAAAATTGAGACGGATTTCGAGCTCAACATGGATGTACTCGGCCTGATTGATCCCTATGTCACCGTTAACTTTGTGCGGGATGGCCAGGTGGTGGCCAAGCAGAGCCTGACCCTGCCCCGGGAGGTGACGGGCATCATGCAGTGCAAAAATCCCCGCTGCATCACCAATTACGAAAAGGTGGACGCGGTGCATTTTTATCTGGTGGACGAAGAGAAAAAGATTTACCGCTGCGAATACTGCGACGCCTACACCCGGTTCAAGCCGGAGTGAGCACCACGAAAGGAAAGCTACGCAAGATGAGAACGCTGATAGTAAACGTCACCTTAGTCGACAGCACCGGCAGCCGGCCGGGCAAGGTGATGACCGAAGACGGCCTGATCCGCAAGGTGTATAAAGCCAGGGGGCGGGTGCAGGCCGAATACGACCGGAAGATCGACGGCCGGGGCAAGGTGCTGATGCCAGGCTTTATCGATCTGCACTGCCATTTGCGCGATCCCGGCCTGACCCAGAAGGAAGATCTTGACACGGGGCTTCACGCGGCCGTCAAAGGCGGTTTCACCACTGTTTGCGCCATGGCCAACACCAAGCCGGTGATGGATGATCCCGCGCGGCTTGCCAAAAATCTCGAACGGGCCCAGGCCCTGGGCCTGGCAACGCTGATCCAGGTGGCGGCGGTGACCCGGGACTTTTCCGACGCGGGTCTGGTGGACTTTGAAGCTCTGCGGGCCCTGACACCGATCTTCTCCAACGACGGCCATAATATCGACAACGCCGATACCATGCGGGCGGCGCTTGAAGCCTCGGCGAAATACGACTTCGTGCTGGCCACCCACAACGAGCCGGAAACAGAAACCGTGGTGCGGGATATCGCACTTTTGGAAAAAACGCCCGGCGCCCATCTGCACATCTGTCACATCAGCAAAAAAGACACCCTCGACGCCATTATCGCGGCCAAGCAGCGCGGGCTCGACATCACCTGCGAGGCGACGCCCCACCATCTGTACGCCTCGGGCATGAGCTACAAGGTGCACCCGCCGTTTCGCAGCTGGGCGGACCGCAAGGCGCTGCTCAAGGGAGCGGTGGCTGGCGACATTGATATCTGCGGGACGGATCACGCGCCCCACACCGACGCTGATAAATTGGCCGGGGCGCCGGGCATCAACAATTTCGAGACCGGCTTTGCCATGTATCACACCGCGCTGTCCGCGGCGGGGATGGCGTTGCCTGGCCTTTCCCGGATGCTTAGCGCGGGCCCGGCGAAGCGGCTGGGCTTAAAGGCCGGGCGCATCGCGGATAAATACCCGGCGGACTTGGTGATTGTCAATCCCGACGCCGAATGGCAGGTCGATAGCAGAAAGTTTGTTTCCAAATCGCACAACACCCCCTTCGATAGCAAGTGGCTGCGGGGCAAGGTGCTTCTGACCATGAAGGGAGGTCGCGTCGTTTATGATCATGGATCGTTTGTATGAGGCCGCGAAGGTCAGCCCCATCTGTGTCGGCCTGGACACCAAGCCGGACTTTCTGCCGGGCTGCTTGGCGGCTAAGGACTGGAGCATGGGCGAAAAAATCGCCGAGTTTAACCGCCGAGTGATCGACGCGACGGCGGATCTCGCCGGCTGCTATAAGGTGCAGGTGGCCTGTTATGAGGCGCTGGGCCTCGACGGGATGCGCGCCTACGCCGACACGGTGAAATACGTGCGGGATCAGGGCGAGATCGTCATCGGGGACTGCAAGCGCGGGGATATTTCATCCACCGCGGAGCAATACGCGGTCGGGCATTTCACCGGCGATTTCGAAGTGGATATCCTGACGGTCAACGCCTATATGGGCGAGGACGCGGTCGCGCCCTATTACCCGTATTTAAAAGAAAAGGACAAGGGGCTCTTCGTGCTGCTGCATACCTCCAACCCTTCGGCCAGAGATTTCCAGGAGCAGCCCATGGCTGGCGGCGATCTGCTTTATGAGCGCGTGGCCGATGCCATCGCCGCCTGGGGCCAGAGCACCGTCGGTGCATCCGGCTATTCGGCGGTGGGGGCCGTGGTGGGCCTGACCTATCCCGAAGCCTTCGAAGCGCTGCAAAAGCGCTGCCCGTCCACGTTTTTCTTGGTGCCGGGTTACGGCGTCCAGGGCGGCACCGGCCAGGACATCGCAAACATCTTCAGGCGCTCCCGCTGCGCGGTGATCAACTCATCCCGGGGGATCATCTGCGGGCATCAGGGGAAAACCGAGGGCGAGGATTTTGTGGACTACATCCGCGGGAAGACCGCCGCGATGAAGGAGGATATCCTGCAATGGCTGTGATCAAAAGCAATTACGCCGTGGCGGAGGGGATCTATCTGATGGAGGTGGCTTGGGAGGGGACGATTCTTCCGGGGCAGTTTTTCATGGTGCGGGCCTGGGATCGGGATCCGCTGCTGTCCCGCCCGATCTCGGTCCACGATTATGCCGATGGCGTCGTGACCTTTCTCTATCAGGTGAAGGGGCGCGGCACCCAGATTTTGAGCCAGCTGGACCCGATGGCTTCCATCACGCTGGAAGGTCCTTTTGGCAATGGCTTTCCGCAAATCGGCGGGAATCTCGTGGCGGTGGGCGGCGGCATCGGCATCGCGCCGCTGCTCTACGCCGTTCGGCTGTTTAAGGCGGCCCATAAGCGCAAAAAGGCCCGGGTTTATCTGGGCTATTCCCGTGAGTCCTACCGGGTAGAAGCTTTCGACGCGGTGGCCGACGAGGTCGTGGTGAATATTGGGGGGATCATTACCGACAATGTGACGATCAAGCGGGGAGAAACCGCGATCGCCTGCGGCCCAAATGTGATGATGCGCGCGCTTTGCGGGGTGGTGCCGGAAAAATTCCCGGTGCACCTCTCCCTGGAAGAACGGATGGCCTGCGGCATGGGCGTTTGTTTGGGCTGCAGCATTTCGACCGCCTCGGGCAATCGCAAGGTTTGCCATGACGGACCGGTGTTTGAACGCAGCGAAATTATCTGGGAGGGCATGGCATGAGCGCGCGATTAACGACCAATTTTGCCGGCATCACCTTCAAAAATCCGGTGGTGCCGGCCTCCGGCACCTTTGGCTTCGGCCGGGAATTTGAGCAGGTTTACGATCTTGGGCGCCTCGGCGGGCTGTGCACCAAAGGACTGACTATCGCGCCCAAACCGGGCAACACCGGCACCCGCATCTGGGAGACACCGGCCGGCATCATCAACTCCATCGGGCTGGAAAATCCCGGGATAGATGCCTTCATTGAAAACGAATGGCCCCATCTTTCGATGCTGGACACGGTGACGGTGGTTAACGTCGGCGGCTCAGATGAAGAGAGTTACCTCGCCGTCATCGAAAAGCTCAACGGCTTGCCGGTGGCGCTGATTGAGCTCAATATTTCCTGTCCCAACGTGAAATGCGGGGGGATGGTCTTTGGCATGGATCCGGATCAGGCCGGGCGCATCACCGAGAAAGTGGTGGCGGCGAGCGCCCATCCGATCATGGTCAAGCTCACGCCCAACGCCTCGGATATCGTCACCGTGGCCCGGGCCTGCGAAGCCGCCGGCGCCGCGGGGCTCAGCCTGATCAATACGATTCAGGCCATGGCGGTGGACATCGATGCGAGAAAAATCGTCTTCGATAATATTTATGCCGGGCTGTCGGGGCCGGCGGTCAAGCCCATCGCCCTGCGCATGACCCATCAGGTGGTGAACGCGGTGCGCATTCCGGTGATGGCCATGGGCGGCATCGCCGACTGGCGCGACGCGCTGGAATTCATCATGGTCGGGGCGACTTGTGTGCAGGTGGGCACGATGAACTTCGTGACGCCCACCACGGCAGTAGACATCGTCGACGGGCTGGAAGCGTATTGCGAGGCCGAAGGGCTCGATAATATCGCGGAGGTCCGCGGCATCTTAAATCGATAACGGAGAGAACCATGAAAAAAATTATCGCGTTAATTGCAGAAGATTTTGAAGATCTGGAATTGTCTTATCCGGTGCTGCGGCTGCGGGAGGCCGGTTGTTTCGTGGATGTGGTCGGCGAAGAAAAAAACCGCGAATATCACGGCAAATACGGGGTGCCCTTCACCTCGGATCTAAGCTTTGACGAAGTGGATCCGACGGATTACGACGGCATTTTGGTGCCGGGCGGCTGGGCGCCGGACAAGCTGCGCCGTTTTCCAGAAGTGCTCGAGATGGTGCGGGTGGTCTTTGCCGCGGGCAAGCCCGTCGGTGAAATCTGCCACGCCGGATGGGTGCTCATTTCCGCGGGGATTCTCGAAGGCAAAACCGTCACCAGCACGCCGGGCATTAAAGACGATATGACCAATGCCGGCGCGACCTGGGTGAATACGCCTTCCGTGGTGGACGGCAATATTATTTCCGCCAGGCGTCCGCCGGATCTGCCGGCTTATATGAAGGATTATCTGCGTGTGCTCTTTGCCGAATAAGGAAGCGGAAGCCGCGCGCGAAGTATCAGAAGGGAGGCCGCAATGAAAAAGTGGCTCTATCGGCTGGTGATGCTCATTTGCATCGGGGTGATGATCTACTCCGGTTATCAGCTGTTTAAAATTTACCGTAGCTATCACCAGGGGACGACCGCCTATCAAAAGACGGCATCAACTTATACCAAAAAATCAGACAACACCAAGGTGCCCATCTCGGTGGATTTTGACGCGCTGAAAAAGCAGAACCCCGACGTGATCGGCTGGCTGTACTGCAAGGATACGCCGATCAATTACCCGGTGGTCAAGGGCACCGACAACAGCGAATACCTGCACAAGCTTTTTGACGGCACCCACAACGCGGCGGGCACCCTCTTTGCGGATTATCGCAACAAGGGAGACTTCAGCGATCCCAATACCATCATTTACGGCCACGCGATGAAAAACGGCTCGATGTTCGGGATGCTCGCGCACTATAAAAAAAGCGAGTATTATAAGGCTCACCCCTTTATGTGGCTGCTCACGCCGAATGGCAACTATCGGCTGGATCTGATCGCAGGGTTCAGCACCGCGTCGAATAATATGATTTATTCGGCGATGGACAGCGGTCAGGTGCAGGCGGCGATCTATCAGGCCAAAAAAAAATCCACCTTTACGTCGACGGTGGACACCTCGCAGGTCACGCGCATCGTGACCCTGTCGACCTGCGCCTACGAATACGAGGAGGCGCGCTACGTGGTGCTGACGGTGCCGGTGCGGGTGGACTGAGACGTTTTGAAACGATGACGGCAGCGGCTTTGGCCGCTGCTTTTTTTGCGCCCTGACGGCGCGGGCGTTTTTGGCAGATGGCTGACCGGACCAAAGTTGCGCCAAAGGGGAGGCGCCTGACCATAACCGTGATTTTCGGCGGTTTGCGGCGTCGCTGTGGTCCTTGCAAACCGGCTGCAACCGGCAGTTGCGATAATTGTCCGTGAAAATGGATGGCCTGCAACGGCTGAAAATGCTATGCTAAGAGCAAATCAAATGGCGGCCGCCAAAGAATAAGAACAGGAGAAATCAAAATGATCTTAGCCGATAAAATTATTTATTTGCGGAAGCGGGCCGGATGGTCCCAGGAGGAATTGGCCGAGCAGATGGGCGTCAGCCGGCAGTCTATCTCGAAATGGGAGGGCACCCAGTCCATTCCGGACATGAACCGTATTTTAAAATTGTCCGAAATCTTCGGCGTCAGCACCGACTTTTTATTAAAGGATGAGCTGGGGCCGGAACAGCTGACCCCGTCGGTGGAAAGCGACGCGCCGGAAGACACGGTCGCGGTGGATCTTGAGACCGCCGGAGCCTATCTGGATGCAAGAGAGCGCATCGCGCCGAAAACGGCCCTCGGGGTGATGCTTTGCATCCTGTCGCCGGTGATGCTCATTGTGCTGGGCGCTGCCGGCGAGGCGGGACGCATCGCGCTCAGCGAAGACCGCGCGGTGTTTGCGGGGCTCATCGTCCTGATGGTGATGGTGGCCGCGGCGGTGGCGGTTTTTATCAAGGCGGATATGCATGGCGCGCGTTATCAAAAGCTCAAGCACAATCCGATCGAGACGGCTTATGGCGTTACCGGCATGGTGCGCGGACGGCGGGAAGCCTACGAAAGCCCCCACATCCGTCGCATGGTGCTGGGGGTGAGCCTGTGCGTGCTGGCCTGTGTGCCGCTGTTTGCACTCAGGCTGATGAATCCGGGCGACGAATTTTTGAGTGCGCTGGGCGTGGGATTTTTGCTCGTTATCGTGGCGGTCGGGGTGTATTTGATCGTCGAAACCTCGACCATCTGGGAGAGCTATCAGGTGCTGCTGGAAGAGCGGGATTACACGCGGCAGGCCAAGGCCTTTACCCAGAGAATCGGCGGTGTTTACTGGGGGATTGTCACCGCGGCGTATCTGCTCATCAGCTTTTTAACGGGCGCCTGGGGTCTCACCTGGATCATCTGGCCGGTGGCGAGCGTGGCCTACGGCGCGGTCGCGGAAGTAGCCAAGCGGCGGCGTTAAATTGCCAAAAAACAACCACGCGTTTGACGCGTGGTTGTTTTTTGGTGGGCAAAGCCTTCTGCTTCCGACGACACGTCAAACGTGTAATTACGATTTGTCAGCCGTTTTGATTGTCTTGTCGCTTTTTATTTCTGAATGAACTGGTTCCCGGAATTGGCAGCTGTCCGCCCAATCGATCTGCTTCCAATTGATAAGTTTATAAAAAAGAGCGAACGGATTGTAATCCCCCCAATCATGTATTGCGTTTTTTATTTCTTCTTTCTTTATTTATCATTAAGTAAAAACGGTTTAATTATCTGCCGGCTTTCTCTTTAAACCTAAATTTTTACCGACACTGACTGCAAAGGGGATTGTCACCAGTGTTGTTAAAAGATCCGAAATCGCCTGGGCATATATCACACCGTTTAAGCCCATAAATTTCGGCAAAATCACAATAAGTAAGATGAATATGCCGGTATAGGATTTAGAAAGTGCCATAATGGACGGGACGGCACCCATGAACTTCAAAACACCGTCTAAATAGCAAAATAACGCAACCACTGTGATTATTCCTAAAAACGCACTGGAAAATAGGGAAACGGTGGCTACGATATCGGCTTCTTTTTCATTATTGCTTCTCAATAATCGCGAGATGTAGGAGCCTGCTCCCGCACCGAAGGTTAATCTGATGCCTGAAAAATAAGTTGGATCGGAAAGGAAACGGAAGCGACCGCCTCTTTGCCGAGTCTGGACACAAAGTATGTATCGACAACATTGTATAAGGCGGCTGCCAATAAACTGACAACCATTGGCATTCCCAGCTTAAAAAGCGCCTTGTTAATATTTTCTTCTCTTAAAAATTTTATTCTATCTTCATTCATTAATATTTCTCCATTTCTGAACGTTCTATTTTTCAGCATTTACGCAACAAAAAAGGCATAAATACAAAATCGTATCTGCCTTTCGTTTGATAAATTATAAAACAAAAGGTTACAGACAAAACATTGCCCATGGCCTTTTACATTTTAGTTATCTATCGAGAAATCCACGCAAAAATAAAGCCATTTAAGCGGCTTAATTTTTTGTATTTCCCGATGAAATCTTAAATGCAATTTATAAGCTTAAGCTATTATACTCTGTACAATGTTTCATCGGTTTGATTTGTACAGAGTTAAGTCTGTTCTTAGGATCATTTTTTGAGTAAATGTTTATGACTTTTCCCTTTCGATTTTGCAAAAATTTTATCATTTTTTTAAAAATATTAAAATTATATTATCATATCAATATAAAAAACGGCGGCAGGCCCGAGGCCTGCCGCCGTTTTTGGCGTTCGGTTGTTTTTTGTTTTAGTAGCGGGGCGTTTCGTCCTCGGGCAGGAGTTTTCCCAAAAGCTCGATGCAGTCGTTGTAATCCATGATGCGCGGCACGGGATAGATCGGGTTGGCCTCGGCCAGGGCGAGACGGGCGAGATCGGGGATATCCTCGACGCGCAGCACATCGAATGTTCGAGGGATGCCAAAGCGGCGGTTCATCGCTTCGATTTTCGCGATGAGAGCGTCGGCAAGCTCCTCATCGCTGCACTCCGGACCGCCGAGTTCGGCGTTATAGGCCAGTTCGGCCAGCTTTCGGGTCGCCGCCGGTCTGGAAAAGGCGAGCACCTGGGGCAGGATCGCCGCGCAGGCCAGACCGTGGGGCAGGTTGTAAAGTCCGCCGACGGCGTGGGCGATGGCGTGGACATAGCCCACCATGGCCCGGGTGAAGGCCTTGCCGGCATCCATCGCGGCTTCCTGCATGGTCAGGCGCGCATCGAGATCGTCGGGGTCGTCGAAGGCTCTTGGCAGGGCAGAGAGGATGCGCCGGCTGGCATCCAGAGATTTTTCCCGGACATAGGGCGTGTCAAACAGACCGATATAGGCCTCAACGGCGTGCGTCAGGGCGTCCATGCCGGCATAGGCCGTGACGTTTGCCGGCATCGAGCGGGTGAGCTCGGGGTCGAGCATGACGGCCAGCGGACAGAGCTTGGCGTCGGCCATTTTGAGCTTTTTGTGCCGTTCCTCGTTGGTGACGACGGCGGCGATGCTGGCTTCGCTGCCGCTGCCAGCGGTGGTGGGAACGGCAAAAAAGGGCGGCAGGCGGTGCGCCAGCCGAAAGAGGCCGGCCATGCGCTCAATGGGCTTGTCGTTGGTGATTTTAGCCGCAGTGACCTTGGCGCAGTCGATGGCGGAGCCGCCGCCGAAGGCCACGACGCTGTCACAGAAATGGGACTGATACATTTCAATGGCGGCGTATACGTTTTTAAAGGTCGGATTGGGCCTGACCCCATGAAAGACGACCGGGGCGATGCCGTTTGCCTCCAGGGCATCCAGGAAGGGGGAGAGCATGCCCGAAGCATAGACGGTGGGTCCGCAGACGACAAGCACCCGGCGGATGCCGGTGGTCGCCATGACTTCGGGGAAGCGGGTGACCATGCCCGCACCCTTTAACGTCGGCGGTTCGGGAAATTTCACCAGGGGCAGCGCGGCTCGGGCGGTATATTGGGGAAGACGATAAACGATTTTTGGAAACGTCATGGTTCACCTCTCAATGGTTTGCAAGCTGAAAAAATAGGATTAAAATTAAAGTATTTAATCATTATAACGCAGGCATCGGGGAATGTCATGAAATAGTTGGCTCGGCACCAATGGGAACTTAAGAATTAAGAAAACCGCACGAAGCGCTTCGGCGCCGTTGAATAAAAAATGTCGGCGAAGCCGCCCGAAAGCCAATAAAAAAACCGCTGCGAGAGCAGCGGTGGATCGAATGCGGCTGTTTTAAAGCGAGGCCCGGTAGATTTGGTCGATGGCCTGCCCCAGCATGTAATTGAAATCGGGGCCGTTCATCCGACGGGTGAGGCCCTCGGTGAGCGCGCGGGAGAAGCTCGCGATGAGGCCGGGATTTCTCGCCAAACGTTCACAGGCATCGGCTCGGGTATAGCCGCCGGAAAGCGCCACGACGCGCACGACATGGGCATCGGCCATGATCTTGCTGTATAGCCCGTCGACGCTGGGAATACTCACTTTGAACATGATCTTTTCGTCGTCGTTCAGATCGGCCAGATGCTTGTTGATTTCTGCGAGGAGCATGGCTTCGCAGTCGGCCTTGTTTGCCGCGTGGATATCGACTTCCGGCTCGAGAATCGGCACGAATCCGGCAGCGGCGATGCGGCGGCCAATTTCAAATTGCTGATCGACGATAGCCGCGATGCCCTTCGTGTTGGCCGATTTGATGACCGAGCGCATTTTGGTGCCGAAAATGTGGCGCGTCTTGGCGCGCGCCAGCAGATCGTCAAGCTGTGGCATGGGCTTCATCAGCTGGACGCCGTCGGCTTCGTCGGCCAGCCCCTTATCGACTTTTAAAATGGGCAGAATGCCCTTTTTGTTCCACAGATAATCGGCGGTGTATTGGCCTTCGATTTGGCGGTCCATCGTATTTTCAAACAGAATGGCGGCGATGATGTGCTCACGGGTGAACGCGGGACTGGTGATGATGCGGGTGCGCATTTCGTGAATCAGGTTGAACATTTCCTCGTCGGTGCGGTAGTAGTCCTTAGGAACGCCATAGGCCTTGAGGGCTTTGGGCGTGCTGCCGCCGCTTTGATCCAAGGCGGCAATGAATCCCTTGGCCGTCGCCATGCGTTTTAATTGATCGTCTGTCATAAATTACCTCCTGAATAGTCCCCGTCAAGGGGCGATAAAACAAGCGGGAACATTATGCTCCCTCTGTATTTTACAACGGATGACAACGCTTTGCAAGCAATCCGGTGTTCGCCGGATGAAAAATTCAAACCATTAATTTCTTTTACAGAAAGATTTGGCCAGCGGGAAAGCCTTTGGATGCCCGACGCGCAAAGCCGCGCATTAAAAAAGCGCCGCCGGAGCGACGCCTGATGGTCAGTTTTTAAACGTAGAAAAGCAGGTCTTCGTAAATCGGATAGGGCCAGTATTTTTTGCCGACGATGATTTCGAGCTGATCGGCGGTTTCCCGCAGCGTATTCATCGCGTCGAGCACCTTGGTACCGTAAAAATCGGCGGCTTCCTGCTCGTCTGCGAGGGCGTCGGCCTCGTAATTCAGCGTCTCTAGCGTGTCGATCTTTGCGATCATCTGGTCGGTCAGATCCGAGGCCTTGGTGAGAATGATCATCTCGGCGGCGTGATCCACGGGCAGCCCCAGCGCTTTTTTCTGGGTCAGGCCGGTGGAAAGATCGCGCATATAGTCCAGGCAGGCGGGGAGGATTTCCCGCTTGGCGATGGAGAGCATGGTGCGTGCTTCGATACTGATGGTGTGGGCGTATTCCTCCAGGTGGATTTCCTGCCGGGCCTGCATTTCCTTGCGGGAATAAATATCGTGCTTTTCCATCAGGTCGAGGTTTTTGGGCAGGCAGTAGTCGGCGAAGGCCGCCGGCGTGTCGGCCAGGTTGGGCAGACCGCGGCGGGCCGCCTCGGCCACCCATTCGTCGGAATAATTGTTGCCGTTAAAAATGATGCGGCGGTGCTTGGCCAGCCGATCCCGGAGCAAGGTCTTCAGATCCTTTTCGAAATCGTCGGACGACTCAAGAATGTCCGCGTATTCGCCGAGCACCTGGGCTGCGATGGTGTTGAGGGCGATGTTCGGCCCGGCGATGGATTGCTGGGAGCCGACCATGCGGAACTCAAAGCGGTTGCCGGTGAAGGCAAAGGGAGAGGTGCGGTTGCGGTCGGTGGCGTCGGAAATAAAGTTTGGGACGGATTCGATCCCGGTGTCCATGATGTGATCGTGGGGGCTTTTGACGTCTTCGCCGGCCAGCTGCTTGAGTGCGCTGTCGAGCTGATCGCCGAGGAAGATCGAGATGATGGCCGGGGGCGCTTCGTCACCGCCGAGACGGTGATCGTTGCCCGCCGAGGCCACGGTGGAACGCAGGATTTCCGGATAGCGGTCGATCCCTTCGATCACCGCGATGAGGAAGGTGAGAAATTGCAGGTTATTTGCCGGATCCTTTCCCGGATCGAAGAGGTTTTCGCCGGTATCGGTGGACATGGCCCAGTTGTCGTGCTTGCCGGAGCCGTTGACACCCTTGAAGGGCTTGGCGTGGAGCAGGCAGGCCAGATGGTGGCGCTTGGCCACGCGGATCAGCGTTTCCATGATGACCTGATTGTTGTCCGTCGCCAGATTGGTGGTGGAGAACACCGGCGCGAGTTCGTGCTGGGCGGGGGCCACTTCGTTGTGGCGGGTCTTGCTGGGGATCCCCAGGGACCAAAGCTCGTTGTCGACGTCGCACATGAAGTTGTAAACCCGGGTGCGCAGCCGGCCGAAATAATGATTGCTCATGTCCTGGCCCTTGGGCGCATTGGAGCCAAAGAGGGTGCGCCCGGTCTGGATGAGATCCTGGCGCTGTTTATACATGTCGCGGTCGATGAGGAAGTATTCCTGCTCGGCACCGACGGTGGTGGTCACTTTTTTCACCTCCGTTTTGCCGAAGAGCTTTAGAATGCGGACGGCCTCGTCAGAGACGGCCTTCATCGAGCGGAGCAGCGGCGTTTTTTTGTCGAGTACCTCGCCGGAATAAGAGACGAAGGTCGTCGGGATATAGAGGGTTGTGCCCTTCACAAAGGCAAAGGAGGTCGGGTCCCAGGCGGTGTAGCCCCGGGCCTCGAAGGTCGCCCGCAGCCCGCCGGAGGGGAAGGAGGAGGCGTCCGGTTCGCCCTGGATGAGCTCC
>NZ_JAYFFI010000022.1:0-37933 GCF_036289405.1 Pseudoramibacter faecis | reverse complement strand
TTCGTGATAATGGCAGAGAGGCCACACCTGTTCCCATCCCGAACACAGCAGTTAAGCTCTCTCGCGTCGAAAGTACTTGGCGGGCAGCTGCCTGGGAGGATAGATCGTCGCGAAACCTTATATTCCTCAGTAGCTCAATGGTGGAGCACTCGGCTGTTAACCGATAGGTTGTAGGTTCGAATCCTACCTGGGGAGCCATTGTATGAAAGCGGGTATGACCCATACAGTCATACCCGCATTTTTGAAAAGGCCCGTTGGTCAAGCGGTTAAGACATCGCCCTTTCACGGCGATAACGGGAGTTCGATTCTCCCACGGGTCACCATTATTGCGGCCAGGTAGTTCAGTTGGTTAGAATGCCAGCCTGTCACGCTGGAGGTCGAGAGTTCGAATCTCTTCCTGGTCGCCATTTTTATGTTTTTTTGCTGACGTGGCTCAATTGGCAGAGCAGCTGATTTGTAATCAGCAGGTTGGCGGTTCAAGTCCGCCCGTCAGCTCCATTCTTTTGTTTGGGGAAATGCCCGAGTGGCTAAAGGGGGCGGACTGTAAATCCGTTGACTAAGTCTACGATGGTTCGAATCCATCTTTCCCCACCATTTGATCCATTAGCTCAGTTGGCAGAGCACCTGACTTTTAATCAGGGTGTCCGGGGTTCAAATCCCCGATGGATCACCATTCGAAAAGTAGCGTAAAGCCTTAGTTTTAAAGGGTTTGCGCTTTTTATATTATAATTTATAAAGAGTGAGGAGACGCAACCATATCTCCTCACTCTTTTTTATAACTGAATGGATTGCTGCAAATGATCTGAATGGATCTATCCGGTCAGGGGCAGCAGGGAGCCGATTATGGTGGAATTGACGTCGGAGTGACAATCATAATGATGATATATAATAAAAGTTTAAGGCATCACGAAGGGAGTCTAGAGACGAGCAAAAGAAAAACGCCGCTTTTGTGCGGCGTTTAATGCTTAATGGCTTTAGAAAGCGATTTTTTCTTCGATATAAGTCTTGACCTGGTCGATGGGCAAACGGATCTGTTTCATCGTGTCGCGGTCGCGGATGGTGACGGCGTTGTCTTCGAGGGTGTCAAAATCGATGGTGACGCACAGCGGCGTGCCGATTTCGTCTTCACGGCGGTAGCGCTTACCAATACTGCCGGTTTCGTCGTAATCCACGTTGAAATATTTGGCCAACTCGGCATAAACCTCGCGGGCCTTATCGGAAAGCTTCTTCGATAGGGGCAGCACGGCGGCTTTATAGGCCGAAAGGAAAGGGTGAATCTTCATGACGCCGCGGGTGTCGCCGCCATCGAGTTCTTCGTATTCAAGGGCGTCGCACAGGAAAGCGAGGAACATGCGGTCGGCGCCAAGAGACGGCTCGATGACGTAGGGAATGTATTTTTCGTTGGTTGTCGGATCCTGATAGCGCAGGTCTTTGCCGGAGACATTTTCATGCTGGGTCAGATCGAAGTCGGTGCGGTCGGCGATGCCCCAGAGTTCGCCCCATCCGAAGGGAAATTGGTATTCCACGTCGGTGGTGGCGTTCGAATAATGGGAGAGCTCTTCCGGCGAATGATCGCGGAAGCGCAGATTTTCTTCCTTCATGCCCAGGGAGAACAGCCAGCTACGGCAGTAATCCTTCCAGTAGGTGAACCATTCGAGGTCGGTGCCGGGCTTGCAGAAAAATTCGAGTTCCATCTGTTCAAATTCGCGGGTGCGGAAAATGAAGTTGCCGGGAGTGATTTCGTTGCGGAAGGATTTTCCGATCTGCCCGATGCCGAAGGGTACGCGCTTGCGGGTGGTGCGCTGAGCGTTTTTAAAGTTGACGAAGATCCCTTGGGCGGTTTCAGGCCGCAGATACAGCTGGGAAGTGGAATCCTCGGTGACGCCCTGAAAGGTCTTGAACATCAGGTTGAACTGGCGAATTTCGGTGAAGTCGGATGCGCCGCAGTCCGGGCAGGCAATGTGATGATCCTGGATGAAGGCTTCCATCTTTTCGTTGGACCAACCGTCAACCACCACTTCTTCGTCTTTATCGTGGAAATAATCCTCGATGAGTTTGTCGGCGCGGAAACGGGATTTGCAGTGTTTGCAGTCCATCAGCGGATCGTTGAAGCCGCCGACATGGCCCGAAGCCACCCAGGTCTGTGGGTTCATTAGAATGGCCGCGTCGAGACCGACGTTATAGGGTGATTCCTGGACAAACTTTTTCCACCAGGCGCGTTTAACGTTATTTTTTATTTCGACCCCGATCGGGCCGTAATCCCAGCTGTTGGCAAGCCCGTCGTAAATTTCCGATCCCGGAAAGACGATGCCGCGCATTTTGGCAAGGCTGACGATTTCGTTCATTGTGAAACTCGACATGAAATAAGAGTCCTCCTAAAAATTATGATGTGCTCCCATTCTAACATAGATGCGCCCCTTCTGCACAATCAAATTACACGGGTTCGAACGAATTGCCGTTTGGCCTTCGAAATCGGCTCAGCCGAAAACTTTTAATCGACGTCAATTTGAAAATAATTTTTCTTGTGATTAACTTTAAGGGCGATCCGTGATAAAATAAACCTTGATCTTTGATCTATGCAAATTGGAAAATTCATTCGGTACGATTCGGTACAAGCAAAAGAAAATGCAGTGAAGGAGTTTTAAATGTTTGAAATCATTGTGGGGCTGATCGGCGGCCTGGGCCTGTTTATTTACGGGATGCAGATTATGAGCAATAGTCTGAAAGTGGTCGCCGGGAGCAAAATGAAGCGCCTCTTGGAAATTCTGACAGGGAATCGCTTCAAGGCTATTCTCTGCGGGATTGTTGTGACGATCATGGTGCAAAGCTCCAGCACGACCACGGTTATGGTGGTTGGCTTTGTAAATGCGGCGCTGATGAGCCTCACGCAGGCAGCGGGTATCATTTTAGGAGCCAATATCGGGACGACCCTCATGGCGCAGCTCATTGCCTTTAATATGGATTTCATCGGGCCGGTGCTCATCGGCATCGGTGTCATCACTTCGCTGATCGGCAAACGCAAGCACACCCGGGATATCGGGACCATTCTCCTGGGCATTGGGATTATCTTTTTCGGCATTTCCACGATGAGCGAGGTGATGGCGCCGCTCAAAGACAATGTAGTTTTCAAAAATTGGCTGGTGACCTATGGCAAAAATCCAATCTTCGGTCTTTTGATCGGAACCGTAATCACCGGTGTGATGCAAAGCTCCGGAGCGACATTGGGGATGCTTCAGGCGCTCGCGATCTCAGGGATTTTTGCCGACGTCTCCGGCACGGCCGCCATTCAAATTTGTATTCCGATGATGCTCGGCACCAATATCGGGACCTGTGTTACGGCGATGCTGTCGTCCGTCGGAACTTCCCGGGCTGCGCGTAATGCAGCGCTGATCCATTTGTTTGTGAATATTTTCGGGTCGATTTGGGTGCTTTGCCTCTTTGGCGTTTTGGACGCTTTTAATATCAATCCGGTCTATCAGGCCTTGGTGAATATTTCCGGTACGATGAAAACCAGCAGCGGTCAGGTGATTCCCAACGTGGCCAGACAGATCGCCATGTCCCACACTTTCTTCAATGTGTTCAACATGATTGTGATGCTGCCGGTGATCGACAAATTCGTTGCGCTTCTGGAAAAACGTTCGCCCCAAGAAGAAGGCGATCGCGGTCTGCAGCTCGATGATCGGCTGCTCAACAACCCGGCGGTAGCCATCGGCCAACTGACCAATGAACTTGTTCACCTGGCAGAAATGGCCGGCAAAAACCTCAAACTCTCCTTTGACGCCCTGAGCAATAATGACGAAAAGGCGATCGAGAAGGTCTATGAGCGGGAAGAACGCATTGATGAGCACGAACACGGGATCATCGATTTTATCGTCCGCCTGACCAATTTGAATGTCTCCCAGGAAGAAAACGACAAGCTGGCGGTGTATTTACAGTGTGCCCACGATCTTGAGCGTATTGGCGACCATGCGGAAAATATCGTCGAAATGGCTCAGACTCAAATTGACGAAGACATCGATATGACAGCTGGCGCCATCGACGAGCTTAAAAAGCTGAGCGATTTGATTCTCGGCATCGTGGCCAACGTGCAGGAAGTGATTCGATCAGAGGACAATAAACTTTGCGAACAGATTTATCGTGACGAAGAAATTTCTGACGATATGACAGAAGCCTATAAAAACGCGCACATCAAGCGTCTGGCAGACGGCCAGTGCAATGCGGACAGCTCGGCGATTTATTTTGATTTATTGGTTGATCTCGAAAGAGTGGGGGACCACTCGGCCAATATCGCAGAGCATATTCAGAGCCTGCATGCGGCCAATCAAATTAACGAAATCGAAGGTGTTATTTATTAAGAAGAACATCCTTAAAAGCCCGACCCCAATTGGGGGTCGGGCTTTTGGTTTATGAAAAAAGTCATGCATTATATGCCGGGTGAATACATATCGGCCGGCAATCAAGGCATATCCTCTGCGAATGAATTAAGGGGATCGGTCATATTTTATGATAAAATAACAAAAATACAATCGATGTTGGAGAAAAGATCAAAGGAGGCTGCAATGGCGGAAGGCTGCAAAGACAAGGCAGAAAAATTCTCAATTGGAACAGTGGCGTCGTTATGCCATATTTCGGTAAAGACGCTGCGATATTACGATAAAATTGATTTGCTAAAGCCTCAGTATCGTAAGGAAACCAGCAATTACCGCTATTATAGCAAAGAGCAATTGACGACGGTTTACATGATCAGACGTTTGCGCTCATTGGGATTTCCGCTAAAAGATATTCAGGCTATTTTAAACGCGCACACCTTGGACGGCATGTCGGAACGTGTCGGCAGCCAGTTAAAGGCGATCGAGGCGGAGATTGCCGATCTGCAGATGCGTCATCGGGAAATTGCCCTGTTTGAGCAGCGGATTCAAATGGGATGTGATTATCTGCGAGAGCATCGCAAACATCAGGATGCGCAGCCGTCGTTCCAGCTGATGATGCTGCCGGAAATTTATTTGTTCAGCAAGCAAAAGATGATCGCCTCCTATCGCAACGAAGAGGTTAATCTTGAAAATTGGATTCAAATTGTCGAAGATGCCAAAAGAGCGGCCGTTTCACCGGTCGGTTCGGTTTTTGTCACCTTTCATTCGGAAATCTTCGGGCAGTTTCTTCAAAATGATTGCGATGTGGAATATAGCATTCGCGTATCACCGGAGGATCGTGATGCGCCGGGCGTGCGCGTCTTTGGCGGCATCGAGGCGGCAACCACCTTGCATTTCGGGGATTACCACGATATTATCCACACCTATATCGGTTTAAAGCGCTGGATTGAAGCGCAGGGGTATCACGTGAGCGGTTATGCGACGGAAGAATTTATCGTTTCTCCCATCGATGTAGGGCGCAGCGAAGACCATGTGACGCGAATCATGATTCCGGTCAGCCGGTAATCAACAGGATTAAAGTCTCTCGCCAGGGGAGACTTTTTTAGTTGCAAAAGATTTCAGTAAAATTCGGCATTCATGCGGAAAAACGGGAAAATACAATTCTTTTTGAGGAACCAATAAAGAATTCAGTTAAAAAAGGATGAAATTTTATAGACTGCATTTGAAAAATATATTAGCATACATCAATGTTTGAAAATTGGGCAGGAAAATTTCATTAAAAATCCGGAGAGTATCCGAGAGATTGGAAGAACTCTTTTGATAAGAAAACATCATAGGATCTTGACTTGCCACTTTCAGGAAGGTTTAAAATCAAAACATCATCAAAATCAGAGACAAGCAAAAAACCGACAATTTGATAAAAAACACGATTGCGATGGTGGCGCCAAAAACAGTGAATGGTTAAATTGAGTTGAAAGGAGAGGATGGTATGGGAGCAGGATTTATATTTTCGACGGCTTTTGGTACGGCTGTGGTGTGTGGATTATGGACAGGGGTCTGCGCCGGCGCAGCGTCCCCGATGTTAGTCACCTGGGTCGGATTTGTGGGCTGCACGTCCTACTTTACCGCCGGATGCGGACGCAACGGTTTTATTCGGTCGCTGTGCAGCAATTATATGGGGATACTCATCGGGTGTACAATCATCGCTTTAGGCAATATCGTTTCGAGCGGCGTGCTCTTTAGCGCACTGTGCACCGGATTTTTCTCCGGCGTGATTTGTTATTTGTCTCACTGCGATTTGACCAAGGTGGCGGCCTGCACCTTTATGGGCGGGTTTTCGGCCTTTGCCACCGGCGGCAATTGGCAGATGCTGATGCTTTGTTTGCTGCTCGGCAATTTTGTGGGGCTTGGCAGCGATTACCTGGGACGTCTTTTTTACAGCAAGGTTTATCGCGGCAAGACCGACAAGGAAGATTGGGTGATTTTCAAATTGCCGGAAGAAAATTGACAAAATAGCTTAACGGCAGCCGACAAGGGCACTGCTTGGCTGCAAAAGAAAAAGAAGGAGAGAGAGATGAGTAAAGTAATTGAGAGAGCGTATGCCGCGGAAAAGGAAAAAGCTTTTGATTATCGCCGCGCGATGGAAGAAGCAGCTCGCTGCCTTTTGTGTGAGGATGCTCCCTGCAGTAAGGGCTGCCCGGCCGGCACGGATCCGGGGAAATTTATTCGTTCGCTGCGATTTAAAAACGTGAAGGGTGCGGCGGAAACGATTCGCGAAAACAATCCGCTGGGCGGCTCCTGCGCGATGGTCTGTCCTTACGACCGGATGTGTGAAGAAGCGTGCAGCCGCTGTGGTATTGACAAGCCGATTCAAATCGGCGCCATTCAACGTTATCTGGTGGAGACGGAAGCCAGAGAAGACATGCGTTTTGTGAAAGCGGGCAAACCGACGGGCAAACGCGTGGCCTGCGTCGGGGCCGGGCCGGCGTCGCTGGCCTGCGCCAGAGAGCTCGCGCGCCGCGGTGTGGCCGTTACGATTTTCGAAGCCAAGGAAAAGGCCGGCGGCGTATTGAGCTACGGCATCACGCCGACGCGCCTGCCCCAGGAAATGATCGATCACGATATTCAGTTGATTAAAAATCTGGGCGTGATCTTTGAATTTAACACGCCGGTGGATTTTGCCAAATTGGACGAGCTTCGCCAGACGTATGACACGGTTTTTGTCGGGGTCGGTCTTTGGGACGCGAAAAAGCCGAGCTTGCCGGGTGACGATCTTGAAGGCGTGGAAACCGCTCTCGATTTCCTGGCTAAGGCGCGCACGTGTCCGGATGCCATGGATCTGCCGGATCACGTGGTGGTTATCGGCGGGGGAAACGTCGCCATGGACTGCGCCGCCACTGCCAAGCAGCTGGGCGCGGAAAAGACGGCCATCGTCTATCGGCGCAGTGTTGCCGAAGCGCCGGCCGATATGGATGAAATTCGCTTCGTGCAGAACATGGGCGTGCCGATTCACACCGAGTTCGCGCCGGAGTCCATTCTGGGCGAGGACGGCAAAGTGGCCGGCCTGGCCTGCAAAAGCCGCGACGGTTATTCCGAAATGAAGATCAAGGCGGATCGCATTGTTTTTGCCATCGGTCAGAAACAGACCGATGATTATGCGCATCTCACAGCCGCCGGCAACCTTTACATCGGAGGCGACGATGCTCACGATCAGGGGGCGACGGTGGTTGAAGCCGTTGCCGAAGGCAAAGCGGCCGCAGAAGCGATGCTCAGCCGGATGGGCTTGGTGTAAGAAAGGACGATTCTCATGACTCTAAAAAAAGATTTATCCATTGATTTCCTCGGCGTGAAGTGTGAAAATCCCTTCTTTCTTTCCTCTTCACCCGTCGGCTCCAACTACGACATGTGCCGCAAGGCTTTGGAAGCCGGCTGGGGCGGCATCTATTATAAAACCATTTCCGTTTATATTCCCAACGAGTGCTCGCCGCGATTCGATATCGCCAGCAAGGAAGGCACCCCGTGGACCGGTTTTAAAAACATGGAACAGACCTCGGACAAGCCCAACGAAGTCAACTTCGGCTATATTAAAAAGCTGAAGGAAGACTTCCCGAGCAAGGTGATCGTCTCCAGCATTATGGGCAGCACCGATGAAGAATGGGCATTCTTGGCCAGAGAATCCGAAAAAGCCGGTGCGGACCTCATCGAATGCAACTTTTCCTGCCCGCAGATGACTTCTTCCACCATGGGCTCCGACGTTGGGCAGAACCCGGACTTGGTCAAACATTATTGCGAGGTGGTGTCGGCGGCGACGCACCTGCCGGTGATCGCGAAGATGACGCCGAACATCGGCAATATGGAGATCCCGGCCCGGGCGGCCATCGAAGGCGGCGCCCAAGGAATCGCGGCCATCAACACGGTGAAGGCTATCACCAATCTCGATATTGATAAAATGGTAGGGATGCCTATTGTTAACGGGAAGTCGGCGGTCTCCGGTTATTCCGGTGCCGCGGTGAAACCCATCGCCCTGCGTTTTATCAGCGACCTGAAACACGATCCGGTGCTCAAGGACGTGCCGCTGACCGGTGTCGGCGGGATTGAAACCTGGCGCGACTGTCTTGAGTTCCTGATGCTCGGCGCGGAGAATCTCCAAGTGACCACCGCCGTCATGCAGTACGGTTATCGCATCGTCGAGGATATGATCAGCGGGCTTTCCCACTTTATGGAAGACCACGGCATCGATCGGTTGCGGGATCTTGTCGGTGTGGCGCTCAAAAACATCATCAGCGCAGAAGAGCTGGATCGCTCCTATAAGGTGCTGGTGCAGATCAATGAAGACAAATGCGTGGGCTGCGGCCGGTGCTATGTTTCCTGCTACGACGGCGGGCATCAGGCCATTCAGTTCGATTCACAGGTGCGCCGTGCCACCATCGATGAAGACAAATGTGTGGGCTGCCACCTTTGCCTGAACGTCTGCCCGGTGATGGATTGCATCACACCCGGGAAGATTGTGTTCAAAGACGGGGAGGCGCCTCACGATTTATCGCTTAAAACCCGATACTTATAAGCATTGGGTTTCAATAAAAAAACAGGAGGGACAGAATGGAAAAATATGATTTGATCATTCAAAACGGGACGCTCGTCACAGCGACGGAGATGTTTCACGGCGATCTTGCCGTGAAGGACGGCAAAATTGCAGCCATCGGCCAAACCCTTGCCGCAGAAGCGGCGCGCGTGGTGGATGCGAAGGGCAGATTGGTGCTGCCCGGGGCCATTGATGTGCATACCCATTTGGCGATGCCCTTCGGGGGGACGGTGTCGTCGGATTCCTATGAATCCGGGACCCGGGGCGCGGCCTGCGGCGGCGTGACCACCGTCTTTGATTATCCGGTGCAGCGCGCCGGCGGTTCCATCATGGATCTGATCAACGAAAAGAAGGCCGTGCTCGAAAAGGAAGCTTGCGTGGATTATGCCTCCCATTGCTGCATCACCAACCTTAACGACGGTGCGATTCTCGATGAAATGGCCACCGCCGTGGAAGAGGGTATCACCAGCTTCAAGTGCTTTCTTGTTTATAAAAAAGAGGGCATGATGGTGGATGACGGGATGCTGGCTACGCTGATGCTACGCGCCAAGGAACTCGGTGCCATGATCAACGTGCACGCCGAAAATCCTGACCTCATCGATCTTTACACCGAACAGTTTTTGCGCGAAGGCAAGACCTCGGCCTGGTATCACTACATGAGCCGGCCGGAATTTGTCGAGGCGGAAGCCGACAAGCGCGCGGTGCACTGGGCCCGCCATCTTGAAGCGCCGCTTTACGTGGTGCATATGGCGGATAAGGAAGGGCTTGAGGCCTGCATTGACGCCAAACGGGAGGGGGCCGACGTTTTTGTGGAAACCTGTCCCCAATATCTCGAATTTACCTGCGATGTTTATAAACGTGAAGACGGCCGCAACTTCGTATGTTCGCCGCCGATGAAAGGCCAGGAAAGTCAGGATGCTCTATGGCAGGCGATCAAAACCAATCTGATCGATACGGTGGCCACCGATCACTGTCCTTTCCAGAGCACGGAAAAAGACTGGGGCAAGGACGATTTTACCAAAATCCCCAACGGCTGTGCCGGAGTGGAAAATCTTTATCCCTATATGCTTGACGCGGCCAACACCGGCAAGATTACCTTCCCCCAGGCCGTGGCGCTTTGTGCGACCAATCCGGCGAAGATTTTCGGCTGCGCCGACAAGGGCTCCCTTGCCGTCGGCAAGGACGCTGATGTGGTGATCTACGATCCAGAAAAAGATTTTACCGTCACGATCGACAAAATGCATACTCTGTGCGATCACACGATCTGGGAAGGCAAATCCTTCCACGGCTATCCGGTGCAGACTTATCTGCGGGGCCAGCTGATTTATGACCATGGCGAATTTGTCGGCAAACCGGGCATGGGACATTTTGTTAAACGCGTGCCGAGAACCAAAGCCTGAAGGCTTTGGCGAAACGCTGTTGGGCATCGCCTGTGACATCGGCATGGAGATGATGATCTGCGGCGCGGAGATCGGCCGGGTAGAGGATGCGGTAGCGCGCATCTGCATGGCCTACGGCGCGGCAGATGTCCACGTATTCTCGATTACCTACAGCATCCTCGTGACGCTGCAGCTTCCCGGAGAGCCCATGTCCACCCAGAGCCGCCGCGTCGATCGCTTTGCTTATGATCTTCACCGGCTCAATCAGCTCAATGCTTTGTCGCGAAGCCTTTGCGAAGAGACGCCCCCATTGGAAGCGGCCCGGGATGCGTTGGAGACGATTCGGGCATCCAGGGGCCCGGGGCCGATGCGCATTTTGGCAGCCTACGCGATGATCTCGGCGGCCTTTGCCATTTTCTTCGGCGGCAGCCCCTTGGACGCAGTGACGGCCGGGCTTATCGGCCTGGCGCTGTTCGGCATCGAAAAACCTTTTGCCGGCATCGCCATCAGTCCGTTTTTCAGACCGTGTGTCGGGGCCTTTTGTGCCGGCGTGCTTGCGGGGCTTGCTGCGAAGGAGATGCCCGTGTGTCAGATGGATAAAATCAGCATTGGCAATATCATGGTGCTTATTCCCGGACTGATGATTACGAATTCCTTTCGGGAGATGTTTTCCAACAATTTGCTTTCGGGATCCATACGGTTTTTGGAATCGGTGCTCATCGCTCTGGCCATTGCCGTGGGGATGGCTCTGGCTTTGGCATTGGTATTTTAACAGGAGGCGAAGATGGCGGCAGGCATCCGAATCGGCGCCGCATTTTTCGGATCACTGGGATTTGCCCTGCTCTTTAATCTCGAGCGACGTCATTTATTTTTGGCGGCCCTTGGAGGAGCGGCCGCTTGGGCGGTTTATCTGCAGATCGGGTATGCGGTGCCGCGAATTGGGATCCAGTCCTTCGGGGCGGCCTTGTTTTTGGGGCTTTATTCGGAAATTTTGGCGCGGATGGCGGCAGCCCCGGCGACGACTTTTCTCGTGGTGGGCTTCATCCCGCTTATCCCCGGATTTTCGCTTTATCACACCACCGTCAGCCTGGTGGCGGGGCATTTTTCCCGGGCTGGACGCTTTGGCGTTGAGACCATCACCATCGCCGGGGCATTGGCCGCGGGCATTGTGGTTTCGATGATTTTGTGCCAAATGATTCTGCAAAGTGCCCGCCTGATCGGGAAACGCGCCAAAGACAAGTGAGAAAGATTTTAAGGTTCGAAAAAGATTTGTGAGTTTCCACAATTCAATTAACTGAAAAACAGATTTAAAATTAAAGTAAATTTGGAGGAGGATCAATCATGTATCAATGCAGTGAAGAAAGAATGGGCGATAAAATTAAAACCATGAGCCGGTTTGGCGATGCCGGTCACGGCGGGATCACCCGTTATTCCCTTTCGCCAGAAGCGCTTCAGGCGCGGGGGGAATTTGTTCGTCGGATGGAGGCCATCGGAGCCAGGATCAAAACGGACGATATGGCCAACCTGTATGCCACGCTGCCGGGAAGCGATCCGAGTCTGCCGGGCATCGTGATGGCATCTCATTGCGATTCTGTTAAGAACGGCGGTAACTACGACGGCATTCTCGGGGTCATGGGTGCGATGGAGGTGCTCGAAACCGTCGCGGCAGAAAAGATTCCTCACAAGCGCAATCTCACCGCGATGATCTGGACTAATGAGGAAGGATCGCTCTATCCGCCGGCCATGATGTCTTCCGGGGTCGTTTGTTACGATTATCTGCCGGAGGATATCCGCGTGAATTTCAAGCACGAAGACATGCTCGCGTCAAGGTCGGTGCTCGATCCGACCAAAACCTTCGGAGAAGCGCTGGAAGCCAGCGGCTACAAGGGCGATGCGGCCAACCGGCTGAACCCGAGGGATTACAAAGCGATGTTCGAGCTGCACATTGAGCAGGGGCCGATTCTCGAAGCGGCCGGCAACGACATCGGCGTCGTCACCTGCGTGCTCGGGATGGTGAACTATCACATCAAGCTCATCGGCCAGTCCGATCATGCCGGCACCACCCCGATGAAATACCGCAAGGATGCCCTTTATGCGGCGGCCAAAGCGCTGGATTATCTCCACGAAGAGCTGGATAAGCTCGATCCGGAACTGGTTTACACCACCGGCGAAATCGTTTGTCATCCCAACGTGCACACCGTCATTCCGGATTATGTCGATTTTTCGCTCGATGCCCGCCACGAAGATCCCAAGGTGATCGAACAGGTGGTTAAAGTCATTGAAAATATGCCCAAAGAGCTGGCAAAATGCAAAACCGATTATGAAATTGCCTGGACCCGTGACACCGTTTATTACGATAAGGAACTCGTGGGCTATGTGCAGGATGCTGTGGATGCGTTGGGCTATTCCAACCAGCGCATCAACTCCGGCGCCGGTCACGATGCGCAGTTTGCCTCTTATATGATGCCGACGACAATGGTTTTCGTGCCGTCTAAAGATGGGCATTCCCATTGCGAAGAAGAATTCACCACGGTGGAACAATGCACCAAGGGCGCCAGTGTGCTGCTCGGCGCGGTGCTCAAGTGCGACGCGGCAGAATAAGCCTGGGAAAGAACATTTTAAGAACGTACAGAAAGGGGGACTGCGATGTCTCAAAAAGCATTATCCGATCTGAAAGTGATCGACCTGACAACGGCGTTAAGCGGTCCGTTTTGCACCATGTTCTTCGCGGATTACGGTGCGGAAGTCATCAAGGTGGAGCCGATTCACGGCGATCAGTGCCGCACCTGGGGCCCCATCGACGAGGCCAGCGGCGAAAGCGGCTTCTTTTGCAGCATTAACCGGAACAAGAAGGGGGTCACCCTCAATCTCAAATCGGAGAAGGGCCGCAAAATGCTCTATGATTTGGTGAAGGATGCGGACTTCTTCTGCGAAAACTTTAAAGGCGGCGTCACCAAGCGGCTTCAGATCGATTACGAAACCATCCGCAAAATCAATCCGCGCATCATTTATGTTTCGGGGTCCGGCTTCGGTCAGACCAGCCCCATTGGGCACCGCCCGTGTTATGACACCGTGGCTCAGGCCATGGGGGGCCTTTTGAACTTGACGGGCTTTAAAGACGGCGAGCCGGTCAAAGCCGGCCCGTCTATTGCCGACCACGTTTCGGGCATTTATCAGGCGGTGGGCGCACTTATCGCGCTCCATCACAGAGAACGGACCGGCGAAGGACAGCTGGTGGACGTGGCCATGATGGATACGATCTTCAGCATGCTGGAAAACGCCATTCCGAACTATACCATGGACGGCGTCATCCCGACGCGCAACGGCAACGAGGATGCCTCCATTGCGCCCTTCGATGTCTTTGCCTGTAAGGATGGCTATGTGACCATCGGCGTCGGCAACGACCCGATGTGGGCCAGACTCTGCAAGGTGCTGGGCCGGGAAGCGCTCATCGAGGATCCGCGCTATCTGACAAACATCGACCGGATGGCCAATTATCATCCGGAGCTGCACGCACTGATTAACGATTGGACGGCACAGTATACCAAGCAGGAAATCGAGGCGATTATGGACAAAGCCAATATTCCCTGCGGGCCGGTGCTCGACGTGAAGGAGGCCATCGAGCATCCCCACACCAAGGCCCGGGAAATGATGGTGCACGCCAACCATCCGACGGCCGGAGACCTGTATTTTCAGGGGGTTGTGGCCAAGCTGTCCGAAACCCCCGGCCGGGTCGTGGCGCCTTCGCCGACATTGGGCCAGCACAATCAGGAAGTGTTTTGGCTGTCGGAGGAGGAAGCGGCCAGGCTTCACGAAGAAGGCGTGATCTGAGCGGTAGCAAATATATTAAGAGAAAGTATCGAGGAAAAAATGGCCAGAAAAGTATCCTATTTGAGCTATAATATGACGACAGCCGACGCGGCGGGTCCCGACGGCTTGGTGCCTTTCGGCAGACAGTTTGATTTCATCGGCGACGTCGAAACCGAGCAGATGATCCTGAACGACGGGGACGAATCCCTGTGCCTGGGCTACCACGACGTGGCGATCCACCACGATGTATACGTCGGGGACATGATGGAATACAAGGCGACGATGATCCATGTGGGCAATACCTCCCGGGATTGCCGCATCGAAGTGTACAAGCTTGCGACAACAGCGGAACGCGCCGGAAAAGCAGGGGCGCGCCCCGGCGATATGGTCTGGTTTGACGAGCCGCTGCTGTGCACCGAGGGCAATGTGCGCCTGGTGGTCAAAAAGCATTTGCAGCGCGGCGAACAGCCTGACGGCACCGTTGTAGATCCCTGGCGGGAACTGGACGACTTTCCGGAATCGGAATTGACAATTTAAGCGGGGAGGAAACAGATATGGAAACCGTAACAATGCGTTATCGTATGTCCGACCGCGATGTGTTTTATGGCGGCGGCGTGGTCAACGGCGCACGCTGCATCACTCTGATGGGCGACACGGCAAATCGTCTGATGGCCAAGGCCTTCGGCAATACCGGCCATTGTGTGGCAGTCAAAAAGATCCGCCTTTACGTGCCGATGTTCGCCGGCGATTATATCGAATTGGTGGCGGGCTTAAGAAAGCAGGCCGGCAAAAAGAGCCTGATTGAAGTGCGGGCGTTTAAAATTATCGAAGTGCCTAAAGATCCGCCGTATCCCAGCTCCATCGACGTGCTGCCAGAGCCGCCGCTGTGCACCGTGGCCCGATTTGTGTACGAAACGCTTTAAAAAAGTCAAATACCCTTTATGAAAATAACCCCGAGAGCCGGTTGGCTTTCGGGGCTTTGTGCTTTTTGAAGCGAAAACGGGAGATGGCGGCGACGTTTATGCCGGATAAATCAGATTGGCATCGCTGAGGTTTTCGAGCACTTCAGTGAGAAATTTTTGGGATTCGTATTTGGCCATGGCGAGATTCTGGTCGAGGTAGTTGCCGCAGTCTTTGGCGGCGGCGCCGGGGATATCGCCTTCAAAGGTCGCCATAAAGCGATACAGATTCGTGATGAGCGGCACGATGTCGCGGCTTGTCAGGTCGCCTTTCATCACCAGGTAGAAGCCGGTGCGGCAGCCCATCGGCCCAAAATAGATAATCTGTTCGGAGATGATTGGATCGTTTCGCAAATATGTCGCGCCAAGATGCTCGATGGTGTGGCATTCGGCGGTGTTCATCACCGGTTCGCGGTTGGGTTCCTTCATGCGGATATCAAAGGTCGTGACGATTTGATCGCCGACCGCATCCTTCCGGGATACATAAATGCCTCGCAGGAGTTTTAAATGGTTGACGGTAAAGCTGGGAATTTTTTCGAGTTCGTGAATCTTCATCGTAAAAGAGCCTCCTTTTGGTTTTTTAAATCAGATAAATAGATATTTAACGCCTCGAGATAGTGCAGTTGGATAGAGCCGGCCTCCCGAATGCGGTAGCGGTTTTCAAAGGCTGAGATCGGGATGGAGTGGCGGCCGTCTTTTTGGGCGCCGTCCCAATAATGCTTGAGCACTTCAAAAGGAAGAAGAAAGCATTGGTCGATTTTCTTAAAGAACACGATGAGAAAAGCCAGGCCGTCTTGTTTTTGAAAAGCGTCCATGAATGCGATCTGGTGATCATGGATATTGTAGAGCGGCAGATTCTTGAGGTTGGTTTCTTTGGCGTCGAAGCAAACGGGAATCCCCTGCACGTTGCCCATGTAGTCAACGGTGCTCTTGGCGTCGAAATAGGCCAGTTTGATGGTGCCCTTTTGCTTGTCGAGTTCGACCGGGGTGATGGCAGTCGGCAGTTTCTGGACGACGGCCAGCTCATGCTCCAAATAAAATTGATTGGTCGTGTTGATCAGGGACTCGAGATAGGAGCCGCGGAGCCCGCGGGAATGCCAATAGCCCATGAAAACCTCCTGTGATGCGATTAGATGCGGGGTAGCGCCAGCCCGAGATGTTCTGCGACAGCGCAAAAACGTTCCGGCGGCGGTGCGACCACATCGATATTTAATTCGGAAATCGTGTAGCGACGCGCGTGAAGCAGCTGATGGTGCAGACCGTAAAGGGCAGCCCATTCACGGTTGTGGCTGCGGCTGCCATATTTGGGATCCCCGACGATGGGGTGCCCGATGCCGGCCAACTGCACGCGGATTTGGTGGCTGCGGCCAGAGCCGAGTTCGATGGCGATAAGACTGGCCGCATCGCCGGAACAAAGCGGTTGATAGCGCAGCCGGGCTTCCCGCTGCCCATCGGTTTCTTCCCGGACGATATTGTGCGTGGCATCTTTGGTGAGCCTTGAATGCAGCTTGGCACCCCGGGTGATTTTCCCGGCGACAATGGCCCAATAAGATTTGCAGGCATGATGAGCCTCAATGGCCGCCACGATTTGCTTTTGCGTGGAGTAGTTCTTGGGAATCAGAACGACGCCGCTGGTGTTGCGGTCGAGTCGGTTGGCCGGCGCCGGATGAAAGGTGCCCGAGTGGGGTAGCGTTTTTGCCAGATCGGCCAGAGACGGCGTGCCGGTGTGATCCGGCTGGGTCAGCAAGCCGGCGGGTTTGTTCACGGCGATCAGGCGGTCATCCTCGTAAAGGGGCGGCTGCATCAAAGCCTTCAGGGAATCAGGCAGGCCCGGCTCGCGGGGAGCCGCCGGCTGTCCGCGAAATTGCCGGTAGGTTTCTTCGGAAAAATAGAAGGTGAGGATCTGTCCTTTTTGAAGATAGTCCCTGGGGCTGGCGCGGTGCCCGTCGAGCTTGATGCGTTTTTTGCGCAGCATCTTCATCAAAAAACCTTTATTGGCCTGGGGCAGCCACTTGGAGAGAAAGCGATCCATGCGCTGCTCCGCGGCATCGTCGGAAATCGTTAATTGGATCATCCCTGTCCACCGTGACTGCAGCCTAAAACATGGCGCATTTTATGGATAACCATTGAGCGAATGGCGCTGCGGCCCGGCCCCAGATATTTTTGCGGATCGAAAGCGTCGGGATGCTCGATAAAGAACTGGCGGATACAGGCAGTCATCACCAGATTTAAATCGGTCTCGATGTTGATCTTGGCGATGCCAAGCCTGGCGGCCTCTCGCAGCATGTCCTCCGGAACGCCCTGGGCGCGGTTGATGTCAGCGCCGTATTGGTTGTTCAGATCCACAAATTCCTTCGGAACCGAGGACGCACCGTGAAGCACCAAAGGAAAGCCCGGCAGCTGATTGGACATATCTTGCAGGCGCTCAAAGGCCAGGGTGGGTTCGCTTTTAAATTTATAGGGGCCATAGCAGGTACCGATGGCCACCGCAAGGGAGTCCACTCCGGTGGCGGCGACAAAATCGACGGCGTGGTTCGGATCGGTCAGTGCCAGGGGCACGTCGGATTCGGCGTCGCCGTGCAGATCGCCGAGCCCGCCTTCGACGACGACCCCGCGATCGTGGGCGTAGTCGACGACTTTTTTGGTCAGCGCGATGTTTTCTTCAAAGGGGAGTCGGGAGCCGTCGATCATGACGGAAGTGTAGCCCGAATCGATGCAGGCGACACAGGTTTCGTAATCCGGGCCGTCGTCCAGATGCAGACAGACGGGCACGTCGCTGGTGGCCACGGCGGCTTCTACCAACTTAATCAGATAGACCGGGTTGGTATATTCCCGGGATTTCTCGGAAACCTGAAGGATCACCGGGCTGCTTTCCCGCTCGGCCGCGGAGATGATTCCCTGAATGATTTCCATATTATTGGCATTGAAGGCGCCGATGGCATAATGTCCGGACTGGGCGGCTTCGAACATGCGTTTGGATGTGACGAGTGGCATAATTCCTCCTTTGTCACAAGTTAGCAATGGGGCATTGACAAATTAAGTATAAATGAACGAGATCATTATACCGCTTTGCTGGACGATCGGCAAACAATCAAAGAAAAAAGCAAAATTTGCTGCTTATGAAAAATGCGGTTGGTGCAGGATGTACCAACCGCAGAGTAATAGTGCCGTGCTGCGGGGTATTGAAAAGCGATTTCGGTTTACCAGGAGCCGCCACCCCCGCCGCCTCCTCCGCCGCCGGAAAAGCCGCCTCCTCCGCCGAAGCCTCCTCCGCCGAAACCGCCACTTCCTGAGTCGCTGGGGATTTGAATCATCGAGGCGCTCATATTGGCCATGCTGTGGCTAAACGCAGAGGCAAACCAAAGCGTGTTCCAAGTAGTCATTGGGCGATAGGTGCTGTACCAGCTGGGCGGTTCGACGGACAGCGATTCAAAACGTTTGGCCCATTGATCGGTGACGCCCAGCACGTAGGCATAGGGCAGCACGTCATAAAAATAGCTGGGATTGTCGTTGAGCAGCACCCTCAGACGATCGGCTTCAGCCAGTTCGATAAAGTGCTTGAAGCCCAGCACTTCTCCGAGCCAGGTATTGCCGTTGCGTGTGCGTTTGGTCGCCTTGGCGCTGATAAGCACCAGCAGGGGGATCGCGATGACGGGAACGATCATCAGCGGGGAAAGCTTAACGGCGGTCCATATGCCGATGCCCGCAGTGACTGCTGCAGTGATTAGCCCGAAGAGAAAACAAAGTCCCCGACGCTTAGAAGCCTTCATGCCCGCCCCGTATTCCAGAAAATGACCGAGCCAAAAGGCTGGGACGAGGAGAACGCTGCCAAAGAAGGCCGTGCAGAAGAAGAAGGGATAAAGATCAAAGCCGCCGTTCCAGGCGTAGCAGATAGCATATCCGGCGAAAAGGGCAACGGCGATTGCCAGACCGATCAATGCAGCTTTTAGTGCCTGAGAGGCAGGGGTGAACAATTCGGTATCCGGCAGGCGGAAAGTGTCCATCACCATGGTCTTCCCCTCGCTGACCGTTTGATAAAAATCGTCGGCCAACTGATCGCTGGTAGCCGTTTGACGGCTGCCGGGAAAAAGACTGTTGAAAATCAATTGGGTGTAGGCCGGGGCATCGGCCGGCAGGTCCTTCTGCCTGTGGAAGGTAAAATCCTTATTGGCCGTTTCCTCAATGGTGAGATATCCCCGCGAGGCCAGATAAATGATCATGGCGAGGATATCCTGCTGATCGGTGCTGCCGTCGACGATAGTGCCTACCTGAGCCGGATCGAATCCGTGGGGCGCGTTAAAGAAAACAGGCATCACGGGTTTTTCGTCCCGGCCGTAATGCCAGAACAGAATGACCGCGGCCATCAGGGCGATGATGGCCGCACCCGCAGCCAGGGGTACACGGTCGCTGGGTTTGCGCGCGCCGATAAAATACCCTTCTGGCAGACGCAGATTGATGGTCAGGGTTTGGTTGGCGTTAAGTCCGCCATTCACCTGGCCGGTGATGGTTTTGCCGTTGATACGGTAGTATACGCGCACGGAGTCGGTGCTGCCGTATCCGCCGCTGTAAAAATGCAGCTTTTTGGCAGAAAATTTTTTGGGCAGACTTACGCGGAAGGTCATGCGGCCGATGGCTGTGGGCCAAAGCCGCGGCGCCAGATTAAAATAAACATCGTCGAAATCGGTGATGCCGTCGTCGCCGGGATCCCATCGGTAGCGAATCACATACGTTTTATTGCCGATGACGGTGGCGTCGCTGCTGCCGATGCGGATCACGGTGTTGTTGTTCCGGGAATCAATGTCGGTTTCACCGCCGGTGACCTTGATATGGGTAATTTTGGCATGATAATCGGTTGCCACGGCCTTGCCTTTGATCTGACGATAAAAGGTGCCGCTGTTGGGAATGTATCGGTAAATGCCATGGCGCGCTTCGTTGAAGTTAACGTGAATGGTCTCGGTGATATCGTAGGTGTGATCTTTCCGAACGGTGACCTCCGTATGCCAGAGAGGGGTGGTGTAGCCGCCTTCGTTGGCCAGAACAGGTGATGAGAAAGCCATCAGGACGATGGCAACGGCGAAGATGAGACCAAATCGAAAAGTGTGTCGGGGATTTTTAAGCAAAGTCATAATCACCTCCGAATGAATCAAAGCTTTGCATGTTTTGAGATAAATAAAGCCCGGGAATGCCGGGCTGTGAATGGAAAAAACTAAAATTGAACCTTGACGTTTTCGCGTTCGGTATCGGCCGCTTCGAAATAGGGCTTTGCCGTATAGCCGCTCATGCCTGCGACAATGGACGCCGGGAAGACTTCCGTTTTATTATTAAAGGTCCTGACCGTGGCGTTGTAATATTTGCGGGCGTTGGCAATGTCCTCTTCGATGGTCTTCAGCTGGTTTTGCAAATCGATGAAATTGGCGTTGGCCTTTAAATCCGGATAGGCTTCGGCGACGGCAAAAAGCTGTCGCAGGGTGCCGGTCAAGGCGTTTTCGCTGTCGATTTTGGCTGAAAGATCGGCGGGAGCCGTCCGCATGGCGGTATTGCGGGCCGCAATCACCTGCTCCAGGGTTTCGGATTCGTGGCGGGCATAGCCTTTAACGGTTTCCACCAGGTTGGGAATTAGATCGTAGCGTTTTTTGAGGTAGACATCAATGGTGGCGAAGCCTTCCTCCACCTGATTTTCAGCGCGGACGAAGCTGTTTTTCGTGGCGATGAACCACAGTGCAATGAGAATGATCAGCGCGGCAATCACAATAAAGGCAATCATTAAAAACCTCCTGAAGTGAAATGGGTCATGCGGTGGCGCCATCCGCGAAAGAACAGCACCAGGGACCGATAAAATATAGTTTTTTAATTATAGCATACTTTTTGGTTAAATGCGAATTCTCGGTCGCAGACGATTGCACTTGTCAAAACTTTCTTTTATAATAAGAATCGGATCACCGCATGAAGACGGCATCACCGAATTTAAAAGTTCAGGAGCTCTGTGAAGGAGCGCTTGGTTTTCAAATAAAATTAAAGCGCAGATGCGTTGCGAACGTGCGTTAATTATAAAAGAATGGGAAAGGATCAGTGCCGTGAAGAAATTATCCTGCACAACAGAAAGTGTTCACAAGACGGAAATTTATATCCAAAAAGGACTCAGAGATCATCTCTTTGAGCTCGACAGCCTGTTCAAAAAATACCGGACCATTGTCATCATCACCGATGAAAATGTCGCCAGTTATTATTTGAAGGGTACTGCTAAGCAATTTGCCTCTTTTGGCGGAACGGTGCAGCAGATTGTGCTCGAACCGGGCGAGCTTACTAAAAATTTGGGCCAGGCTGAAGAAATTTATTATAAGCTGGCGGAGTTCGGTGTGACCCGGGCCGATGCCATTGTAGCGCTCGGCGGCGGCGTGATCGGCGATTTGGCAGGTTTTTGTGCAGCGACTTATATGCGGGGAATCGATCTGTATCAGATTCCGACATCGCTCATTGCGATGAGCGACAGCGCCGTCGGGGATAAAACCGGAGTGGATCTTGATATCGGCAAAAATATGGTGGGGACTTTTTATCCGGCGGAGGCCGTCTTCGTGGATCCGGTGTTCCTCCAAACGCTGGATGATCGTTTCTTCATTGACGGTATGGCCGAAGTCATCAAATACGGCTGCATCGCTTCCGGCAAGCTTTTCGTACGCCTCACCGGCTACCAGTATCAGGAAGATCTGCTGGACGACATGGACAGTGTGATTGCCAAATGTCTGCAGATTAAGCGCAATGTGGTTGAAGAAGATGAACGGGAATCCGGCATTCGCCGCATTTTGAATTTCGGGCATACCATCGGCCACGTGATCGAAAACTATTTCGGTTACGGCACCTATACGCATGGCGAAGCAGTGGCCATCGGCATGTATAACATCACGCGGATGAGCGTGCGGGAAGGCATCACGTCCGAAGAAGATCTGGCCAATTTGGGGCAGATCCTCGATACTTATGGTTTGCCCAAGGAATTACCGGAGATGGATCTTGACCGCGTCAATGCAATTTTGCAAAATGATAAAAAATTTGAAGGCGATGTGCTTAATCTTTGCGTGATGCCTCAAATCGGCACGGCGGAAATTGTGCGGGTGCACAAGAACATGGCTATCGAATTGTTCCAGGCGGAATAGGAGGTCAGGATGAGACAAATCCTGGAACCGCACCCTATTTGCGGCGAAATCGTCGCGCCGCCGTCGAAGAGTGTAAGCCATCGCATGGTGATGGCCGCGGCGCTGGCTAAAGGCGAAAGCATCGTGCATCACGTGCTCTTGTCGGGGGATTTAAAGGCGACCTGCGCCGCGATGGAAGCGCTGGGCGCGCATATTGAAAGTACGGCGGAGTCCCGCGGGCTGGTAACGTTAACGATCTGTGGCTGTGATCGTCCGAAGGCAGCGGCCGGGGCGACCATTCATTGCCGGGAGTCGGGTTCAACCTTGCGTTTTATTCTGCCATTGGCGGGAATGCGTGCGCGGGATTTGCACATCACCGGTGAAGGGCGGTTGAGTGAGCGCCCTATGGGTCCCTTCCGGGAGAATTTTACCGCGCACGGCGTGCAGTGGAAGGCGCCGGAAGATCGGGAGCTGCCATTGACACTGGACGGCGGTCTTCAGCCAGGGCATTTTGTGCTGCCGGGAAATCTTTCGTCTCAGTTTATTACAGGGTTGCTTTTCGCGCTGCCGCTCCTGAACAGCGATTCAACCATTCATGTGACCACCGAAATGGAATCGGCGCCCTATGTGGCTATCACATTGGCGGTGCTGAGGCAGGCGGGGATTGTCGTTGATGTCAGTGCGGACTTCAGGCATTACCGCATTGCGGGCAGACAGCACTATGCGCCCGGTGTGTTCACCGTGGAAGGTGACTATTCTCAGGCGGCGTTTTGGCTGGCTATGGGGGTGCTGAGCGGACCGGTGGCCTGTCGGGGATTGCCCTTCGATTCGGCTCAAGGCGACGCCCGCATTGTTGATTGGATACGTGAAATGGGCGGTGACATCACACAGACGGCCGATGGCTTTTGTGCCAGACCCGGTCGGCTTCGCGGTATCGAAATGAATGTGAGCCAGTGTCCGGATCTGGTGCCCGTACTCGCGGCATTGGCAGCGGCGGCTTCCGGAACAAGTCGAATCGTCGGTGCCGGCCGTCTTCGCCTGAAGGAGTCGGACCGGCTGGAGGCTATGACAACGGTCCTCACCACCCTGGGAGCCGATGTGAAAGAAAAGCCGGAAGGCCTTGTGATTCGTGGCGGCCGGCCCCTGAAGGGCGGCTGCGTCTCGAGTTTTAACGATCATCGGGTGGCGATGGCACTGGCCGCGGTATCGACTGTGTGCGCAGCACCGGTGGTGCTCGATGGGGCAGAAGCGGTGCAAAAATCCTATCCCGAATTTTGGGAAGATTTTGTGAAAATGGGAGGACAATTGACATGACATCCTTTTGGGGCAATCATTTAAAGCTTTCAGTCTTTGGCGAATCCCATGGCAGAGCCATCGGAGCAGTGATCGACGGGCTGCCGGCAGGGATTCCCATTGACGAAGCGGCCATTGCGAAGGAAATGGACCGCCGGGCATCCCGGGGAAAAGCCTTGGCGACGCCGCGCAAAGAGGCGGATGCTGTTAATATTGTTTCCGGATATTTTGAAGGGCACACCACAGGGACGCCGCTGACGGGCATCATCGAAAATGGCAACACCCGCTCGGGGGATTACGCCGGAACAAAGGATAAAATGCGTCCGGGCCACGCGGATTATACCGCGTGGCTCAAATACGGCGGCTATCAGGATTATCGCGGCGGCGGCCATTTTTCCGGTCGGCTGACGGCGCCGATTGTTTTTGCCGGAGCGGTGGCTAAGCAGGTGTTGGCGGTGACAATCGACGGGCTGCAGATAGGTTCGCGGATTCTTTGCATCGGAGGCGTGACAGATGAATCGATCGTCGCGCCGGAAGCTTACGTCGATTTGCAGTATTGCGACGCAAACTGGCCGGTGATCGACGAAAGCCGTATCCCCAAGATGCAGGCGGCGGTATCCGAAGCGCGCGCAGATAAAGATTCGGTGGGCGGCATCATTGAGGGCTATGTCACCGGGGTGCCCGGCGGGCTGGGCTCGCCGATGTTTGAAACGGTGGAAAGCCGGCTTGCCGCGTTGCTCTTTGCCATTCCTGCTGTCAAAGGGGTTGAATTCGGCTCGGGTTTTGCCATGAGCGGGATGCTCGGCTCCGAGGCGAACGATGCCTTTTATATGGATGGTGATCAGGTAAAGACGTGGACCAACCACAACGGCGGTGTCAACGGCGGCATCACCAACGGCATGCCGCTGGTCTTTCGTGTGGCGTTTAAACCCACGCCGTCCATCGCTCAGTCGCAGGCGACGATCGATATGATCCGGCGGGAAGACACGACGATTGAAATCGCCGGGCGGCACGATCCCTGTATTGTGCTCCGAGCGATCCCGGTGGTGGAAGCGGTGACGGCGCTTTGTCTGCTCGATTTGATTTTGGAGGGTGGCCGATGAGCGGGTATTTGACAAACACCGCAGCAAATTCGGAAAATTTAAATGCGATTCGCGAATCCATCGACGCCATCGATCGGCGGATGGCCGTGCTCTATGAAGCGCGCTTGAATTGCGCGACGGCGGTGGCGCGCTACAAGTACGCGAGGCATCAGCCGATTTTCGACGCGGTACGGGAAAAGGCCGTGATTGACAAAAACGTGTCCCGGCTGAAAAATCCAGAGGCTTACGGCCATTATTACCGTGCGTTTCTCCAGCATCTGATGGATCAGTGCAAGGATCTGGAAGCGACGCTTATTGCCGAAATGGACGCCGCTGAGGCAGAGGGATATCCGCGTTCTGAATAAAAACCGTTGTCTTCCTGTTTTAATATTGAAGGGCGACAACAGGCTAAATAAATTTTGCAAAGTCGTTATCCGATAGGGTATAATGGCTCAAATTTATCATTTACCGAAGACCATGGCATACAGAAATGAATTAGACAACAAGACATATCGAGCTGAAAGGAGCATCATGAAAAGATTTAAAAAGGTATTGATTGCCAATCGCGGCGAGATTGCGATTCGCATCATCCGCGCCTGCCATGAATTGGGCATTTCGACCATTGCGATTTACGCACAGGAAGATAAGATGTCGCTGTTCAGGACCAAAGCGGACGAAGCATACCGCATCACCTCGGCCGGCGGACCGGTGCAGGCTTATCTGGATATTGATAAAATCATTGCGCTTGCCCTCGAAAAAGGGGCGGACGCCATTCACCCGGGCTACGGCTTCTTGTCGGAAAATCCGGCTTTTGCTAAAAGATGTGAGGAAGCAGGGATTGCTTTTATCGGACCGACCCGCGCTATGATGGAACAGATGGGCGACAAAATCCAGTCCAAAATCATGGCGAAGCAAGTGGATGTGCCGACAATCCCCGGTGTGGAAAAGCCGATTGAAACGGACGAACAGGCCATCGAATTTGCCAAGGCCGCCGGCTATCCGATCATTTTGAAGGCAGCGGCCGGCGGCGGGGGGCGCGGCATGCGCATCGTTCGCGATGAAAAGCAGTTGCTCAAGGAATATCATTCTGCAGTTTCGGAAGCGACGAAGGCTTTCGGCGATGGTACCATTTTCGTCGAAAAATATCTGGAAGAACCCAAGCACGTGGAAGTACAGGTGTTGGGCGACCAGGATGGCAACGTGGTCCATCTGTTTGAAAGAGACTGCTCGATTCAGCGCCGTCACCAGAAGGTGATTGAGTTCACGCCCTCGCTGTTTTTATCCGAAGAAAAACGACAGGAAATCTGTGCTGATGCGATCAGGCTCGCCAAATCGGTGAATTACTGCTCGGCCGGGACTATCGAGTTTTTAATCGATAAACACGGCCATCACTATTTCATCGAAATGAACCCCCGTATCCAGGTGGAACACACGGTGACGGAGCTGGTGACGGGCATCGATATCGTGCAGGCACAGATTCAAATCGCCGAAGGCTATGCGCTGGATTCCAAGGAAATCGACATTCCTTCCCAGAAGGCGATCGCGACCCGCGGCTACGCTATTCAATGCCGGGTGACCACCGAAAATCCGAAGATGCACTTTATGCCGGATACCGGCCAGATCGATGTGTATCGGACGGCCAGCGGTCCAGGGGTGCGTCTTGACGGCGGCAACGGATTCACCGGCTCGGTGATCTCGCCCTATTACGATAGCCTTTTGGTAAAATGCACAGCGTATGGTCGCAGTTTTGAGGACACTCGCCGCAAAGCGCTGCGCGCACTCAAAGAAACCATTATCGAAGGAGTCGAAACCAACAAAGATTTTCTGATCAATGTTTTGGAGCATCCGCTTTTTAAGGCCGGGAAATGCAATACGAAGTTTATCGACGAACATCCGGAACTCTTCGATATTAATGAACAGAACAGCCAAGCTTATAACACGATGCGTTATATCGGCGACATCGTGGTGAACGAAACTTTTGGTGAAAAACCGGAGCTGCGTGAGCCGGCATTGCCGGTCATTCCGGAGGAGGTGGAAATCGGCGCACTGCGGGGAACCAAGCAGATCCTAGACGAAAAGGGACCCGATGGCCTGGTGAACTGGATTAAAGCGCAGGACCGGCTGCTGATCACCGACACGACACTGCGCGATGCCCATCAGTCGCTGGTGGCGACGCGGGTTCGATCTCATGATATGACCCGAGTGGCCAGGCAGACGGCCTGGCTTGAACGCGATCTGTTCTCCCTCGAGATGTGGGGCGGCGCGACCTTTGACGTGGCCTATAACTTTCTGAAGGAATCGCCCTGGCAGCGCCTCGACGAACTGCGGGAAGCCATTCCGAATATCTGTTTCCAGATGCTTTTGCGCGGGGCCAACGCCGTGGGATATAAAAACTATCCGGACAAAGTGATCCGGGAATTCATCCGTCAATCGGCGGCCTCCGGTATCGATGTGTTCCGTATTTTCGACTCCCTCAACTGGATGGAAGGGATGAAGGTTTCCATCGAAGAGGTGCTTAAAACCGGTAAGATTGCCGAGGTGGCCATGTGCTACACGGGGGATATTCTCGACACAACTAAAACCAAATATAATTTGGATTATTACGTCAGGATGGCCCACGAAATCGAAAAGACCGGGGCCCATATTCTGGCGATTAAAGATATGTCGGCCCTGTGCAAACCGGCGGCAGCCAAAAAACTCATTTCCACCTTGAAGAGCGAGGTGAAGATGCCGATTCATTTCCACACCCACGATACGGCGGGCAACGGCGTGGCGGCTGAGCTCATGGCGGCGCTCGGTGGTGCAGACATTGTGGATGCGGCGCTTTCCGGCATGAGTGGCCTCACGGCACAGCCGAGCCTCAACTCATTGGTGGCAGCGCTTAAGCACTCACCTTATGATACCCAGCTGGACGATCATGACTTGCAAAAGCTTTCGGATTATTGGGTGGGTATGCGGCCGACCTACAGCAAATTTGAAAGTGGTCTCAAAAGTGGCAGCACAGAAATTTACGAAATGGAAATTCCCGGCGGCCAGTATTCCAATCTGAAGAGTCAGGTGGAAAGCTTTGGCCTGGGGCACAAGTTTAACGACGTCAAAGAAATGTATAAGGTAGCCAATCAACTGCTAGGCGATATCGTGAAGGTGACGCCGTCTTCCAAAGTCAACGGGGATTTGGCAATCTTTATGGTGCAAAATGATCTCGACGCTGATAATATTTACACCAAGGGCAAGGATTTGGCTTTCCCGAATTCGGTGGTCGATTTCTTCAAAGGGATGATCGGTCAGCCGGCCGGCGGCTTTAACAAACGGCTGCAAAAGATCGTGCTCAAAGGGCAGAAGCCTATTACGGTGCGGCCGGGAACACTTTTGCCGGACGAGGATTTTGACGCCATTCGCAAAGAATTTAAGGATGAGTTCGGCAAGGATCTCACCGACCGCGAGGTGATGTCCGCGGCGCTTTATCCGAAGGTCTATAAGGATTATCTGAGATTCCGCAAAGAATACGGCGACCTCGAACGCATGGAAAGCCACGCTTTCTTCTACGGCTTGCGCGAAGGTGAAATGACGGAAGTTGAAGTGGAAGACGGCAAGCGGCATATGATTGCCTTGATTAAAATCGGCGATCCGGATGAAGATGGTGAACGCACGGTCACCTTTGAAATCGACGGCTTCCGCCGGCAGATCAAAGTGGAAGACCGCTATTCGCTTTCGTCTCAGACCAAGAGCAAAATGCTCAAGGCCGATCCGAATAACAAAAAGGAAATCGGCTCCGGTATCCCGGGGACCGTTTTGAAGGTGCTCGTGAACGAAGGCGATGCGGTGAAGGAAAATCAGGCGCTTGCAGTGGTGGAAGCGATGAAAATGGAAACGGAAATTGTCGCGACAGCAAACGGCACGGTCGGCGCCATTTATGTCTCTGAAGGGCAGAAGGTGGAATCCGGCGAATTGATGATGACCTTGGCATAAACAAAAATTGGATAGAAAATAGTGATGTGATCTCTTGTTGGGATATGACAATCTTCACCCCATTTGTTTTTAAAGCAAGTGGGGTGTTTTTATTGTCGCTTAAGCGATAAAAACTCCCAGTTCAACTGGGGGTCGGCAAAAATGCTTTAGTATAGGTAATTAATCTCCTATGATATGCTAAATGTGGCCTGCCAACCACAAAAACGAACATAGGAGGTTACGTCATGAAAAATGACATGCAAAGTTTATCTCATAGGAAGTGGCGGCGCAAGTATTACATTGTATTCGCACCGAAGTATTGAAGACAAATAATCTGGGGAAAATACTTAGAGAGTTAAGTCGGAGGGAAGAGGGAAATATCATTGAGTCGGAATGCTGTCCTGATCATATCCATATGCTTGTTGAGATCCCGCCTCATTTTAGCGTATCGTCGTTTATGGGATATCTGAAGAGCTATGATATTTGACAGACACGCAAATCTGAAATACAAATAAGAGACAGACCTTATAGGGTCTGATCAAACCATGCGTTCAACGCATGGTTATGATTCACAGGATTTTTAGAACTGCACCTTGCCTTCTTCAGACAGCAATCGCATGAGTGAGACGCGATTGGGAATGTTTAACTTTTCATAAATGTGCTGAATATGGGTTTTAACCGTGTTGAGGCTGATATAGGTTTTCTCGGCAATGGCTGTATTGGTCAACCCTTGTGAAATGAGCACGGCGATTTCCCATTCGCGATCTGTTAATTTCTGTTTGATGTTTGAATAATCCAGGCGATCTTCGCTGGTCACATGGGAAGAACGGAAAATGAACAGCGTGTAGTTCAAAATAATTTTATCGAAGTTTTCATCCCTTGATACGAAAGGACTGATCCAGAATTCATAAAGTTGATTGTTTGCGGGGACAATAATATGATCATCGTTGCTTAAAAGCTGTTCACGAAATTGATTAATGACATGATTCTCAATGAACAAATCGGCTTTTTCTGATTCGGAAAGTGCTGCGTCGGCATTGTGAAAAAGGGTGCGGTAAAGATCACGGCAGTATCGATGGGCGCAGTGATTGGATTTTACAATCGTTTGTTTGCTGTCCATGATCAAAACGCCAAAAGCGGCATCACGAAAACAGGAATCAAAAAGCTTTTCGGCCAAGTGAAGGTTTGTTTGTGAAAAGGCCATTAAATAATGCTGTGTAATAAAGCGATTTAACTGCTCAAGCAGTTGAATTTCCTCCGGCTGGAAATCGCCTTCCTTTTCGGTTCGGTAAACCGAAATTACGCCAAGGCGAATAGGGTCATAGACCAAATTCATAATCAGTTGATGTGGAAGATCAATGTCTTTTAAAAAGATTTTATATCGAATGCCTTGGGAATTGGCAATGGGGAAGATTCTGCGTGCGGAAAGGGTCCAGTGTGACACCTTGCGTGTAATACTGATTGAGGTGTTCTTCCGTGAGGCCTCTGGTATGGACTTCGTTTAGCCAAGAATCAGGCGTTAATGTTGTTAATTTTGAAAGATTCGTATTCACAGGAATAAAAGAATCGTTATATTGTATGGGTTCGACAGGTGTTTTGGCTTTAGAGCAACTGCCGAAAACTATGATTGTGATCGGGGCTGGCGTGATCGGCCTCGAGGTTGCCTGTGCTTATGCTGCTTTCGGAACGAAAATTACTGTGATTGAAGCGCTTGATCACGTTCTGTCGATGTTGGATGCGGATATTACAGCGGATTGTGTTCAAGGGTATGCGCAGCTTGCGCATACGGCATCGCGGATGGGCGAGATCTCCGCAGAAAATATCATGGGACTCAATACGACTTATGATGAATCGACGAATCCGACGTGCGTTTATATGGAACCGGAAGCAGCCGCTGTGGGATTTCGGGAGGATCAGCTGGAAACGGGGACCTATGAAGTCGGAACCTTCCCGATGATGGCCAACGGCAAAGCGTTGATAACCAACGGCGGAGAAGGCCTTATTAAAATCATCGCGGACAAAGAGACGGAGAAGATTGTAGGCATGCACATGATCGGCCCGCGGGCAATGGATTTGATTGCCGAAGGCGCGGTGGCCGTCCGCGTGGGGATGAAGGTTGATGAATTGATCGAAACGATTCATTTGCATCCAACGATTTCCGAAGCGGTCAGAGAAGCTGCTTTATCGCTTCAAGGGCGCACTTTAAATATGCCGCCGGCTAAATAAAACGGGCGTAAAGAGAGTAAATGAGGCATTGCAAAGTGACATTAAGCGCGAATGCAGGAATAGCCATTCAATTTGGCGGTAAAAAGATTTTGGTGGATGCGTTTTCTGAAAGAGCAGACGACGGGATTTCCGTTGTGACACCGGAAATGTTTGCGCAATTGGTCGAATCTTCGGATTTTTCAGATCCGGACTATCTTTTTCTTACGCACGACCATGCGGACCATTATTCTGAAGGAATGACAAAAAATTTTTGGCCCATTATCCTGACTGCACGGTGATAGGACCGAGCACGGTTAAATATGAAGAATACATGCTTTGCGATCACAAGAGGGGAAATATTTTAATCCTTTGGCAAAATGATAATATCATTGTGGTTGGTCAAAATCAGATCACGGCAGCCGAAATTAACCGTTCATATGTGGAAAACACCATATCCATGTGGTGAGGAGAACAACCGGCGGCGGTGCTGTATATCATGACCTGGGAAATCTTAATTATTCTTTTATCACGACGCAGAATCATTTGGAAAGAATGGCATTTGCGCAATTTACAAAGCCAATGATCAATGCGCTTGAAGCGCCAGGTGTTCATGCAGAGGCGACAGGCAGAAATGATATTGTCATCAACGGCCATAAAGTTGCCGGGACGGCACAAAGAGTTGAAGGCAATCGAATACTGCATCATGGAACCTTGCTATTTCGGACGGATAAAGGAATGGCAGAAAAGGCACTCCATGTGGATCCGAATAAATTTTCGAGGAAAGCGTTTTAACTCTGTCAAAAGCAGAGTCGGGAATATCAGTGACTTTTTAGATCAGGAAATGACACTGCAGGCATTTTGGAATCATTTAAAAAAATCTTGGGCGGCAATGGTTTTACAAGAATTAAACCGACGGCAGAAGAACTGGCGGTTATCACACACTTAAAAAAGAAAAATACGTATCGAAGGGAATGGAACTTTGGGAAGTCGTCCAAGTTTGAATTTCAATAGAAAAAATTATTGGGATGGCGGTATTTTGGAAGTGCGGCTGAATGTTGAAGACGGCTTTTTAAAGGAATGGCGATTTCCTTTCGACAAAACCAGTGTCTGAAGTTGCCACACAATGAATCGGAATCCCATACAAACGGCAGGCTTGTGAAGCAATATTTGAACAACTGGATATACCCGCATATTTTGGCGCGATTTCTAAAGAAGAAATTTTACAGACAATGTTTGAATAGAGGGAGGGAATATCAATGGGTGTGAACGGTTTTATGATGAGCTTTCCGCAGTTCTTCGGCTGTGGCTGTGCGGTTGGTTGAGGCGGGAGACAAACTGGCCAATTTTAATTGCAAGAGAGTCTTTGTTATTTATGGCAAAAGCATTGAGGCATCGGGCATTCCCATTCCAATTATAAAGGCCATCGAAGCGTTTGGGATTGCTGCGATCACTTGCAATGAAGTGGAATCAGATCCAAGAGATGTGATCATTAAAGAAATGGCGGAAATCGGCAGACGTGAAAAAGTTGATGGGATTGCTGCGGTCGGCGGCGGAAGCTGTATGGATGCCGCAAAATGTGTCAAACTGCTTTTTAGACAATGACGAAGCATTAGAAAATTTTTATGATGTTACACATCTGCAGAAAAGTGTCATTCCGATGATTGCGGTTCCGACGACAGCCGGAAGCGGCAGCGAAGCGTCCAAGGGAGCGGTGGTTGCGGATACGCAAAACGGCATTAAACGCGTGGTGATCGGCGCGGGAACGACACCGGCGTTAGCGCTGATAGACCCGGAACTAACGACGGGACTGCCGCCCAAAGTCACGGCAGCCTGCGCTTTTGATGTATTGGCATACGCGCTCGACGCGATTACGTCCAATCAGACTTGCGCGATTACGCAGAGTGTTTCATACGAAGCCATTCGATTAATGCAGAGAAACTATCGGGAAACAGTGGAAAACGGGCAGAATATTGCCGCAAGGGAAGACATGCTGTCAGCATCAAATTTGGGCGGATACGGCATTGGCAATGCCAAATGTTCTGCCAGCCATGCTTTTGCCCACGCGTTGGGAGCGCTTTATCATGTGCCGCATGGAGAATGTTGTGCCATTTTCACGCCGGCAACGTTAGAATATGTGGCAGAAACCTGTCCCGAGCAGATACGTATGATTGCAAAATTATTGTTAATGAATTTTGATGAAGTGGCATCAGCAAAAGCGATTGCAAAATTAACCGGTGAAAAAATCCGAAAATGTATCGCTCGGTTGGCGTCAACGATATTACAATATATATTACTGACGAGAACGAAGCGGTCCAGAGGTTAACGTCAGTGGCTCAAAAGGATATTATGGCATTGTTTTCGCCAAAGCCGCGGGATGATGCAGCGTGTGAATGGATTATTAAGCGAACCTTTGAACTTGCCAGGTTGTAATAATTATTGAAAAGAAGATTTAGCCCGCGAAGGATGAGCAGGAAATGATCGATTAGAAGAGGTCTAAAAATTTAGGGAAAAGCTCAAGTTTTAGCACTGGTGACAACAGACATCAATAAAATTACGCGTTAAAGGCGTGGTGGATAAAAAATTTATAGAAAAGCAGAATCAACCTCCTGGTCAAACTGGGGATGGCTTATCAGCCATGGGTCATGACATAGGAGGTTTTGTTATGAAAGATGTAAACAGCTTTTCTCTTAAAGTGGCAGCATGAGTGTTATACGGCGTTTGCATCAATGTATGGAAAAATGACATCATGTTTAGTTCTCATAAATAAAGTTTAATAAAACAATCAATTCAACCGGTGGTTTTTCATATGAAAGCGGATGATTGTGCCTCAGAGCGGACGAGCCAGAAATGGGTTCAAAAAAGCATAAAAAAATAAGACCGACTGTCATCTTTGGGCTCTTCCCATCGCTTCGAACAGTCGGTCTTTACCGCTCATCTAAATTTTGCATTTCTGGTGGTCCGTCCTCCTTTCGTCAGATTGATAAGATAATGGTGTAAGCTCGGGCTTTCAGACAACATCTGCGTGAATGAGCCAATTGATCCGCTACAGGCACGATTTCCTGCGCTGGATTATGGCAATCGATTCTTTGTCTTCCGACCACCCGTCATCTTATGCCTGTATTATAGCAAGATCCTGCATGAATGTAAAGGGTTCCTATTTTAAATTACAAATGATTTTTTGAAAATAGTTTTTAGCCGAGAAACATTTTCTTGAATTAAGATGAAAAGAAGATGAAAATTTAAAATGAAACTGAATACAGATACATCATTTGAAAACAGTTTGTCAAGAAATTGTAATCAGGTGTAAAACTTGTCAAGATTTGCTCAGTACGCTGGGAAACAGTTAAAAGATGGTGTATAATAAAATTAAATTCGAAAGGAAAACAGAGGCAAGTCATGAAAAATCTCATCGAAAATCTTGTTGTAACGCTACAATCCAGATTTACCTATGTCAATGTGATCGAAATTCTGATCATTGCTTTTGTCATCTATAAAATTCTGATGTGGATCCGTGGCACTCAGGCTGAGCAGGTGGCCAAGGGGATTATCATTGTGCTGGTGCTCATCCCGCTCAGTTCCTGGCTGGGGCTGACCACTTTAAATTATCTCCTCAATAATATCATTACCTGGGCGGTTATCGTCGTGGCGGTGGTTTTTCAGCCGGAACTGCGCTCAGCACTGGAACAGTTAGGCAATAATCGTCTATTTGAGCGCATGTTCCGGTCGTCCGGCGAAAAAAAGATGTTCGAAGCCATTGAGGATATTCGCGACGCAGTGGCCGATATGGCTGAGGCGCACATTGGCGCGCTGATTGTCTGCGGGGTAAATACGGGACTTAAAGATATCGAGGGTACCGGAATTGCTCTTAACGCGGATATTTCCACCGAGTTAATCGAGAACATTTTTACGCCGAATCGGCCGTTGCACGATGGAGCGATGATTGTCAATTTGTGGAATGGGAAAATCCGAACAGCGGGCTGTCTTTTGCCGCTTACCGATCGCCGAACGCTCAACTCTTCGCTGGGAACCCGGCATCGCGCTGGCATCGGCATCTCAGAGCAGTCCGATGCCATTGTGATCATCGTCTCGGAGGAAACCGGCACCATTTCGGTGGCCCATCGGGGGATGCTTCGGCGTGATTTCACCCCTGAGGATATTGCGACGCTGTTGGCGGATCGATTCATCGATGATGAGGATGAGGAAGAAGAGACCATAGGTGCGGACAACGAAAATGAAGAATCAAAGATACAGGAAAAGGAATAAAAACGATCGTCGCGGATGGGTGGCGCGCGTCGTGCTAGCCATTGCACTGGCACTCTTTTTATGGGTGTATATCAATGGAAGTTCCATCAATCTGATCTCCCGGGATATCAAAAATATTCCGGTGACAATCACCAATGAAGAGTCGCTTACCGCGAAGGGTTTGGTGCTTGAAGATCAGGAAAATTATTATGTCAATCTGCGGGTGCGGGGAACAGAAAACAATATCAATAATCTGGATACGTCGTTGATCTCTGCGTCTGTGGATCTGTCCGATGTGAAGACCAACGGCACTATAACACCGAGCATTGTTATTCAAGGGCTTCCCAACACGGTGATTTTGGATGAAATTCGGCCCAAAACGCTAAAGCTGTCTATCGATAAAATCAGTAACCGCCGCCAGAAAGTAGCTGTGAATACCAGCGGCACACCGGCCAATGGTTTGTCAGTCCTTTCCGCATCAACGTCTGACACGGTAAAAGTTAACGGATCCCGAAGCGATCTGGGAAAGATCGATGAGTTGGTGGCCACCGCCGACGTTAATGGCATCACAAACGACACTTCCACGTTTTTACGGGTAAAGGCCTATGACGAGAAAGGCAAGGAACTGGAGAATGTGCGTTGTGAGCCGGCCTCTGTTTTGGCGCATATTCAAGTTGGGACGACCAAAAAAGTAAAGGTGAAGGCGCCGAAGATCAGTGGCACACCGGAGGATGGTTATCAAGTGACAGATGTCAGCGTGACACCAGGAGCCGTGCTTTTGGGCGGGGATAAAAAAGCGCTGGATAAAATCACGAGTGTAGCGCCCAAAAATATCAATGTCAGCGGCATCAAGGGAGATAAAACCATCGAAAGCAAAATTATTTTACCGGATGGTGTGATCGCAATGAGAGGAGGTACCCGGGTGATGGTGACGGCGAAGGTCGAGGCACTCTCAGAAAAAAATATCACGATACACACGATTGAAACCCGCAATGTGCCGAAGGGCCTGTCGGTTTCTAAAATCAGCAGCAACACAGTAAATGTAAAAATTGAGGGGACTCAAAAAGAGCTGAAGAAAATTTCTGCTGATGATGTTGAAGTCTGGGCAGATCTGGCCGGAAAATCAGAAGGAAAAGAAAGTGTGGTGCTTTATGCCAAAACAAAGAAGGGGACGATTGAAAACTTAACGCCGCAGAAAGTGACGGTCACACTTAAACAAGAATAACGAAGATATTCATATATTTTGATTATGCAAAAACGGCCCGTGGGCCGTTTTTAATTCTTGGGTTTTAAGGCTTTAGCTAACCAACCGCGGATAGCGATTGAAAAAAATCCGCCCGCTGTGCGGGTGCGCATCAAAAGTTATACAAAAAAGACTTTCCTCATCTATCTTGTGAAAGTTCAAATCACAAGATAGAGCGGAAGGCAAAAGAGATGGCTAATCAAGTCAATAGCCTGTCCCACACGAAATGGCTATGTAATACCATATCGTGTTCGCACCAAAGCATAGACGAAAAGTAATATATAATCAATATCGAGAAGATCTACGAGAGATAATACGAAGACTATGTGATTACAAAGCAGTGGAGACATTTGAGGGACATTTGCTGTTGAGTATACCACCTAAGCTGTCGGTCTCAGCATTTGTGGAGTATTTGAAAGGGAAAAATGCATTGATGATGTTTGAACGTCATGCAAATCTAAAGTATAAATTTGGGAATCGGCATTTTGATCAGTGGGTTATGATATCAGTACGGTCGGATTAAATGAGAAAACCATCAGGAAAGGAATGATACTGTTCAAGATGAACTGAGCGTGAAGGAATATGAAGATCCATTTAAGAATAAAAACCCCCCCTCTAAAGAGCAGTCAGTAACAGGTGGAGTGTGGTTTGAACGAATCTGGCGAATGAGAGTGAAAGCCAGTGTCTTGAAACGCTGGGCCGGTGACAAGGGCTTATAACCCTCCGCTATACTGGCTGCTCTTTTTAAAGGCGGACGCGATTATCAAAGAGATGGTTGTTATATGGTTTCGATTGAAAAGAAAAGAGGTTTTGATTAACAAGGCATAATAAAAAATCCCCGAAATGGATCGGGGATTAAATGATTAAAAGCTGAATAGTTCAGGCAAAGCTGCCCAGAATATCGTTGGTGCGGTCGTCCTGTGCGGCGAGAACGGCCTTGAGTGCGGTTTGAACGGAACGAATCTTCCCCGCGATCACAATGGTGATAAAGGACTGGGGGCAGTTGCCGACGAGCTCAAAGGAAACGACATCGCTGGCCTTTACGGCGATATCCGCGGCCTGAACCATTTCGGGAATGGCGCCTTGGATGAGCAGAAACGCGCCGAAATCAGGCATCTGACCTTCTTCCATGCGTTTGCGTTCGGCCAGGCGCATCCGCCCTTGGACCAATCGGACGGTATTGCCGTCCGGGTTGGAGATAAATTGGTATTTCACTTTCATGGTAAATCCTCTTCGATCCTGGATCATTGAATTTTTGATAAATGCCTTTTTTATTTTATCATGTTTTGAACGTCTTTCAAGCATCGGATTTGCCTTTTGAGGATGATTTTTTGTGTTGATCGGTTATTTTTCCTTGACAGGCCTCGAGCCGTTTTTCTATAATAAAGTTGTTGTAAAAAATAAACGTCCTGCGCCACCACCGGGTGGCGCGCCAAGGATTCAAAGCCTCACCGCAGGTACGGCGCATTTGCGTTATAAGGGAGGCTTTGAATCCTTTTTTAGACTTGAATTGTCAAGTCAAGTGCAACACAGTTGAATGATAGACTTCATAGGGCGTTCTAAATCCGAGGCATTTCCGTGGTCGTTTGTTCATTTCATCCACTTTGCTTTGTATATACGCTTCTGACACATTATTAAGGTTGGAGCTCTTAGGGAAATACTCTCTAAGAAGACCATTGGTATTTTCATTCGT
>NZ_JAYFFI010000021.1:0-39495 GCF_036289405.1 Pseudoramibacter faecis | reverse complement strand
TGTAAGATGTTTGTAGTGACTCATAGTTTCTCCTTGAATATTGGATGTCTTTGCAAACACCATTATACCAAGGCTATGAGTCATTATTTATTTGTTGCACTTAGATTATAAATTCAGGCATAAAACAATAAAGAAGCGAGACTCAAAGTAAAAGGAAAGCCAAATATTACCTATTACCTTACCGAGCCATGCTGCAACAAAGCCAATGATTGCACTAATGAAGATTAAATAAATTCACTCACTTTTCTGTGAACTGTATCGTGGAATTTTACGAATTTTTCATTTCAGAATTGACCGTCACCGAATATAATGCGGACAATAGCGAAAATAATAATGACATTGATGGCTCCAGCGTCGATCGACTTGTGAAATAATCCAAATAACATAAGTGAATGACAACACCAGCTATAGCAAAAATACCCGATACAATTGGAACTGAGATGTCATTATAAGCATTTAAGCTTTTGAAAATATCTGCTCCATTCAGATTATGTTTGCGTATTTTTAATGCATAGGCAGTTCCTGCGACAGCAACGGTAAATGCCACAAATGGGATAAATCCAGAAGTCAAACAATTAAACAACACTTCATTATTTGGAAACATATAAACAGCAATTGCTAAAAATCCGGCGAGCATGCATTCTTCAAATGCACTAACTAAAGCGCCAATGATGCCGGTTCAGAATGCGCAAATAATCATAAACAGATTCATACACCTTTTCTCCTTTCAGCCTTGGAGCCACACTAATTTGTTATTTAGCGCTTTTGGACATCATTTAGCGTTAACATCGCGCGAAGCGATTAAATCAACATTTGTTCCACAAATATTCGGACAAATCACTGTACCAACGGTCACCGGTGCATCAACTGAGATATTGCAGATGGCTTTCACACAATCAAAGATTTTACTCTTCGGAATCGCTTCCTCTGTGCGCACCGGTAGCATCACAAGTTCCCCGCCGTTGATACGGACGGTCGATGTCACCACACGTTTTGGCAGTGTGAATTCATCCTCCGCATAGTTTAAGCCGCGCTTGCAGGTATAACCTTTGATGTCTGTGATTTCCTTACTCTCATGCGTGACGGTAATCTGACACCCTCTTGGGCAGCTCGTGCAAATGATTTTCGTTTGTTCGCTCATTTTTTCCTCCGCCTACGCTTCTTCAACAGAAACCAAAATAACCTTTTGACCAGCTGTGACGTATTTCGCCGGCAGCGGCACCATTTCCATCGAACCTGGCGCAATAATATCGCGTTTGTATGATGCGAGGACTTCGCCTGCATCGTTCATCACGATAAGTTTGATGTGTTCCTTCGGTTCTTTCACGCGCATGTACAACTTCACAACTTTTTCGTCTACCGATGGCTTCGACGTGATCTGCTGCGGCACAACATATGTGATGTTGTTGCCCGGTTTGACCGTAATCACTTCATCAAGAGCATCAATTTTCCCTTTGACATATCGCGCTGCACTGCGACCAGCCACCTGCGCTTCAGCTGACACATTATCGACCAGATCGTGCACCTGTAGGACATTGCCGCAGGCGAAGATCCCCGGCACGCTCGTGCAACGGTTCTCATCGACAACAGCTCCTTTTGTCACCGGACTCATTTCAATGCCGATGCCCTGGGACAATTCATTTTCCGGGATCAGCCCGACTGATAACAAAAGCGTGTCACATGTCACACAGATTTCCGTTTCTGGAACAGGCTGAAGATTTTCGTCGACTTCCGCAATTGAAACCACCTCAACCCTATCTTTCCCGCGAATCTTCGTCACTGTGTGATTCAGATACAGCGGAATGTCAAAATCGTCGAGACACTGTACTTTATTGCGGATCAGCCCGGAGGAAAACGGCATCATTTCAAGCACGCCTTTGACATTGCAGCCTTCGAGAGTCATCCGACGAGCCATGATCAGGCCGATATCGCCGGAACCCAAAATGACAATTTCCTTACCCGGCAGATAACCGTCGATGTTAACGTAGCGTTGCGCCGTGCCGGCTGTCATGACGCCAGCCACGCGGTCGCCTGGGATCGTGATAGATTCGCGGGTACGTTCACGGCAGCCCATCGCCAGAATAATCGCACCTGCTTCGACTTCGAAAAGGCCGTCTTCGCGGTTTTCCGCCGTGACAACTTTGTCCGGTGTGATTTCTATGACCATCGTCCCGGTCTTGATATCGATGTTCGGCTGTTTTTCAACTTCCTTGATAAAACGCGTCGCATATTCCGGGCCGGATAATTCTTCTTTAAAATACGTTAAACCAAAACCGTTGTGAATGCATTGTTCCAAAATGCCGCCCAAACGGTCACTGCGTTCAAGCACCAAAATGTGTTCAACATCGTTTTTACTGGCTTCAAGCGCCGCTGACAAACCTGCCGGACCGCCGCCGATCACGACAATATCATAATTCAATTTTTTCATGATCGATGCCTCCTTTAAACAAGAGTAAGTCTTTCGTCTTGCCCATCAGGATGTTAGAACGGCTGCCGCGTTTTGTTACGTCGAGTGGATCAATGCCCAGTTCTTCGTTGAGAATATTGACCACACGCGGGCCACAAAAACCGCCTTGGCATCTGCCCATCCCCGCACGCGTTCTGCGCTTGATCGCGTCGATGTTGCGTGCTGGAATCGGCCGTCGAATCGCGTCAAGGATTTCACCCTTACTAATAGTTTCACAGCGGCAGATGATTTTTCCGTAATCCGGATTCTGCTTAATCAATTCGCTGCGTTCTTCTTTCGAAAGGTCGCGCAGAACAATCGGTTTCAGTCGAATCGGATTCCAATCCGGCTTTTCTTTGAGAATGAGATCCGCGTATCCATTGACTTCGTGGACAATGTCGTCGACCATTTCCGCAACTGCCGGTGCGGAGGATAAACCTGGCGACTGAATGCCAACCAAGTTAATCATTGTCGGCACCGTCTTCGCGTGACCGATGATAAAATCTTCCGTGCTAGATGCCGGGCGCAAACCCGCGAATGTCGTGATAACGTCACCGCCGCGTGGCAGTGCCGGAAACAATTTATGGATGTCTCTGGCATAAATGTCGTCAAGACCTTCCTGCGTCGTCGAGAAATCTGTTCTGTCATCGATTTCCACCGCATTCGATCCGCAAAGCAGATTGCCTTCAGTCGTTGGGACGATAATCATCCCTTTAGAGACCGGTGTCGGCGGAGAGTAAACGCAGTGATTGACGTAGCCGCCCCACTTTTTATCGTACAGAAAATATTCTCCTTTGCGCGGATGAACGTAGAAATCAACATCTTCGACCATTGCCGCAATCTTGTCGGAATACAACCCAGCACAATTAATGACGACTTTTGGTTCAAACGTACCGACTTCCGTATCGACACGCGCGATCTTGCCGTTTTTCGTGTGGATATTTGTCACACCGGCGTTAAGCAACACCTTGACGCCGTTTATCACCGCGTTTTCCGCAAGTGCCATCGTCCATTCAAACGGATTAATAGTACCGGTATTTGAATCGTACAGACCGAATTTAACATCTGGGTTTATGTTCGGTTCTAGCCGCATCATTTCATCATGATCGACAATGCGCACCCCTTCCAGGCCGTTTTTCTTTGCGTTATCGACTTCTTCTTTCATCGTCTTCAGATGACTTTCTTCGAAACCGGCAAACACAGAGCCCGTGTGGCGGAAATCAACATTTAATTCCTTGCATAACTTGTCATAAACCTTTGTATCGGATTTCAGGCACATCTGACCCTTCAGCTTACTGCCATCGATGTTATAGCCGCTGTGGATCATGGAAGAATTGGCCTTGCTGGTGCCCATACAGATGTCACTTTGTTTTTCAACAAGCGTAATGTCCAGATCGTACTGCGAGAGCTTTCTCGCCACCGCAGATCCGATGACACCAGCGCCGATAATCAGTATATCGGTTTTCATGTTTCTCCTCATCTCGTGATTGAACTGAACTATTACTTTTTTACCTTCAACTCAATTATAGAGAGCTATGATAATAATTTCTAAATAGAAAATATCTTTTGTTCGATTATTTTCTATTTTCGCAAATCAGTCATCACCATATTTTTTTCGGATTTCCTGTGTACCTTTGCCCCAGACTTTCAGGGCATTGATGCAGTTCATCCAGCCGGCGTAGAGTTTTTCTTTCTGAGCTTTCGGCATTTCCGGTTTAAAGAGTTTTTCAGATTCTCTGGCTTTCTTGATATCGTCAAAACTCGTCCAGAAATCAACCGCAAGACCCGCCATAAATGCCGCACCGGCCGCTGTCATTTCGACACTCGTTGGACGGTCAACATCAATCCCGCAGATATCCGCGTTAAACTGAGCGATCAAATCGTTCTTCGCCGCGCCGCCATCGATTTTTAAAGTCGTGATCAGTTTGCCGGTATCTCGAACCGTTGCATCAACCATATCACGGGTCTGATAACCAAGGGAATCAAGTGCCGCTAAAATAATGTCGTTCTTGTCAATCCCACGTGTCAGACCAAAAATCGCGCCTTTGGCGTTCGCGTCCCAATACGGCGCACCGATCCCGGAGAACATCGGCAGGAAATACGCCGTGCCTCTCGGCATTTTTGCTTTTTTCGCAAAAAATTCTGAATCCGGCGTTCCTTCGAAAAATCGCATTTCGTCACGCAGATACTGAAGCGTAGAACCAGAGTTCATGACAACACCTTCAAACAAATACGTAATCTTGCCATCAATGCCCCATGCGATGCTGGTAAGCAAGCCAGAATCCGATTTTTTTGGTTCATCCCCAATAATGGAGTCAAATACACCAGCAGTCCCAAATGTCATCTTGCAGTCGCCTTCTTCAAAACAGGCCTGCCCGAATGTCGCGGCCATCTGGTCGCCGAGAATTGCCGTAATCGGTAATGGTTTCTGGAACGTCGTCCCAACATGAACTTTGCCAAAGTTGCCCATGCTGTCACAGACCTCGGGCATCATTCCACGCGGAATATCAAATTTGTTCAGGAGTTCCTGATCCCAATCGAGGGTCTTGATATTGAATAACGCCGTACGCGAAGCGTTACTGTAGTCCGTTTTATGGGATTTTCCTCTTGTCAGATTCCACAAAATCCAACAGTCGATATTACCGTAATAGAGTTCGCCTTGTTTCGCGCGGTATCTCGTTCCTTCAACATTGTCAAGAATCCACTTAACTTTCAGCGCGGAGAATTCCGGGTCGCAGACCAAACCGGTTTTATCTTTAAGCACTTCTTCATAACCGTCCGCGCGCATCGCGTTGTAGCCATCGACGATTTCCTGGCGATTGTCCCCCCAGACGATCGCATTGTAAACCGGCACACCCGTTTCCTTGTCCCATATGACACAGGTTTCTCGCTGGTTTGTGATGCCGATCGCGAGAATATCATCATCATCTACACCAACCTGTCTTTTACATTTGTTGATGACTTCGGTCGTCGTCGCCCAGATTTCCTTCGGATCCTGTTCTATCCAGCCCGGATATGGGTAATACTGATTGAATTCATTCTGCGCGATGCTGACCGGCGTACCTTCGTGATCGAATAAAATCGCGCGAGCGCTTCCGGTGCCTTCATCAATCGTTAAAATGTACTTTTTAGCCATAATCGTTACCCCTCGTTTCATAAGGAATTTTTATTTCGAAAAGCATTCTTATGCTTATTCGACCCTTTGATAAGCCGCAAGAGTCCGATTCGGATCGTCAAAATCCGCAAGCAAGTTTTTATCACCTTGATTTCGCCGTCATCCATACGGCTGTTCGTCACATAACGGCAGATGTTTTTGACGGCTTTCTGCACATTGACTACTGTGAAACTGTATTTCACCTGCTTGAGCATCTCTAAGTCGTTTATATTGTCCTCCACCGCAAGCGTCTCTTCCGGCGCGATGCCAAACCGCTTTTAAACAGCTTCGATCGTCGTTCCCTTCGAAACTTGTTTTGACATGATATCCATCACGCGCTCTCCAGAGCAGGCAATCGAAAACTTAGGCGCTATTTCGGCATGAATGATTCCGCCAGCGTTTCCTCGATATAATCTTTTCGGTGAATTGCAATTTTGATACACGGCTGTGATAATTTAACAAATCGTTAGTCATTTCGCAGTCGAAGTGGTAGGCGTTATGCATCGCTTCGAAACCTTTCTCGTCACCACGCTCAAAATAACAGATTTCACCGGTATTGTACATGCTCGAATATCCATCCATCGCTCGAACATCGCGGACAACATCCGCTACGTTTTCTGCCGCTATGGATTCCAGCAAAATATTCTCGCCTTGATACGCCGCATAAGCGCCGTTTTCACACACGGATAAGATACCGTTCGCGACCGGTGTGAACACTTTTTCGAGATTACTTCTCGGCCGGCCACTACAAATACCGAATAGCACCCTTCGATCCATCAACTTGCGTAGCGAATCGAAAAAACGATCTGGTAGTTCCTAACCATATTCCGAAAACAACGTGCCGTCGACATCTGTTTCAAATAATTTAATCATACGCTTCCTCTTATACTCTTAAAGCAGTAGCAAAATCGTTTCCCAAACCAGAACCAATATTTCCTAAACGTCGCGATGCATGGCCTGTACTGCAAAGACCGCTTCCTGTTCCGGCAGAACGATAATGAATGTCCTTCTCGGCCGTACGGCCGGTACGTGCCAGACACCGAATTCATCCAGAAGTAATAGCCGTAGCCGCAATGTTCATCAGCAACTTCGCCCGTCGGATCCGAGTCCCATCGAGGTGCTCTAGTACCAAGCGACTGCCAAAGTTTATCGATTAAATGATCGCGTACACTGCAACCGACCACCTTTTCAAGCATACGTCCGGCAACATACGGCGCGAGATTACCGTAACAAAACGCTCTCCAGGATTGCACGTCATCAGACAGGTAAAGGCGTAACGCAGCCCTTCGTTTTTCATGGCATATGACACCGCTTTGCCCGTCTCGCCGCGCAGATATTTGCGATCGGCTGCCATCATGTGTGCCGTGCCGTGACCAGATGTCATGGTGAGCAAATGTTCAAGTGTCACATTGTGCCAACGCGGATCAACCTTTTTCGGCAACAGCGCTTCAAAGAAATCCACCGGTTTATCATCTAGACGCAAAAGTCCCAAATCAATCGCCATGCCGATTCCCGTCACTGTGAACGTTTTGGCAATGGAGAAAACATTGTGAAGCACTGGCCTGCCGAGCTGCTCAAAACCAATAACTTTACCGCCCTGAACCGCCCTTACTGCATCGATATCTAAGTGCCGTGCTTGATTTTCGTGAATAAATTTTTTTATGTGAGCATGGTTTATTGGTCGAATTTTGAATAAACATTTTCGCCAAGATCTTTTTCCAGGTGATGCAGTTCAAAAATTTTTTCCGCTAACTGATTGTCAACAATGAGCGTATCAATTAATCCGCCTTTAAGCGCGCTGTATACCGTATAGGCTTTTTCAACACCGGAAGCCACTGTGATCTTTTGTTCAATCCGTTTGAAACGATTAAAATCCATCGACAGCATCCGATCGATCAGATCAGTCTGGCATTCCCGACCTTCTGTATCGAAAAAATGTAACGCGATGTCCCCAACGACATGCTGCTTTTGGAGTTTTTTTAGATCTTCTGGATTCAAATAGTCCGGCTTGGATAAAATAGAATTCAATTCTGGATAGAGCGAGCCTATGCCCGCGATAGAAATATTAATCTTGTCAAACATATCATAAACTTTGGCGACGTCTTTTTCTTCTCTCAAGAGCTTCGCTAAAACTGGTGAGCTGACCATTGCGTTTGTCGGCAAAGAATAATTCTTGCCGCTGAAAGCTTTTGCGATACGCCGGATCAGCACGCGCACATCCCACTCATTAACGTAATATGACAAACTGCCATGAAGTGTAACAAACGTTGCAGGAATACGCTGTGCAGGATTTAAATAATTGATCATATGGTAAATCGTGCTTCCCCAGGTGATGCCAAGTATATCATCATTCGTGATAATGCGCTGCAAATAACGAGCCGCTTCCAGTGCGACGAGCTTTTTGACGACTTCCCCGTCGCTCAGATTATTGAAGGATTTCTCATCGATGGACTGTTCGTCAACCGCCGGCGCAATCACCACATCCATTAACCCAAAAATCTTTTTAAAATCTTTTTCGAGTTTTAAGCATTCGACAAAAGAATCCCGAATAACAAATTCAATAATATTTTTTTCACGCCCTTTTTTGAGCAGTCGCGAAACCGTCGTGACAGAAATCCCCAACTCTTTCGCAATGTTGCTCTGGGAAATGCCGGAAAGGTAATACATGTACGTAACTTTAATAATTAAAAAAGAAGATTGTTCATACTTATCCAGTTCTTTTGCCATCAATAATCTCCCTTTCCCAAAAGTTTATATGACTATTTATATGACTATTTTTTGATATTGTATTCTATGATTTTTACAATTTTCAAGATAGAAAAAAATTTCAACTCGAGAATATGAAGAAAACCTGAAATCAATGGCCAAAAATTTACTATTGAAAATAATTTCTCAATGGAGGAAAATCGTTTTCTATTATATACTAATATTAACTTCTGTAAACATTAACAAAAGGCGATTTTTTATCATTGTACTCAATGATTATCATAACAAATATTACAATTTTTAATTAAAGAAGGTGTTTCAAGCATGAAGTTAAGAGACATGTCAATTAATGAGCTCATCACGATCGATTACAACTGCAGCTGCGGACGGCATCACCACATGGCCATCGATCACCTGGCAATTGGCAAGGGCGCGGTGAACAAACTGCCGGAATTCCTCGCCGATCAAAAGCGCAAAGACAACACGCCGTTAACCAAGGATGACAAAATCTGCGTGGTCGCTGATATCCACACCTGGCCGGTCGCCGGCGAACATGTCTACAACCTTGTGAAGACATGTGGTTATCCGGTCACCTCTTACATCTTCCAACACGAAATCATGCACACGACAGAAGTGTTCATCAACGAACTCGATAACGCCATGCCGAAAGACGTTGTATTGCCCTTCGCGGTCGGCTCCGGGACGATCAACGACTTGACGCGGATGGTTTCCTTCCAGCGGAATATTTCCTATTACATCATCGGTACAGCACCATCGATGGATGGCTTTGCCACGGACGTCGCGCCTGCGACAATTAATGGGCTCAAGTGCAGTCTGCCGGCGCACTGCGCCAGTGGTATCATCGGCGATACAGATTTTCTCTCGACTGCGCCGGACAAAATGATTGCGGCCGGCATCGGTGACATTATCGCCAAATATATCGCCATCAACGACTGGCGACTATCTTACATCATCAACGACGAATACTATTGCGAAGAAGTTGCGGAACTAATGCTTAACTCTACCGACAAAGTCGCGAACAGCGTCGCCGGGCTTGTTAGCGGCGAATCAAATGCCTTCCAATACCTGATGGAATGCCTGGTTCTCATCGGTATCGCCATGGGCTACGTCAACAACTCCCGTCCAGGTTCCGGCGCGGAACATTCCATGGGTCATGTGCTGGAAATGAAGGCCGCGCTTAAGGGCGAATACGGCGAACTGCATGGCACTTCCGTCGGTATGGCGACTTGCGTCATGGCTGACATGTACAAAAAATTCCTCACCCTGGATATCGACTACGATAAGGCCAGAGCACACGCAGAAAAATTTAACTACGGCAGTTGGGCGACAGAAATCCGCCGGGTCTTTGGCACGAGTGCGAACCAGATCTTCAAGGTTTATGAAAAAGCACAGCAATCCAACCCAGAAAATGTCAAACGACGTATCGACCGCATTGAAGCTAACGAATATCAAATCCGCGCGATTATCACGGAAACCGTGAAAAAAGCGGAAAAAGCCTCGGAATACATCGACGCGATGCACGGCATGACCTCACCGCAACAATATACGCTTTTCAGTAAAGACGAATTTCGCGATATTCTCTCCTACACGAAAGAACAGCGTGATCGCTACGCCGGATTGCAGTTCTTCTATGACCTTGGAGTCCTCGATGAACTGGTCAGCTACATCATCAATAAATACTACGGCTGATCATTTAAATAATAAATAGCACACCTATTTTGGAGAATATGGAGAAAGGAACTTGTTATGGCAAACTATTTTATGGGGATTGACGCTGGCACTGGCAGTGTTCGCGTCGCAATTTTTAACGATCAGGGACACATCATGGCCTACGATGTTAAGGATTATCCGTCCTATTACCCAAAGAGCGGCTGGGCCGAACAAGACGACAGAGACTGGTGGAACGCCCTGGCCACGGCGATTCCGGCCTGTGTCGGAAAATCTGGCGTCAACCCGAACGATATCATCGGCATTTCCTGCGACGGGACTTGTTCGACAACGCTCTTTTTAGACGCAAACGGCAAGTCTGTGCGCACACCGATTCTCTGGATGGACGTCCGCGCATCGGAAGAAGCGCAAGCTATCTCTGAACTCGGCAAAGACTGCAACGCAATCAAATTTTATCGCTCCGGTGTTCCGGCGGAAAGTTTGATCCCAAAATGCATGTGGGTCAAAAAGCACGAACCGGAAACTTGGGAAAAAACTGAAACTATTTTCGAATTTACAGACTGGCTCCATTGGAAATTATCCGGAGTCAAAACCGCCAACCGTTCCGTCGCCGCTTTCCGATGGCTGTACGATGACAAAAACGGCGGCTATCCGTTAGACCTCTACAATGCCATCGGCCTCAAAGACATCACAGATAAACTGCCAAAGGATGTCTTAAAAACCGGCACACCAATTGGTAAAATTGATCCGGAAATCGCGAAGGAACTTGGACTTGGCCTTGATACGATGATCGTTGAAGGCGCACTTGACGCTGTTTCCTGTATGGTCGGCATCGGTAGCGTCAAGCCGAACGGAATGGCGCTCATCGGCGGCACTTCCAGTTGCTTGTTCGGCCTTTCGATCAACGATTTCCACGAAGCTGGCGTCAACGGTACATATCCAAATCTGCTCTACGACGGGGCGAGCCTCGTCGAAGGCGGTCAGGCTTCCAGCGGTGGGATTTTGAACTGGTTCCGCCAGAATCTCGTGCCAAAAACCTGGGAAGAACAGGCCAAAGAACGCAATATGGGCATTTACGATTTCATCGCAAGGCAAGCGGAAGATATTCCGATCGGCAGCGACGGCCTCATCATGATCGACTATTTTCAGGGCAACCGCGCACCATATTCCGATTCCAACGCCAGAGGTATGTTCTGGGGATTGTCGTTGGGTCACACAACGGCACACATGGCACGTTCTGTTATGGAAGGCGTCGCCTACGGCGCGAATCACTGCATTCTGTGCATGAAAGACGCTGGTTACGACGTCAATGAAATTTACGCCTGCGGTGGTCTCGCCGAAAGCGATATCTGGATGCAGATGCACGCGGACATCATCGGTGTGCCGATGTACACGACGCGGGAAAGTCAGAGTGCCGGTTGTCTCGGAGACTGCATGATCGTCACCATCGGTTGCGGGATTTACAAAGATCTCACAGAAGCCGCCGAAAATATGGTCAAAGTCGACAAAAAATTCATTCCAAACGCAGACAATCACAAAACTTACCAATATTACATGGACAGCTACGTTGAAACCTGGCCGCTGATGCGGGATCTTGTGCACCGCATGGTCAAACATATTAATCAGTAACCATATATTTACTATTATTAAAGGAGATAATAAATGGCAAAATATTACATCAGTTTTGACGCTGGCACGCAAAGTGTCAAAGTCGTTCTCTACAACTTGGAAATGGAATGTATCGCGGAAGCGAGTTATCCGACAAAGATTTACTATCCATAGCCCGGCTGGGCTGAAATGAACGTAGATGATTACCTCCAGGCAATCAAACTCGGGATTCGCGACTGCGTCAAAAGAGCAAAGGAAAAAGGCATAGACGTTTCCCAATCCACGCCATTTTCGGTGATGGCATTATCTGCGGCATCTTTGGTATCGATAAAGACTTCAACGCCATCACACCATATATCTTTTACGTTGATACCCGCACGCAGGATGACGTTGACGCAATTAACGCGATAAAATTCGACATTTAGGCTAAAGAAACCGGCAACGCTGTAGCGAACAGCATGTTTCCGGCGATGTTCGCACGCTGGTTTCTCAAAAATAATGTAGCCTTCCAAGATCGCGGCGTCAAATTCATTCATAGCGCACCGTACTACCTCGCAAGACTAACGGGTCTTAAAGTCGAAGACGCTTTTGAAGACTGGGGTGTCATGAGTGGTTGGGGCATGGGCTACAACATTTACAAAAAAGAATGGTCACCCGAGTAACTCGACATCCTGGGGATTGATCCGCGCTATATGCCGAAAATCGTCAAACCTTGGAACATCATCGGCACAATCACAAAAGAAAACGCGAAATTCAGCTGTCTCCCGGAAAGCACGCCGATCTGCACTGGCGTCGGCGGCACGATGCAATCCATGATCGGCTGCGGCCTGACAGATATTGGCAAAGCGGTGGACGTTGCCGGTACAGCGTCGATGTTCTGCGTTTCGACTGACGGCATCAAACCAGAATTATCCATACCGGATTCTAGCCTGATCTTCAACAGCGGGATGCTTCCGGACACGTATTTTTACTGGGAATATATCTGGGGCGGTCTTGCACTGCAGTGGTTTCGCGACAAAATCTGTAAAAAAGTTGGCAATAGCGCTTATTACGATGCGATGTCGGATGAAGCCAGTAAGATGCCGCCGGGTGCGAATGGCGTCATCTTCTTGCCCTATCTGACTGGCGACGATGGTGATCTAAGTAACGCTTTTGGCGGATTCCTCAACGTTACAGCTGAGACCAATCAAGCTACGATGTGGCGTGCGGTGCTGGAAGCGATCAGCTACGACTACATGGGCGTTACGGACATTTACCGCGCGGGTGGCGCTAATCTCGACCAGATCACTGTCGCGGAAGGCGGCAGCCGCAGCGATCTATGGAACCAGATCAAAGCCGACATGCTCAACAGCAAAGTCACCACGCTGAAAAAAGCTGGCAACGCTGTCATGACCAATATCGTCATTGCCACGTATGCAGTTGGCGATATCACGGATCTCGAGGGTTCGCTCGATTCGTGGCTCGAAGTCAAGAAAGTCTACGAACCAAATCCGACAAATACCGAATATTATCGCAAAGTTTACAACATGCGAACTCAACTCGTTCATGAAGAAATATCGTCAAGCTTTGATCTGCTGGAAAAAGTCCGCAACGAAAAAATCTAACAGCCATTTGACAAGGGGAATATTATGATACATTCTGTCGCTATTTCTGAAATGGTCGGAACGCATTATTTTTCGCCGCTCAAGGGTGACTTTAAAACCTGCATCGACCAGGCCGCACAAATCGGCTACGAAGGTGTTGAAATCCACGTACGCAATCCATTTACCGTAGATTATAACGAACTGCATGATTATGCACTCAGCAAAGACGTATGCATCACCTCGATTGGTACGGGCATGGCCTACGGCTATGACGGCCATTACTTCACCAATCCGGACGCGCTCGCCAGAAGAGAATGCCAGCGCGTTTTCAACGGTTTTTTGGAAGGAGCGAAAATCTGTGACAACGCCATCATCCTCTTTGGCTTAATGAAAGGCCCGCTGCCGGACGACAGACTGCGCGATCTCTACAAAAACATTTTGTTTGAAGCGCTACAGCCCTGCGTCGAAACGGCCGACAAACTCGACTGCGACATCACGATTGAAGCCATTAACCGTTTCATGGCAGCGTATCTTTGGTCGGTTGAAGAAACAATGGAATTTGTTGAACGTTTCGATTCGCCGCACGTCACAATTCATCTGGATACTTTCCACATGAATATCGAAGATAAGAGCATACGCGATGCGATCATCCGGAGCAAAGACCGCCTCGGCTATTTCCACATGTCGGATTCCGACCGGTGCTATCCAGGTCACGGCCACATTGACTTCAAGGAAATCGTCGATACGCTCTATAAAGTTGGTTTCTGCAAAGGCGACGACATCTGGGCATTTGAATACGACTCGATTCCAGACACGATCACATCTGCTCAGCTCGGCCTCGACTGTATCAAAAGTTACGAACACTAATGCGATACGCCATTGAAATGTAAGCAGAAGATGAATAATTCCTTACTGGATGTAAGGAATATTAACTATAACTATATCGTAATAGGATGAACTAAATGGCTCAATATATCTGCGGCGTTAACGCCGGCACAACTGATACAAAAATCATGATTTTTACAGTTGACGGCATTCCTGTCAGCCATGCTCATAAAGAATATCCATGTCCTGGTTGGGTCGAACAAGACTCTTGGGAACTATGACACGCCATCTGTGAGATCACACCGAAGGCTCTCACCAAAAGCAGACATTGATTTCGAAAGAAATCGGCTCGATCGTCATTTCTAGTCAACGCGGCACATTCTTCGCCACTGACAAAGACCGGAACCCAATCGAAAATTCCATCGTCTGGAGCGACAGCCACGCTATTAAAGAAATCAAATGGATCGGCGACACCATCGGCGCGGAACACTATCACGAAATTTCCGGCGCGGCCATGACTTCTCTCTGGGCATACGCGAAATACAAATGGGTGCATGACAATAAACCCGCACTTTACGACAAAGCGTGGAAATTCGTCAACAGTCAGGAATGGCTGCTGCATCAGCCCAACTCCGATGAACTTTTCACCAATCCATCTTCCCTCGCCTTAAATGGCATAATGGATGTTAAGACGGATGTTAAGACCCTCGACTGGTCAGATAAACTACTCGACGCAATTGGCGTCAGCCGCGATAAATTGCCACCAATCAAGGAACCGACGCGTCAGGTTGGCGTCGTTTCCAAAATCACCTCCAATTAGGACGGTCTTTTGACACGATTCGCTTGTCCGGCGGTGGTTCGAAATCACCGACTTGGCGTCAGATTCAGGCGGATATGTATGGCTGTCCAATCGAAGTTTTGGAAACGGCGGACTGCGGTCTTGTCAGTGCAGCGGCAATCGGCGCAACGGGCGCAAATATTTACAAGAATCTCAAGGAAGTCTACAATCAAATAGTACATCTGAAGAGCCTCATTAAACCAAACATGACCAACCACAAACTCTATACGGATATGTTTGAAATCTTCAGAGACACATTCCTCGCGCTGCGTGACACAAAGATCTACGACCGATTGAACGCACTGTCCAACAAATACTGGTGTTAATAATTTTATCAAGAGGAAAAGGAAAAAATTATGTTTGAAGTTTCGCTCAAAGGAAAAGTTGGCTTAATTACCGGTGCAAGCCAAGGCATTGGCCGCGCCTGCGCGTATAAACTCGGGGAAGCGGAAATCGACAGCCTCGTCATCGTCGATCTCGTCAAAGGCGAAGCTGGTGAAGAAACGCAGAAAACGCTCGAAAACATGGGCGTCGACGTCAAATACATCACTGGTGACGCATCGGTCGAAGACATCATCAAAGGATCTGTCGATCTCGCGGTGGAATCCTGGGGTCACCTGGACATCATCGTCAACGTCGCGGGAATTTCCTACATGACGAATCTCGAAACCACGAGCTTTGATCAGTGGAACAAGGTCATGGCCGTCAATCTACGCTCGGTATTCCTGACCATGAAATACGGCAGTGTTCAGATGAAAAAGCAAAAGTCCGGCTCGATCGTCTCGATGTCGTCCATTTCCGGCGTCACGGGCGGCAGCACCGGCCCAGAGTACAGCGCGTCTAAAGCCGGCATCATCGCATTGACGAAATTTGTCGCAAAACAGCTTGGACCGTACAACGTCCGCGTTAACGCGGTGGCGCCTGGAACGATTACGACCGATATGATCGAATGCAACTATTCGAAACTCACGGACGAACAGCGTCAAAAGAAACTCGATGCAATTTATATGAAACGCCTCGGTGATCCGGCGGAAGTCGGCAAAGCTGTATTGTTCCTCGCCTCTGATATGAGTAGCTATATTAGCGGCGACACGCTTATGGTTACTGGCGCGAGGATGAGTTAACATGACTACGCTTTACCTCGTTCGGCACGGCGAAACCTACGAAAACAAAAATCATAATTTCCAAGGAATAATGGACTCGCGTCTCATCCCTCTGGAACTTAAGCAGGCGGACGCGCTGGGCAAATTCTTTGCGGACATTCATTTAGATGCTGCCTTTACCAGTCCGCTCAGCCGAGCACGGCGTACGATGACCGGCGTGCTCACCCATCACCCGGAGGTGACACCGGTTGTCCGCGAAAAGCTCCACGAAATCAAAGGTGGTAAGATGACGGGTCTGTCGTTTGACGAATGTAATAAGCGCTTCGACAACATCCTGATGACCTTTCAAAGTCGACCGTCTGCCTTTGCAGCACCGGCGGGCGAAAGCATTCCGGAGGTATACCATCGGTTCACCGCTCGATCGCTGAGAAAAATATCAGTAAAAATTTCGTCGTCGTCTCCCACGGCACCGCAATTCAGACTTCGCTATCCTACGCCAAAGGCATTAATGAATATCACATCCGATCTGATTTTTTGCCGAACGGCTCAATCAGCAAGTTTACTTTCACGTTTGATCATACCAAACATATCCAGGAAATCATCACAGATTACACTGGGAAGTTGGCAAAATAGCACAACCACCTATAAAAGCGGTGTGAGAAAATTTCCGCACTGCTTTTTTAACATTTCAATCACGACGCGCCGTGCCAACTCTCTTGTCAGTAGGGCTTCAAAGTAGGACTTCAAATTAAAATGCCTCCCCCTGAAGGGGGAAAGCTGCATAGTGAGTGGTATACTACCTGTGAAAAGGCAATGAATTTTACTGTCAGTTGTAGATACAACTGGCAGTATTCTTATGCCGCTGCATGGTACTATTCATAATACTCTACTGGTGTCAGCAGATTTAGGTTCCGTTGAATTCACCATATGTTTTGTAATGGTAGTGTAAAATATTTTACACTACCTAATTTTAAGCCTTAAGCGCTAAAGTTATAATGAATTTATATTTTGTAGAAGGGATAGATCAAAATGAAAAATTTTATTGTTGGATCTGGTTGGAAAATGGAGTTATCCTATCAAAAAAGCATAGAAGTTGCCAAACAACTCGATAAAAATTTAGCAAATTTTCATGACTTTCCTGTTGTCATCTTCCCATCATTTACTGTCCTTTCAGCTATTAAGCAGACAATTTCTCCCCACTCGGCACTAAAAATCGGTGGTCAAGATCTTTCTTGGGAAGAATATGGTCCCTATACCGGGGAGATATCAGCCGCCATGCTGCTAGATGTTGGCTGTCAATATGTCGAAATCAACCATCAAGAAAGGCGAAAATATTTGCATGAAGATAATCAAATGGCTAATTTAAAATTAAAAGCAGCCCTCCGAAATGGCCTGAAACCATTCCTATGTATAGGTGAAGAAGAAAAAGGAGATCAAAATCAAACAGAAAATTTTATTAGTTCACAGTTAAAAGAGCTTTTAAATACTATTCCAAAATTCGAAGCAACAAACATCACCTTTGCCTATGAGCCAAAATGGGCAATCGGGCAATATGGTTTGATTGAATTAGAACATATTCAAAATATGCATGCATTAATTCGCAATTGTCTTTCATCTTTATATGATGATGCCCTTGCTCAAGGCATAAAAATTGTTTATGGCGGCGGCATTACCATGGAAAGTTATAAGGATATTTCTAAATTGCCGGACGTGAATGGACTCTTCACAACACGATGTGGTATTAATCCAAAAACTTATACTGAATTAGTTTTACAATCTGCCCAACTAATAAATTGAGTCCGAAGATAGGGATGGGCGGACAAAAAAAGTATTCAATGCTTTCAAAATATTGCAAGGATTTTTACCAAAAATTCTGGTACGATATACAAAGAAATTCATACATTACAAAACAAATAATTTTATAAGGAGCGTCTATGGCAAAGACAGGAATGATCATTGTGTCCCATAGCGAAGAGATTGCGCGCGGCGTTGTAAAACTCGCTGGCGAAATGGCCAACGATCAGGTAATCATCAAAGCGGCCGGCGGCACCGGCGACGGGCGGCTTGGCACCAACGCCCTGCTCGTTCAAGAAACCATCGAATCTTTGGCAGCCTGCAGAAGCATTCTCATTTACTGCGATCTCGGTAGCTCGGTAATCAGTAGCGACACGGCCATCGATATGCTGGATGACGATGACTTACAGGATAAATGTCGCATTGTCGACTGTCCACTGATCGAAGGAGCATTTTATGGTGCGGTTCAAGCGTCGATCACCGATGACCCCGACCGCATCGTCGCTGAAGCCGAAAAAGCCCGCGAACTGCACAAGGGCTGATCGCCAAAGTTTTCTTTGTTTGAATCGGATCTGTTCCGTTCATGTATTAATTATTTGGGAGGTAATTTATTATGGTTATGAAACGTCTCATCAACGATCCCTATGACGTCGTTGAGGAAATGCTCGAAGGCTATTGTGCCGCACATGCATCTTACGTCAAAATGGACGACACAGAAGAAGCTCAGGGCCGTGTCATTCTGGCGAAGGACGCCGGCACGAAAGACAAAGTCGGTGTGGTCATCGGCGGTGGTTCCGGTCACGAACCGCTGTTCCTCGGTTATGTGGGCGATGGCTTTGCCGATGGCGCCGTCATCGGCAACATCAACACGTCTCCCTCACCGGATCCGTGCTACGCTGCTGCCCGCGCTGTGGATAATGGCAAAGGCGTCATTTTCCTCTATGGGAACTATGCCGGCGACGTGATGAACTTTGACATGGGCGCAGAACAGGCCGATGAAGATGATGATATTCGCGTGGAAACCGTGCTCGTCACCGACGACGTGGTCTCCTCCGACAACATCGCCGACCGCCGCGGTATCGCCGGAGACTTTTTCGTTTTTAAAGCGGCTGCTGCCGCCGCCGCCATGGGTAAGGATCTCGATGACGTTGTCGCTGCTGCGTCCAAATGTAACGATGTGACCCGCTCCATGGGCGTGGCCATGTCCTCTGCAACTTTGCCCTCCAAGGGAGGCCCGATCTTCGAAATGGAAGACGGCGACATGGAAATCGGCATGGGTATCCACGGGGAACCGGGGATCCGCCGTGGAAAGATCGAGCCGGCCGACGCCGTCATCGACGAAATCATGAAGCCCATCCTCGAGGATCTGCCCTATCAGGAAGGCGACGAGGTTTATGTTCTCGTCAACAGTCTGGGCGCAACCCCGCTGCTCGACCTGCACATCTGCTTCCGCCGTGTGGCCCAGATTCTCGAAGAAAAGGGCATCAAGCTTTATAAAGGGCTGGTCGGTCCCTTCGCCGCCTCCATGGATATGGCCGGCATGTCCGTCACGCTGGTCAAGCTGGATGACGAATTAAAAGAACTGCTCGACTATCCCTGCGACGCCCCATACTTCACCCAAGTTTAACCTTTCGGCAAATCACCGGGATCGGCGACCTCCGGTCCCGGTTTCTTTGTATTCTTAAAATTTATATTCAAAGGAGATCCATATGGCTGAAGCACTCAGCAAACAATATTTTATCGCCGTCATTAAAGATCTGATTCCCTGGTCGGAAAAGCGCAAGGAATACTTTACCGATCTGGATTCCGCCATCGGCGACGGCGACCACGGCATGAATTTATCCATCGGCTTCCGGGAAGTCGGTGCCCATGTGGACGAATGGTCTGCCGAAGGCGTCGCGTCTTTCTACAAAAAGGTTGGCAAGGCCCTGCTCGACAAGGTCGGCGGCTCGGCCGGCCCGCTCTATGGCAGCTTCTTCATGAAGTTCGGCGTACCCATTAAGCAAAAGGGCGCCGACGAAGGCGCCAGCTTCGACGAATTTGTTGAGATGATGGACAAGGCCGTCGCCATTATTCAAAAGCGCGGCAAATCGACCATTGGCGAAAAAACGATGAACGATACCCTGATGCCGGCTTTCGACGCGTTAAAAGCGGCCCACGATGCCGGCGACGACATGAAGACCGCCATGGGCAAGGCCGTCGAGGCTGGCAAAGCCGGTCTCGAATCCACCCGCAACATGATTGCCACCAAAGGCCGTGCCATGCGTCTGGGCGAACGCGCTATCGGCCATCTCGATCCCGGTGCTGCTTCAACCGCAGAAATGCTTGAAATTTTTTATAAAAACATGCCCGACGTTTAGATTGATTTCAAAAATACAGAAAAACCCCGAACGCCATTTCAAGTGTTCAGGGTTTTTTTTGATGCGCAGACACTTTCATCCGCATGAATTTTATTTTTTAACAAAAGCCGCGCTTCAGGACGGATTGTCAGAACGGCAATCACTAAGACCCGACCGGGCGACAGCAGTCATCCCCTCATCCGTCACGCCTTATTTTCCTCTGCATCCTTTGGAAATGGCCGACAGGCGATGTTGCGGCGCTCGTCACTGCCGATTCGCTTTCGCTGCAGACAGGTGTGACATCCTTATCCTTTAACCGTCTGTCGCACAATGGTCCCATTGTGTCAGCCGCGCATTCAAAAACACATCGTCTCTCCGCGGAGAAGGCGATGTGTTTCTTTGATAATCCGTTATTTGCCCAAACGTGTGCGCATATTGCGTCCCAAACAATCGGCCTGCAAAATCGCTTCAACCAGCACTTCCGGTGCCGTGGCCTTGGGCACCGCCGCAATATGCTTTGTGGTAAACGCCTTTTGAGCCGCCCGCATCAAACGCTCTTTGTCGTCCGATGATAAACCGATATCGGCAAGGGTCACCGGCAGGCCCACCGCCAGATTAAAATCCATCACCTGATGGATGGTTTTGCGCGGCCAGTCTTCAAGCACCAGCTCGCACAGCGTGCCAAAGGCCACAATTTCCCCGTGACTGGCATCCTGACATTCCGACAGCGCGGAAAACCCGGAATTCAGCGCGTGCGCCGCCGCACAGCCCGCCGATTCCACGCCGATGCCCGACAACAACGTGTTCACCTCGATGATATCCTCGACATCCTGGGTCAGACGATGATCCACCACATCCCGATAGGCCTTGACGCCCTTGGCCATCAGCGTGGTGTAGCACAACTCTGACAGGGCCATGGCCGCCAGCGTGGTTTGATAACCATCCCCCACACGATTTTTCACGTCGTGATCCACGTGTGCCTTCGCTTCAAAATAAGTTGAAAGCGCATCCCCCATGCCGTAAGCGAAGAAGCGGGCCGGCGCATCCACAATCACCTGGGAATCCACCACGATCACGTCCGGGTTGCGCTTGTAATAGATCGAGCCGGCGTGCTCCCCGGCCGCCGTATACGTCGCCGAAAGCGCCGAAGTCGGCGCGTCGGTGGAGACAATGGTCGGGACCATCACAATGGGCAGCGCCAATTGGATGCCCACGTATTTGGCCGCATCGAGCGCTTTGCCGCCGCCGATGCCGATCACCGCTTCAGCACCGGCCGCCTCAGCCGCTGCCGTCAGGCGCTTGAGCTCTTCCATATCGGTCTGCCCGCCAAACTTTTCGCAAATCATCACGCGATCTGCTTTCTCAAATTCAGGCACCAGCGTCCTGCGAACCCGTGTCATAAAAGACGGTGTCGTCACAGCATAAACCGTTTTGCCGTAATCCGCCGTATACGCTTCCAAATGCTGCATTTCGCCCGGCCCCTGAAAATATTTTCCCGGGCTCTCAAAGGCGCGCGTTTTCGTTGTCATAAAAGCCTCCCTCATTTTTTACTAGTATATCATCAATTTTGATCTAACTGAACATTTATCGCGCCATCTTATTTTTATTTCATTCACAATCACCGTTTTTTTTGCGCAGGATTTGTTTTCGTGCTATAATGCATGCGCGCCTTCTCCAAGGCGAGAGAAGTTTTTTCTTATTTTCACTTTTGATATTGATCCCTGAGGAGTTTTTATGACAACAACTACGCTTTTTCTCGTCCGCCACGGCACGACCGCCCTGAACGAAGGCAATATCTTTCAGGGCGCCATCGACGAACCATTGAACGCCTTGGGCCTGTCCCAAAGCCGGTTATTATCCGACTATTTTAAAGATATTCCCATCGATTTGGGCGTCGCCAGTCCGTTAAAACGCGCGCGCCAAACCCTTGGCTGCCTGCTGGCTGGCCGCTCGGATGTTCCGGTTATCACAGAAGCCGGCATCAGCGAGATTAACGGCGGTGTGTTGGAGGGCCGGTCTTTTCAGGAGCTCAGTGTGCTGACGCCGGAAATTATCGACGCCTTAGACCATCATCCCGGCCGCATCGATACCCGCTTTTATGGCGGTGAAACCGGAGAAATGGTCTATAACCGTGTGCGCGATACCATTTTAAACCTCATTGATGCCCATCATGGAAAAACACTGGTGATGGTTTCCCATGGTTATGCCCTTTCTGCCTGGATCAATTTTGCCAAGGGCATCTCTGCTTTCGACATGGAGCACGTGACTTTGGACAATGTCTGCGTCAGTCGCTTCGACATCGATACCGACCACCACATCATGACGGCATTCATCAACGATCATCACCACCTAACGAGCACAACGCGTTGCTCCCTTAACTACGATCACATCACACCTCATCCGCTCTTTATCCATTATCCTCGGTGCAGCACCTGTCAAAAAGCGCGCCGTTTTCTGGATGACCATGGCATCGCCTATCAGACCCGGGATATTGTGGCAGATTCCTTGCGCAAGGAAGAGCTTTTGGTGTTAATGGATCGATTCGACGGGGAAGATCGCCGATTTTTCAACACCAACGGCCAGCTCTACCGACAACAACAGCTTAAAGACCAGCTGCCGGCGATGGACCGCGATGCTAAAGTGACCAAGCTTGCCGAAAGCGGCATGCTCGTCAAGCGGCCGCTACTCGTCTTCAAAGATCGCGTCTGCGTCGGTTTCAAAGAAGCCGAATGGCGCGAAGCGCTGGAGTTTTAGTGTGCCCGCCCGACTTTCCATGCGCCAAAAATAAACGCCGACAGTCTGTCGGCGTTTATTTTTTATTCTCCGGCAAACAGCCTCATAGCCCGCTCCACATCGGCCTGCATCGCCAGTCGGGCCGCTTCGGCCATCTCGTCAAAGCGAATTCCCTCCTTTTTCTTCTGCAGGATGGACCGCACGCCTGCCGCCCCCGCCAAAGACATATAAGTAAAATAATTGACTTTGGCAATACCGTTTTGAATAGCCGCACGATAGTCCACCGGCGAAACCCCTGAACCGCCGTGCATCACCAGCGGCAGACCGACCGCTTCGCGAACAGCCGCCACCCGGCCAACATCGAGCACCGGCTTTACCGTGTAAACCCCGTGGGCTGTGCCGAAGGCGATCGCCAGGGCGTCAATGCCCGTGGCCGCTGCGAATTTTCCGGCCGCTTCCGGATCGGTATACGCAGCGTCCGGCGGCAAGTGAGCCGGATTGTCGGAACCGCCGCCACTTGCCGGGCGGATCACCCGGCCAAGCTCTGCCTCCACCGAAGCTCCGTATTGCCCCGCCAACGCGACCACTTTTTGCGTGATAGCCACATTTTCCTCAAAGGATTTTGCAGAGGCATCGATCATGACGGAGGTAAAGCCCAGATTCAGCGCCTGCTTTAAATAGGCCGGGTTCTCCCCGTGGTCCAGATGCACACACACCGGCACTCGGGCGCGCTTCGCCGCGTCGAGCATGATCGGCCCGATGATGACCAGCGGAGCCATGGTCTCGTGCAACTCGGCATGTTGAAGGATCACCGGTTCGCCGCGTTTTTCCGCCGCATCAATCACCGCGCGTACGCTTTCAAGGTTCACCGTGTTAAAGGCGCCGACCGCCCGATGCTGCCGCGCCGCTTCGTCCACCAGCATTTTTAAATCAACCAGCATGGCTTACCCCACCGTCTTCGATGCCACGATGTTGACCCCGCAGCCGGCCACATCTGGGATGAGCACCTCGCCGATGGCAACCGGATGATCGATTGCCGTTTCTCGGATGGCGGCCATGGCATCCATCATGCGGCCGCGCGGCATGGGAGCAGCGGATTTCACCGGAACGGACAACGCCTCCCGGCCGGCCCGTCTCAGAATCATCGTCGAGGTCAGGGTGCGCATCGGGTTAATCCATTCCTGCTCGGCAAAATCAACGCCTCGCTTGCAAAGGTTGCCCGTCACCGCGACGACTTTGCCGCCGTCGACAGTCGCCACCATTTCGCAGCTGTTGGGACAGGTGGTGCAGCTCATTTTAACGTCTTTCATCGTGCTTCTCCTTTCGCGGTCGTGGTTTTATCGCCGACAATACCCACCTTCAGCTCACCGGTGCAGCCAGCCAACGCTTCCTGTGGCAGGGTGATGATTTCCATGTTGCTCGGCAAATAGCGATGGGGTTTCTTCTCTTCAAAGATCACCTGATCGCCACAGCGCACCTGGGTTCGGCCGCTTGCAATCGGCTCCGCCACCCGGAATTTGACGGGGATCGACGCTGCATCGCCGTCAACCACCGCCGGCACCGTATAGCGCACCGGCGCTTCGGCGTACAGATTCAACGCGGCGTCGCGTTTTTGCCTTGCGCCGGCCGCATAATCCGCCGCCTGACGCCCGGCTTCAAAGGCCTCCTCCGTGACATAGTCCACCACGTCGTGCACATGCAGCACATTGCCGCAGGCAAAAATGCCCGGCACCGAGGTTTGAAGGATATCGTCAACCTGCGGCCCGCCGGTTACCGGATCCATCGCAACCCCGGCTTTGCGGCTCAGCTCGTTTTCCGGGATCAGCCCGACGGAAAGCAGCAGCGTATCACAGGGAATCACCCGCCGCGTTTTCGGAATCGGTTGCCGCGCGCCGTCCACTTCACACACCTCCACCGACTGCACCCGGTCTTTCCCATTGATCCGGGTCACCGTGGTCGACAGATGCAGTGGGATGCCAAAGTCGTCCAGGCAGTTGATAATATTGCGATAGAGCCCGTTGGGATAGGGCATGATTTCGTAAACCCCTTCGACCTCGATGCCTTCCAGAGCAAAGCGGCGCGCCATGATGAGCCCGATATCCCCGGAGCCCAGAATCACCGCCCGATTTCCCGGGCGCATATTTTCCAGATTCACATAGCGCTGGGCGATGCCCGCCGTGAACACGCCGGCCGGTCGGTCCCCCGGGATGCGGATCGCGCCGCGGGTGCGTTCCCGACATCCCATAGCCAGCACCACGGCTTCTGCCGTGAGAATCAAGGTTCCCTTTTCATTTATCGCCTGAACGGTTTGTCCCCTTTCGCCGTGATCGATCTTCAGCACCATCGTGTCGAGATAAACGGCGATGTCTTTGCCGGTCAGCTGATCGATAAAGCGCTCGGCGTATTCCGGACCGGTGAGCTCTTCCCTAAAATGATGCAGGCCGAATCCCGCGTGAATGCATTGCTCGAGAATGCCGCCAAGTTCGCCGTTGCGCTCAATCATCGCGACCGATGCCTGCCTTTCCCTGGCGGCTAACGCCGCCGCGAGTCCCGCCGGGCCGCCGCCAACCACCACCACATCATAATGAATAGTTTGCATTTTGCTTCCCCTTCTATCCCCCGCTACTTGATATTGCCGAATAGCACCGGTGAAATCTTCTCTTCAAATTGGATGGCCTCTTCCGGCACGCCCAGCTCCCGGGCCAGAATTTTCATCACTTTGAACTGGCAGAAACCGCTCTGACAGCGGCCCATGCCGGCCCGAGTGCGCCGCTTAACACCCTCGACGGTCCGCGCTCCCAAACGCTGATGAATCGCCGCGACGATTTCGCCTTCCGTCACGGTCTCACACCGGCACACGATGCGCCCGTAGGCCGGATCTTTCCCAATCAGCGCGTCCTGCTTTTCAAGACTTAACTGATCGAAATCCGGCGGCGCCTGGCGATACCGCTGATAACCCGACCGAGGTTTGAGTTCGAGATCTGCATCGGCCAAAAGATCCCGCACGTATTCGGCGATGGCCGGCGACGACGCGGCCCCCGGCGACTGAATCCCCGCCGCGTGAATGAAATGCGGCAGCGCAGGCGACGCAGCGATCCAAAAATCATTGCCGTTATCCAGAGCGACCGGGCGTTGCCCGGCAAAGGTACGAATCACGCTGCTGTCTTTAAAATCCGGAACCAGATGATGGGCCCCGGCCAAAAGCTCATCGATGCCTTCGGCGTCGTTGCTGGTGTCTTCTTTGTCCTCACGCATGGTCGCCGTGGAGCCGACGATGGTGTTGCCGTGGGCCATCGGAATCAAGGCGATGCCCTTGGTGTCTGGGCTCGGGCAGGGAAACATCACCGTCGAAATCGGCGTCGGCATGTTTTTATCCAGCACGCAAAGATTCCCGTGACGCCCCTGGACTCGGTACTCATGCAAGCCGGCCAGCGCCGCCACGTCATCGGCGTGCACACCGGCCGCGTCCACGATATAGCGCGTGCGGAAGCGATCGATCGGCGTCGTGACGGTGAAAGCCCCGTCTTCGTCCGCACGGATCCCTGTCACCGGCTGATTGACCAAAATATCGGCGCCGTTTTCCGCTGCGTTTTCTGCAAAGGCCACCGCCACCTCAAAAGGGTCGATCATCGTTGTCGTGTGAGCCAGCAGCGCACCGAGCGCCGCCTTGTTGATAAAGGGCTCGCGATTTTGTAACTGCGACGCGTCGATACGCTCCACCTGCGCCACCCCGTTCACCCGAGCATTATCGCAGAGCTCATTCACCTTTTTTAGATCCTGATCGGAGTAGGCCACCACCAGCGTTCCCGTTTTGCGAATGTGAAAATCCAGATCGCGGGCCAGCTGCGGATACATCCGCGCGCCCACAGGGTTGAGCTTCGCCTTGAGCGTCCCGGGGTGGGGGTCGTAGCCCGGATGCACCACGCCACCGTTGCCCTTGGTCGCCCCGACGCCGATATCCGGTTTGCGCTCTAAAAGCGCCAGTTTCAAATCGTATTTCGCGAGTTCGTGCACGATGCCCGTCCCGGTGATCCCCCCGCCGATGACCATCACATCGTAAATTGCCTGTTCCATTTTGTCCTCCCTCTTTTCCCGGCGCATCACACTGCCATCAGCGCATCAACATGCCGCCGGTCACATCCACTGTGGCGCCGGTCATATAAGCGGCCGGCTGCGACGCGAGAAAAACGATCACATCGGCCACTTCTTCGGGCTTCGCCACATGACCGACGGGGATCCGGCTTTCGTAATACCCCGGGTGCGCCACCATGCTCGCCGCAATCATATCCGTCTCGACAATCCCCAGCGCCACCGCATTCACCGTAATGCCCTTGGGCGAAAGCTCTCTGGCCATCGAAACGGTCATCGCTGCCATGCCGGCCTTACTCGCCGCGTAGTGCACGTGGCCGGTGGTCGAGCCATGAAAGGCCGCCTGAGAATTCACATTAATAATGCGCCCGCTGCGCCCGGCCGCGAGATTAACTTTGGCAAAATACTGAGACGCGCGAAAGGCTGCCGTCAGGTTCACATCCAGGGTACGCTGCCAATCATCGAGCGCGATGTCCTGGCACCATCCCTGCAGAAAAATCCCCGCATTGTTGATGAGGATATCCATCTTGCCCAGGGCTTCGTGGGCCTTTTCCATCACCGTCGTCACGGCGGAGACATCGGCAAAGTCCGCCGCCAGCGCCACCGCACGCACGCCAAAAGTCTCGCAGGCCGCCGCCGTTTGAGCCGCCCCGTCGAGATGCCCGGCCACCACGGCCAGATCCGCGCCCTCTTTCGCCAAGGCCAATGCCACCGCCCGGCCGACGCCTCGGGACGCCCCGGTCACAATCGCTTTTTTCCCGTTCAATCTAAGATCCATGATTGCCTCTTTTCCTGTTTTCGTCGATTTTTATTCGTCCCAATCGTCCCAGACGCCGTCCAGCACGTCGATTACTTTGCGGTATCGCGCGTATTTCTTGTCGTAAAGCGCCTTCTTCGCCGGGTCGGGCTTCGCGGTGTACATCACATCCACCATCGACGCCGACGCTTCTTTAAAGGACGCAAACACCCCAGTGGCCACACCGGCGCAAATAGCCGCCCCCAAAGCGCCCAATTCCTGGCTGCGCGCTACCTCGATGGGCGTTTGCAACACATCAGCAAACATCTGCACCCAGATTTCCGATTTCGCCACGCCGCCGGCCATCCGGATAAGCGCCGGCTTGTCGCGATACTTAAGCAGCTTCTCGATGTGATAGCGATGGCTGAACACAATCCCTTCGTAGACCGCGCGCAGCATATTGCCCCGGGTATGCCAGGACTGCAGCCCCACAAAAGCCCCTTTGGCATTGACGTGCACATTTGTCCCGAAGAGGAAGGGCAGAAACACCAGACCGCAATCCTGTTCTCCGATTTTCTCAACCGATGCGTTGGAGACTTCGTAGATATCCTTGCCTTTTAAATCCACATCCCGCAGTATCTCCGTGAGAAACCATTCGAGATTGCTGGCCGAGGTCGGACTGCCCTCGAGGATCATCCAATAACCGGGTATCGTATCAATGGAGGTCATGAATAAATCCTTGTCCACCACCGGCTTTTTGCTGATGTATTCGTTGATGCTCCAGGTGCCGGCCACCACGCACATGGTGCCTTCATCGGTGACGCCCACGGCCATGGCCGACGCGTGAATATCCATGCTGCCGCCGGCCACCGACGTCCCGGCTTTAAGCCCGGTGAGCCCGGCCGCTTCTTCCGTCACCCGGCCGCAGATTTCCCCGGCGTATTTGAGAGGCGGCAGCTTATCATAAATGGATTCAAGTCCCATCTCCGCCAAAAGCGCCCTATCGTAACACACATCTCGCACGTTCATCAGGCTGGAGCCCGAATAATCGGTAATTTCGGCATAGGGCTCCCCGGTGAGCTTCATCCGGATAAAATCCTTGCACATTAAAATCCAGCGGGTATCGGCCAGGACTTCCGGCCGATATTTCATAAACCAGCGCAGAATCGTCGTCGGCTGCCCGGCCCAGCAAGACTGCATCGTCTTGGGCAGGATGCGCTCAAAGGTGCCGTCGCTGTTCCAGGCGATGGCAAATTCCTTGCCGCGGGAATCGGTAGAGATGATGCCGTTGTAAGCCGGGATGCCGTCGGCCCGGGTTAAATAAAGCCCGTTGCCGTGGCCCGTTACCGCGACGCCGAGCACTTCCTCCCCGGAGACACCGGCTCCTGCCAGCACCGAGCGAATCGCCCCGACATTCGCTGCCCACATTTCATCCCCGTCGCGTTCCGTAAAGCCGGGCTCCGGCTGGATCAGCGCCGTCTTGCGGCTGCTCACCGCCACTTCATGCCCCTTCAGGTCGTAAAGCGCCGCCTTTGTCATCGTGCCGCCGTTATCCAGTCCCAATAAATACTGCCCCATAGTTCCTCCCTTTTTGTTCAAAAAATCCTGCTTAATCCGCGAACAACGCCGATCAAACAGGATTTCACCACAACTTTTCCGTTACACTCTTTTGTTGTCACTCGAATGCCAATCCCATAAATCCCGGCGACTGATGGTCGCTCCGTTAAATCCCGCGGCTCGGACCTGGTCCAAGGTCTCCGCGCTTTGAATGAAACCGCCGGCCAAAAGCGGCATGGCTGCTACCTGCCGCAGTTTCTCAATGATCATCACGCCGATCACCGCCGGCAAAATTTCTGCCGCATGTGCCGCCGATCCCTTGAGGATGCGCAGGCTGGTGTCCAGGGCGCGGGAATCGCTGATCAGAAATCGCTGAATGGTGTAAAGGCCGGCGTGTCTGGCCATACCCAGGCGGCTACTATCGGTGGACATCACCCCGTCTACGCCATAATAATTCTTCAGCAGTTTAATGCCCGCCTGGTCGCGCCCGAACCCACCGAGCAGTTCCATATTGACGAGTACCTGCTTGCCCGCCGCATGTACTTTTTTCGCCAGCGGTTTTAAATTCGCAATATCCGCCCCCGTCAGCAAAATAGCCGAACAATCACCCTTTAACGCCGCTGCCAAATCGCCGAGCCGCTTGATTGACGGAATAACCGTAAATCTCTTCGTCAATACGCTTTCGATGCTTTCCATGCGATCGTTTCTTTCTCTTCGATCCAATTATGCTCTGGCCCAGTCCTTCGAGCGTTCTACAGCCGACCGCCATTGGTCGTAAAGCAGTTCCCGCTCGGTGTCGCCGATCTTCGGTTCAAAAATTTTGTCGGCCTGCCACATATCCCGAATTTCATCGATGCTTTTAAAGATCCCGCAGCCGAGTCCCGCCAGATAGCAGGCGCCAAGCGCCGTCGTTTCGATATCTTTCGGCCGGATGACCCTGCAGTTGAGAATATCCGCCTGGAACTGCATCAGCCAGTCGTTTTGTGCTGCGCCGCCATCCACCTTGAGCTCCTTGAGAGTGATGCCGGAGTTTTCGGCCATGTCCTCCAGCAGATCTCTGGTTTGATACGCCATGGATTCCAGCGCCGCCCGGGTGATTTGTTCCTGCGTCGTGTCAGCTGTGACACCGATGATCATGCCCCGGGCATTGGTATTGTAGTGCGGAGCGCCCAGCCCGGTAAACGCCGGCACAAAGAAGACGCCGCCGTTATCCGCAAGCGAAGCGGCCATCGTTTCGGATTCGCTGGCCTTGCCGAAGAAGTGCATCTTGTCCCGTAGCCACTGCACCACCTGACCGGCAATTAAAATGGAGGCCCCCATCGAATACTTGATCTGATCGTCGATGCCCCAGGCCAGCGTCATCAGGCCGGTGGCAGTGCGCGGGGCCTTATCACCGGTAAACATCAGCGGCACGGCCGAAGTCCCGTACGTGTTCTTGGCCGCACCCTCATCAAAGCAGGCCTGCCCGAAAAGCGCCGCCGACTGATCGCCGGCAATCCCGGTGATTGGAATTTTCGCACCAAACCACTTGGGATCGGCCATACCGAAAAGACCCACCGAATTTTTGACTTCCGGTAAAATGTCCTTTGGAATGGCCAATACTTTGAGCAGATCGTCGTCCCATTGACCTTCATAAGGGTTAAAGACCAGCGTCCGCGCCGCGTTGGAATAATCTGTCGCATGGACCCGGCCACAGGTTAAATTCCAGAGCAGCCAGGCGTCGATGTTCCCGAATTTCAAATCGCCGTTGTTTGCCTTGGTCTGGGCTTCTGACACGTTATCGAGAATCCAGCGGATCTTAGTCCCCGAATAGGTCGGATCGAGCACCAACCCTGTCCGCTGATTGAAGAGCGCATTGTGCCCCGCCCGGCGCAGCCGTTCCACGATGGGCGCTGTCCGCCGGCATCCCCAAACAATGTCGTGATACACCGGTTTGCCGGTATTTTTATCCCACATCACCGTGGTTTCACGTTGGTTGGTAATCCCGATCGCCGTGATATCCGCCCCAGCCAGACCGGCTTTGGCGATAGCATTGCGCGAGGTCTCCAGCGTGACCTGCCAGATTTCTTCGGCCGATTGTTCCCACCAGCCGGATTTAGGATAAAACTGTTCGTATTCCTTGTAATCCAGTGCGACTACACGACCGCTTTCATCATAAATCACGCCGCGGGATCCCGTCGTCCCCTGATCCATGATCAGAATATGCTTTGCCATTGCTCCCCTCCTCATTGTTCAACCATGTGCTGAGGCGATAAAAACATCCAACAAAAAATCCTGTTTAATAAGCGTACTTCTTTCACCATACACTTATTAAACAGGACTCAGCGTTTCCGTCCATCTCCTCAATCTCCAGATGTATTCTGTTTCTCATCAGTTTATCACGACTTGTAAAGGGTGTCAATATTCCGTTGGTGTTTTCAGTTAATTTTTATTTTATCTATTCCATTCGAGGCACAAACAAAGACCGCAGGTCTCCCTGCGGTCCGATTGTATTTGCCCTATTTTAATTATTCTTCGACGAGTTCGAAATCATCTTTGCTGGCGCCGCACAGCGGGCACTCCCAGTCCTCCGACAGATCTTCCCACTTGGTGCCCGGTGCAATGCCGTTGTCCGGATCGCCGGCTGCCTCGTCATAGATATAACCACATAAAGTGCATTCGTATTTTCTCATAAGTTCCTCCTTGATGGATCTCAGTAATTTAAAAACTGATTTGATTATAACCGATCTAATGAGCCTTGTCTATTCGAAAAACAAAAAATGCTTTTCCTTCTGTTTTTTCTGCAACGTCCGCCTATTTGTGATATTTCCGGCCTACGTCAATCATCAAGCCTCGGTATATCTGTTCTAGAGCGAGCACTCGGGTCATCAAATGAGTAAAGGTCAGACGTGACAGCTGCCAACGCACGTCGGCGCGTCGGATCAGGGCTTCCCCCACCCCGAGGGATCCCCCGATGACGAACACCAGCTCCGATGCTTTAAGCTGCCACGCTGCCAGCTGTTTCGCAAAGGCTTCTGAGGTCCACTAATGGCCGTGCAGATCCAACAGAACCACCCAGGCCCCCGGTTTGATCTTGACCAGAGCCCGCTTCGCCTCGCGGTCCAAGATTTTCTGACGCTCGCCGGGGCGTTCTTCACGAAAATTAGCCTCGTCCTTTACTTCGATCACTTCGCATTTGGCAAAGGCCCTCAATCGCCTGCAATAATCCGCCTGAAGCGCCGCCAGATGTTTATCTTTTAATCGGCCGATGGCCACAATGGTCAGTTTCATCAAAATTAAAATCTCTCCTTGGCGTAGGCCTGCCAATTTTCACTAAAAAATCATCCCGGGTGATGGTTTCTCCCGGCGCTTTCACCATGAACTGCTCGTCCCATCGCCCGGTGATGAGTTTCCCAGAACACGATTGCTCCCCGGCACCGGGTGCATCCGAGCCTTCATCAAATCAGCGCCGCGTTTCGCCTTGCCGACGAAGGGCTCTCCCGGGTCAGATCCTCCACGCCGGTATCCACCGCATCCAGCGCATCATAATCGGCGAACCAAGTGTCGAACAGCTCCTGGGCCTTGGCCCGGCCATGCGCTTCCGCCAAGCTGCGATACAAACGCTCCGGCGAAAAAAGCCGGACCGGATATTGAACATATAAAAGCGGCCGGGCTGCTTCAAATCGGGATGATAGGCGTCGTCAGGGCGATGGAAACGCAGTCGTCAAAACGCGGGATAACGATTTTCTGCCGGGCGGCGATCCCCTCCCAAACGCCGCCGCAATAACCCTGAGCCACAAGCACCGTGTCCCGGTCTTTGGGAGTGCGGCGATCCAGGGCGTCGACGGCCGCTTCGCGCTTTTTGGCGGATCCACGTGCAGCCGCATGTTCAGGGCCACCACCGGGCAGTGCGCGCCACATTTTTGCTGGGCCGTCATCACATAATGAACCAAATTGCCGCAGGCTAAAATCACTGGCTTCATAATACTCCTCTCCTCTTATGCTCAGTTGATGCCTTTGTGCCTTTTGTGCTTCGTTTTTTATTTTACGTCATTTTAACCGCTTTGGCAATTTATGCAAAATATTTCAAAAAAACATGGTCCGGCAAAGTTCTGTGTTACAATAACATTAATCAATGTCAATCAATTCATCCGTCGGCCGCTAAGTCCGGCGACACTTCGAAGGAGACAATATGCCCAATCAAGTTTCGCTATTTGCCGAAAATAAAAAAGGCGCTCTCCGCGCCATCACTGCCGTTTTAGCCGATGCCGATATCAACATCAACACCATGCTGACCAACGACTCCGCCGAATACGGCATCGTCCGGTTGATCGTCGACCGCCCAGAAGAAGCCATCGCCGCGCTTAAAGCCGAAGGCTATCAATGCCGGCTCGACCAGGTGCTCGCGGTGCACATGCCCGACGATCCCGGCTCCCTCGACAAAATTTTAAAGGCCCTCTCCGACGGGCGCATCAATATCGACTATCTTTATATTTCCTACGACCGCCACGCAGCGACGCCCATCGCCGTGATTAAAACCAGCGAGCCGGAGGCCGAAGCCTTTCTGCGCGGCCGCGGCTATCAAATCGCCGATCAATTTTAAATCGCCTAGCCTTTAAAATGCCCGGGGCAAAAAACCAGCACGTTTGGCGTGCTGGTTTTTTGTACTTTTTATGACACCGCAGCCACCGAAAGCTGATCCATCTTCCGAAATTCAATGCGGTCGAGCAGAAGACTGAGCACAAAGGCCGCCAGATCGGCCACAGGAGCCGACCACATGATGCCGACGATCCCCCATTTTAACGGCAGAATCAAAATCATCGGGATCAAAAAGAGCACTTGACGCGAAAGCGAAAGCACAATGCCTCGGGCGGGCTTACCGATGGCCGAGAAAAAGTTGGACGAGAGCAGCTGCACCCCGTTGATCAGCACGGTGCACAAAAACGTGCGCATGAAAAGCACGGTAAAACGCATATAAAGCCGGTTATCCGCCGCACCAAAAAAAGACACGATGGTTTTCGGAAAAAACTGAAACGCCACAAAGGCAATGACCGAAATAATAAAGGAACATTTCACCGCGAGGCTAAAAGTCGCCTTGACCCGGCCGTACTGGCGGGCCCCGTAATTAAAACCGAGAATCGGCTGGGATCCCTGGGCAAGCCCAACGAACACCCCGATGACGATGGCGTTGACTTTCATGCAGATGCCCGCTCCCGAAAGGGGAATATCCGTGCCGTAAATCGATAGGGCGCCGTAATAAGTTAGCGAGTGGTTCAAAATCACCTGCACCAACGCAAAGAGCACCTGATTGAGGCTGTTGCTCATGCCCAGCGTCGCAATGTGTCCGCAGTCCCAAAGATTCGGCCGCACAAAGGAGGCCTGGGTCAGCTGCACCGTTTTATAATGGAAAAGATAGCGCACCGCGATGATGCAGGATAACACCTGGGACAGCGCCGTGGCCATGGCCGCGCCGGCGACGCCCAAATGCAGACCAAAAATAAAAATCGGATCGAGAACGGTGTTGGTCACCGCGCCAACCACCATGAACATCATCGAGTATTTCGGTGAGCCGTCCGCCCGAATCATATTGCTCATCACGTTGGTCATCAGCAAAAATGGCAGTCCCAGTCCAGTAAAGCGCACATAGCTTTGCGCATAGGGCAGCACGGTTTTCGTGGCGCCAAAGGCATAAAGCATCGGCGTCATGGCCGACTCGACCACCGCCGCCAGCGTCACGCCGACAATTGCCGCCATCCATACCACCGTGCCCACAGTCTTTTCTGCCTGTGCATCGTTGCCCCGCCCAAGCTCCAGAGAAAAATTCGCCGCACCGCCGATTCCGATGAGCAGCGTCAGCGCGAGACAGATCGTCGTGATCGGAAACGCCACATTGGTCGCCGCGTTTCCCAAATAGCCTACGCCCTGACCGATAAAAATCTGATCGACGATGTTATAAAGCGAACTGACGACCATGGCGATGATCGATGGCACCGCAAACTGCTGCAGAAGCGCTGGAATTTTTTTCCAGCCCAGCGGATTGCTTCCCCGGTTTTGTTTTTCTGCTATCAAAGCTTTTCCACCATTCCTTTCAATCATTCAATCGTTTTTAATGAAAAGCCGATGCGCCATCGGCCTTCACACACGACGGCTTTATCTTGGCATCGCCATCTTTGCAACGCAAGACAGCCTGCCGGCAATTCACAAAAAAGCAGCTTCCTTTTTGAAACTGCTTCTCGATGCCGCTGATTTTGAAACCTCAGACCATTTCCGCCAATTCATAAATCAACGCTTCCGATTTATCCCAGCCCAGGCAAGGATCGGTGATGGACTTCCCATAGCACCCGCCGCCGATGGGCTGATTACCGTCTTTCAGATAGCTTTCGATCATAAATCCCTTTACCAGATGGTTGATGTCCGCCGAAACGTGGCAGCTGTGCATCACGTCCTTGGCAATGCGCACTTGTTCCTGCCAGCGCTTGCCGGAATTGCAGTGGTTGGTATCCACGATTACCGCCGGGTTTTGGAGCTCGGTCTTTTCGTGATAGGCATCGAGCAATCCCTGCAGATCCTCATAATGGTAATTGGGAAAGGTCCGCCCATATTGATTGACATAGCCCCGTAAAATAGCATGCGCCAGCGGATTGCCGGTGGTTTTGACTTCCCAGCCGCGATAGAGAAACGTGTGTCCGTGCTGGGCCGCGACCAGGGAATTCATCATCACCGAAATATCTCCGGAGGTCGGATTTTTCATCCCCGCCGGGATGCCGATGCCGCTGGCCACAATGCGGTGCTGCTGATCTTCCACCGAGCGAGCCCCCACCGCCACATAGGCCAGTAAGTCCGAGAGATAGCGGTGATTTTCCGGATAAAGCATTTCCTCTGCGCAGGTAAAGCCCGTTTCGCGCACGGCGCGGGTGTGCATCTCGCGGATCGCGATGATCCCCGTGAGCATATCCTCCTTCGCGTCGGGATCCGGTTGATGCAGCATGCCTTTGTAGCCCAGGCCCGTGGTCCGCGGCTTGTTGGTATAAACCCGCGGGATAATGAAAATTTTGTCCTTCACCCGATCGGCGACCTTCGCCAGCCGATACAGATAATCGAGCACGGCGTCTTCGCTGTCTGCCGAACAGGGCCCGATGATGAGCAGCAGCCGGTCGTCCTTGCCCGCAAAAATATCGGCAATCTGCTGATCCCGTTCTTCTTTAACCGCGATAACCCGGGCGTTCAGCGGGAATTTTGTCTTTAATTCCTGGGGTGTCGGCATCTTCCTGAAAAATTCCATTTGCATATCCATCGTGATTATCTCCTTTGTAAACGCTGCGGCGGCAATAACCGGCACACCGCACCCGGTCACCCGCACGCTTCGTTTAAATGCTTGATTCAAAAACGGCCTCCGCCGTTTAAATTGGTCTCATTATAACATAACGATTCGGGGGTGCTCATTTTTAGCATGTATTTATTTTCGTTCACAGGCCGTGAGTGATCGCCTCCCATGTTATAATAAAAATCACGTAATAATTACCATTTCATTTGCATTCAAAAGGAGTCTGTCATGCAATCTTTTCGCAAGGAATTATTTTTTCATTTCGACACCCGCCGCGACCTGAAGAACATCACCCCGGACGTCGAGGCGGCACTGGCCGAAAGCGGCATCCGGGAAGGGCTTGTGCTGGTCAACGCGATGAACATCACGGCTTCAGTGTTCATCAACGACGACGAACCGGGACTTCACCGAGATTTTGAACGCTGGCTCGAAAAACTCGCGCCGGAAAGGCCTTACAGCCAATACGATCACAACGGCTACGAAGATAATGCCGACGCCCATCTCAAGCGCACCATCATGGGCCGGGAGGTGGTTGTCGCCGTGACCGACGGCCGTCTGGACTTCGGCACCTGGGAGCAGATTTTTTATTACGAGCTCGATGGCAGACGCACCAAGCATGCGCTGATCAAAATCATCGGTGAGTAGGAGCGGCCATGCCGACAACGGATTACGATTTTCACGCGCATTTTTTTGGCGACAATCGCCGGCTGATGACCGACGCTGAAAAAAATCAGCTGCACGCCGCCATCAGCGCGGCTGCCGAGTGTCACGATCCCGAGGGGATGATGCTCCTCGGCCGTCTGTATTACGAAGGGTTTACCGTCGCGCAGGATTATACGGCTGCACGCCGCTGGTTTGAGCGGGCCGACGCCGCCGGCGACAGTTGGGGAACGGTTTGTCTGACTTATTGCTATTATTACGGGCGAGAGCTTCCCGTCAATTATCCGCGGGCACACGCGCTCTTCGTCAAAGCGGCCAAGATGGGCAATCACTGCGCGCTGTATGATCTGGACGACATGGCCCGGGACGAACTGAGCGTCCCCGTCGATCTGCCCCGGGCTTTGGCCTGTTGTCGCGAAGCCCTGGCCAGAATCACCCCGGCCGTCCCCGAATATCCCAATATCGCCGCGCGCATCGGCCATTTGTCCCTCCCTCAAATTGAAGCGGATCTCGCCGAATGTACGGCGATCCTTAAAACGGCCGTGGCCGATCTGCCGAAAAAAGTGCGGTATTCAGGAGAGCCGTCATGAAAATCATCATTTCTCCGGCCAAAAAAATGACAACGGCTGTCGATGCCGTTGCCACTACGCGTCCGATCTTGCTCGATCGGGCCAAAACCCTTTACGCCTGGCTAAAGAACCGATCTCCCGCTGCCCTGCAAAAGCTCTGGCAATGCAATGACGCCATCGCCGCACTGAATATCGAACGGCTGCAAAACACCGCCCCCGAGGATCTCGACACGGCGCCGACACCGGCGCTTTTGGCCTATCAGGGCATTCAATACCAAACCATGGCGCCTTTGGTCCTCACCGAGCATGCCGAAGCTTATCTCGCCGAACACCTGCGCATTTTATCGGCGCTTTACGGGGTGCTGGCCCCTACTGACGGCGTTGTTCCCTATCGCCTCGAAATGGCCCAAAAAGCTACCGTCGCATCGCATCGCGATCTTTATGCCTTTTGGGGCGACGCGCTCTATCACAGCCTGATGGACAAAGACCGCACCATCGTCAATCTGGCCTCCAGGGAATACGCCAAGGCAGTCGCCCCTTATCTCATGCCCGGCGACCGTTTCGTCACCTGCCTGTTCGCCGATCTTGTGGCCGGCAAGCCACGGCAAAAGGCGACCTACGCCAAGATGGCCCGGGGCGAGATGGTGCGCTTCATGGCCGAGAACGCCGTCACAGATTTCGAAGCGCTCAAGGCCTTCGACGACATCCGTTATTTTTATGATGCCGGCCGATCGGATGGCGATACCTTTGTCTTTATCCGCAGGCCTTACCGCCCATCATTTAAGCAAGCCGATGCCGATCAGGCAAAACACGATGCCGGCCACTTGTTTTAAATCGAGATGTTCTTTATAAAAAAGCACGCCCATCACCGCCAAAATCACCGCCACGCAAATATTCGCGATGAACGAGGCCTGGCTGACGGCCCAGCCGGCACGGTAAATCAAAAAATAGCCGGCCTCCAGCCCGATGATGGCCACTCCCAGCGCTCAGGTGCTCCAGTTTAAATGCCTGAAATCCGTCCGGAAATCGTAGGGCCTGAGCACGAGATAAATAACCATGCAGCAAATAAAGCTCACCAGATACGTCCCCGCCAGCGAAAGCATCGGGTTCGCATCGGGCGGCGTATTTTTTGACACATTATGATAGATCACATTGGACGCGATCACCATAGCCATCGGCAAATAAACCATTATTTTCATGCTAATGCCTTCTCCATGGTGATGTGCTCGCAAAATTCATCCAGATAAATCTCCCCTTTAGCAGTATATTCCAGCTTTTCATAAAAAGACTGCACCCGCACCTGCGCCGAAAGCTGCAGTGTCGGCACACCTCGGCCTCTCAGCACCTTCTCCACCGCCGTAACCATTTTCGCACCGAGACCTTCCCCGCGATGAGACCGGACCACGGCAATGCGTCCGATGTGATGGGCCCTGAACGCGTCCTGGTAAAACCGACAGCAGCCCACGGCCTGATTGTTTTCATATAGCGACCAGATGGGTCGCCGTTTTATCCAACGCATCAAACTCGTCATAAAAGCCCTGCTCATCGACAAAGACGGTCTGCCGGATGGTTCTCGCATCCGGCGGCAGACCTGCCTGCTTTCGTATTTCCACGATTTCAAATCTCCCTTTCGATTTTTGCGTCCCTGAATTTATAATCTAAGTGCAACAAATAAATAATGACTCATAGCCTTGGTATAATGGTGTTTGCAAAGACATCCAATATTCAAGGAGAAACTATGAGTCACTACAAACATCTTACAC
>NZ_JAYFFI010000020.1:0-42074 GCF_036289405.1 Pseudoramibacter faecis | reverse complement strand
CTTGATGTTATCCGGGGTGGCCGGCCATTTCCCCTGACGATATACTTCTATACATTTCCCCTTGAATTCATAACTGTATCGCATAAAAACACCCTCCTTACTGCTGCATTTTCATCTCCGGTAAAGAGGGTACATATCAAGCCCGAGCCCTTGTTCTTTTGTTTTATTTTATTCTGAAGTAATCAGCTGCAGCCGGTGGTTGTGCCGCAGTCCAGACAAACCTTGCAAGTCCCGTTGCGAACCAAACGGTCAGAGCCGCAACTTGAACAGATTTCGCCGTACACATGCTCCAGCGATTCATCGTCCAGATCAATCGGTGCTTCTGCAATCTGCGCCACCTGCGCCATTTCGATTTGGTGAGGCTGGCTTTCGGAACGCTTATAATGATGTGCCGGCTTCACCTGACAACGAGAATAATCCCCGCATTCGATGTCGATAATCTTCGAGATCAGATCCGAGATTGAGTTCGCATTTTTGATATACGGATGGCGAGACACGAATCCCGAAGGCTCATACTTCTGGCCGCGGAGCATCGTCGCGATATCCTGGGGTGAAATGCCGTATTGCAGCATGTGCGAAATCGATTTGGATAACGAAGCCAATAATCCTTTGATCACCGTGCCTTCCCGATCGGTCGAAACGAAAAGCTCCGAAATGCGGTCGTCATCATAAAATGAAATAGTGATGTAAAGCTCGATGTCGCCGATTTTGGCCGTGTGGGTGCGACTGTTGCGAATGCCCCGCGGCTTTCTACGCTCCGGCACGCCGATTTCCCGCTGTTTGGCATAGGCCAGCAGCTCCTGATAGGTCAAGTCTTCAAGGTCACGGTCATCCTGGTTGTCACTGCCGCTCGACAGCGGCTGTGCTGCCTTGCAGCCGTCGCGGTAGGTGGCAATGGCCTTGGCGCCGGTGCGGTATGCCAGCAAATGGATATCGGCAATATCCTGCACCGTGGCCACATTGGGCAAATTGACCGTTTTGCTCACCGAACCGGAAATCATCGGTGTAATAGAACTGACCATCAGCACATGGCCTTCCGGACGGATGGTATTGGCTGTGTCAAAAATTGGCAGATGCTCCCTTTTAATATGAGGAGCATCTGCAAGTCCTTGGTGCAAGGTCATGCCGTTTTCATCTTTTTCAAGCATATAGGCCATGATGTCTTGAATCTGAGATTGGGTATAGCCCAGATTCTGAAGCGCCATTTCCATCACCGGATTGACGATTTCCATCGATCCGCCGCCAACCAGCTTCTTAAAAACCACGTGGCTGTAAAAGGGCTCGATGGATGTCGCACCGCAGTCCATCGCGAAAGAAATCGTTCCCGTCGGAGCAATCACAGACACCTGCGCATTGCGATACCCATAGGTATCCCCATAGTCAAGAGCTTCCTGCCAGGCATCCTTGATGCGCATCGACAGATTTTTAAAGCCCATGCGGTTTAAAATCGGGTGATCAATAATATAGGGATCATAATCCAGTCCGTCAAAATCATCGGTCAGCGTGCCGGCAATCCGGGCGTGATTGCGCATCACCCGCATCATATAGGGTTCGTTGATCTTGTAACATTCGAAAGCTCCGACTTTGCTCGCCATCAGTGCCGAAACAAAATAGGAATGGCCGGTCATCAGTCCGGCAAGGGCTGCCGTCAGATTACGCGCTTCATCTGAATCGTAAGGATAACCCAACGCCAGAATCAAAGAAGCGGTGTTGGCGATGCCAAGCCCTGTCGTCCGGAATTTATAACTCTTCTCCGCCACGTCTTCTGTGGGGAACTGCCCCCAATAAATGGAGGCTTCCAAAACTAACTGAATGAGCCCCGCCAGATGGCTAAAACGTTCAATGTCAATCTTTTTCGTTTTTGGATCAAAAAAGCGAAAAATATTAATGGATGCAAGATTGCATGCCGTGTCGTCAAGAAAAGCGTATTCCGAACAGGGATTCGTCGCATTGATGCGGTTGTGTTTCGCCCCGACATCTCCGTCTTCCCCCGCCGGACAGGTGTGCCAATTATTAAAGATGTTGTCAAACTGGAGTCCGGGATCTGCACATGCCCAGGCGGCCTCGTTGATTTCAATCCACAATTTGCTCACCTTGATCTCACGATCAACCTTGTGATCCTTTCGGCCCGTCAAGGTGATCATGGCTTCCGGATCTTCAGCCAAATACATCACTTTATCCATAAATTCGCGGTTAACGCGCACCGAATTATTCGCATTTTGACCGGCAACCGTCTGGTAGGCTTCGCCATCCATGCCCATGTCGTAGCCCATTTTCCCCAGCGCGCGCACTTTTTCTTCTTCTTTGACTTTCCAATTGATGTAATCTTCAATCTCTGGGTGATCAACATCAACGATCACCATCTTAGCCGCTCGGCGGGTTGTCCCACCAGATTTGATCGCGCCGGCATTCCGATCGAGCCCTTGGAGAAAACTCATCATCCCGGAAGATTTCCCTCCGGAAGACAAAGCTTCATTTTCTCCCCGCAGGGGTGAAAAATTCGTGCCGACACCGGAGCCGCCTTTAAATAATTTCGTTTCTGAAACATAATGGTCCGATATGGAACGATGTCCCAGAAGCTGATCCTTGATCGACAAGATAAAACACGCCGATGCCTGCGTTCTTGTGTAACGATCTCGAGATTCTACCACTTTTTCCGCAGCCGGGTCGTAATAATAAAGGGCATCGGATTCCGCACCAATGTGATAATTGCGTTCAATGCCGGTGTTAAACCACTGGGGCGAATTGGGCGCCCACATTTGTGCCAACAATGCAAAAACCAGTTCATCGTAAAATGTCTGCCACTGATCGTTCGTTTCGATCAAGCCCTCTTCTTTAAGGGCATCTGCCCAAAACCCCACCATGCGATCCGCAACCTGGCGCATTGAATATTCATAACCGCGTCCGGGCACACCACTTTTGCGAAAATATTTACTGGCAATGATATTGCAGGCGTTTTGAGAATAATTGGCTGGAAACTCCAAATCATTCATTTCCAAGAGGGTTTCTCCCGTTCGATAATTGGTCATCACCACGTCAACTGTTTGCCATTCAAACAAGTCGTAAACCGTTTTGGTGCTATTCGCCAAATCACCTGTAAAATGACGCATAAATAAATCCGAAATTTGTTTCACTATTACCTCCCTATCTTTTATTCTTTAGATTTCTCTTGCCTCAACAATATATTATCTTAATTTTCTATTTGGCCAGAATTGTATATTTCAGTTTATAAAACACAATATCTTGTTGCTGAAAGCTTCTATATCTTATCACGGAAAGCGATTGATGTAAATCACCAAAAAATATTCTCGTTAAAATCTCAGATATTATAATCCATCCACGCGTCAAACGCGTGGTTTTCGGCATACAAAAAGGCGCCGATATCGGCGCCTTTATAAAAATAATGATCATGTTACATTGTTTCATAAACTTCTGTCAAAATGCCAATAATATCTTGCATTGAGAAAATGGAGCTGTCGAGTGACAGATCATAATTTCGCAAATCGTTCCAATTACGATCTGTGTAAAAATTATAATATAACCGACGTCGCTTATCGACTTTTTTGATGACGCTCCGAGCTTTTTTTTCATCCAGATTATCGCGGTTCATCACCACGCTCAAACGATAATTGAGGGGTGCATAGACAAAAACATGGCGACTGTCAATTTTATCTTTTAACACGTAATCCGAGCATCGGCCGACAATAATACAATCTTCTGATTCTGCCACATCGCAAATTACCGAAGCCTCTGCCTGATAAAGCAAATCGTTAATGGGCTCGACTGTTGTGTAGCCGCTGCCAACCTGATACCCCACCGAAGAATAAATCCAAGGATTGGCGCGCGTTTCATCAATTTCTGCCAGATCCTCATCTGATAACTTGCTTTTTTTAGCTGCCATCTCAATGAGTTCTTTGTCATAAAACTGGATTCCGAGCGCTTCCGACAATTCCCGGGCAATTGCGCGGCCATTGCTGCCGAATTCCCTTCCGATTGTTATGACTTTACCCATAATGCCGCCTCCTATCTACTAAATTTAAATTATTATAACACAATTCGTAAACTTTTTCATTAATGATTTTCTTTATTATGTTCTACTGAAAAAACTTGACATTTGTTTTCGAAAAGTCTACTGTAATCGTAATTAAACTGACGATCAGGAGTAAGTAAGAGCGTGCGTGCATGACAGAGAACTGCCGGCTGGTGTAAGGCAGAATGTGAAGCGTTTCCCAATGGACCTGTGAGGGTCATCTGAAGCGATATTGTCGTTGTAAGATGAACGGGCTTCCCGCCGTTATCACGGGAAAGCGTGTGTTGGCACGCTGCTGAGCGGGTATTTTTTGAATACCAATTTGGGTGGCACCGCAGAAGCCGATTTTTGATTTTTTGAGCTTTTGTCCCTTGTAAAACATCGGACAAAGGCTTTTTTCTTTGTCCGAAATCAACATTTATGAAAGAGAGATTTCATCCCAATGATTCCCAGTGTCGAACAAATCGAAAAATTATCGCGGGAATACACCACCATTCCCCTATGTTGCGAAATCTATGCAGATATTATTACGCCTATTACCCTGCTACGTCGCATTCAGGCTCAATCCCAACGTTTTTTCTTCTCGAAAGCGTGGAAGGCGGCGAAACCTGGGGACGCTATTCCTTCTTAGGCTTTGATCCGAAAATACGCATTCGATTAAAAAATCACCAGATCACAGTTGAAGATTATGCTAAGCGAGAGGTACATTCGGAAACGGCAACAGACCCCATGGCCGCCATTCGTCAAATCCTCGGCGCTCACCGATCACCGCGCATTGAAGGTTTGCCGCCTTTTACCGGCGGTTTTGTCGGCTACTTTGCTTACGCCATGATCGGCTACAGCGAATCGACGCTTCAAATCAAAAACAGCGCCTGGAATGATTACGATCTTCTGCTTTTTGATAAAATCATCGCCTACGATCATTTAAAACAAAAGATTCAGCTGATTGTCAATATGCAAACCGATCATATCATGGCTGCCTATGGCCAGGCTTGTGCCGAAATCGAAAAGATGAAAAAACTGGTCTACGATGTGTCGCCCCTGCCCAAAGCGCATCCCGATCGTCACGTTTATTTTGAATGTCCTGTCTCCGAGGCCGATTATACACAGATGATCGAGCGGACCAAAGCATTGATTCGAGACGGCGATATTTTTCAGGCCGTTCAAAGCCGGCCCTTTTCAAGTCCTTATCGCGGCAGCTTACTCAGCGCCTATCGCGTGCTGCGCACGACCAATCCTTCTCCTTATATGGTTTTCATGAGTATCGACGGTGACGAGATCATCTGCTCGTCTCCCGAAACCCTGGTACGGCTTCAAGACGGGCATCTGACCACCTTCCCCGTCGCCGGTTCGCGCCCCCGAGGCAAAACCCGAACAGAGGACCTCGCTTTCGAAAAGGAACTGCTAAGCGACGAGAAAGAATTGTCTGAGCACAACATGCTTGTCGATCTTGGCCGCAACGATATCGGCCGCATCGCCAAAATCAACTCGGTCATGGTTACCAAATACATGATGATCCACCGCTATTCCAAAATCATGCACATCTGCTCCCAGGTGGAAGGCGACCTGCGAGAGGATCTCGACGCCTGCGACGCCATTTTGTCCATCTTGCCCGCCGGTACTTTATCCGGTGCGCCGAAAATCCGTGCCTGCGAAATCATCGAGACTCTTGAAAAGACGCCCCGCGGCATTTACGGCGGCGCATTGGGCTATCTGGATTTCACCGGCAACATGGATACCTGCATCGCTATTCGCATGGCGTCCAAGAAAAACGGTGTGGTCACAGTCCAGGCCGGCGGCGGTATCGTCGCCGACTCTGTACCGCATCATGAATTTATGGAAAGTGCCAATAAAGCCAGGGCCGTCATTGACGCCATCGAGCACGCCTGGGAGGTTGACCAACAATGATTTTGCTCATTGATAACTATGATTCTTTTTCCTATAACGTGTACCAACAAATCGCAGCTTTAAACAAGGATATTGTCGTCTATCGCAACGACGCCATAACGCTTGACGCCGTTGAGCAGCTCGCACCAGCCAAAATCGTGCTGTCCCCGGGGCCCAAATATCCGTCGGAGGCCGGCATCTGTGAAGTTGTCATTCGCCGGTTCGGTCCGCAAATTCCCATTCTGGGCATTTGTCTGGGACATCAGGCCATCTGCGAGGTCTATGGCGCGACCATCCGTCACGCCAAACAACTCATGCACGGGAAACAAAGTGCGATTCAAATAAAGGTTAACGACGATCCTTTGTTTGTCGGCCTGCCGAACATCATTAAAGCGGCCCGATATCATTCGCTTATCGCAGATCATTTACCAAAAGAACTTATCGTCACTGCTACCGATGATCTGGGGGAAGTGATGGCCGTCCGCCATCAGGAGCATCCCGTCTTTGGCGTCCAATTTCATCCGGAATCCATTTTGACGCCGGATGGCAATACCATCATGGAAAACTTTATCTGCAAACTTTGAACACAAAAGAGGCCGCTGTAAACAACTGCCTTTTTAATTGCATGTTTTATCCGGCTTGTTCTAATTTTTTGGCTTGATCCGTCGTGATCAGTGCATTGATCATTTCATCAATCTCACCGTCGAGAAAAGCCTCCAACTGATGCACGGTTTGCCCGATGCGGTGATCGGTGATGCGCCCCTGCGGAAAATTATAGGTCCGGATACGTTCACTGCGGTCGCCGGTCCCTACCTGGCTTTTGCGTTCCTCTGAAATCGCACTCTGCTGCTTTTGCATTTCCAAATCGTACAATCGCGCTTTGAGCACTTTCATCGCCTTCGCCTTGTTTTTAATCTGGGACTTTTCATCCTGACAGGTTACCACCAGACCGGAAGGAATATGCGTCAGGCGAACGGCCGAATCCGTCGTGTTGACACATTGTCCGCCGTTGCCGGAGCTTCGATACACATCCACGCGAATATTGTTGGGATTGAGATCCACCTCCACATCGTCCGCCTCCGGCAGCACCGCCACCGTTGCCGTTGACGTATGAATACGCCCGCCGGATTCCGTCTCCGGCACACGTTGCACCCGATGAACGCCGCTTTCGTATTTCAGGCGGCTGTACGCCCCCTGCCCCTGAATCGCAAAATTGATTTCCTTAATGCCTCCGAGGTCCAGGATATTGGAGCTTAAAATTTCGATCTTCCAGCCCTGCCGTTCGGCATAGCGAGAGTACATCCGGAATAAATCGCCCGCAAACAACGCTGCCTCATCGCCGCCGGCTCCGGCGCGAATTTCCACAATAACATTGCGTTCATCATTGGGATCCTTTGGCAGGAGCAAGATCTTCAGTTCTTCTTCCAATGTTGCCAATTGTGCCGTTTGCTCGGCCAACTCGTTTTCGCACATGATCTTGAATTCAGGATCAATGGATTTATCGGCCAACATTTCCTTGCTGTCGGCAATCGCTTGATCCGCTTCCCGATAGGCCTTGTATTTTTGAATGATCGGTTCAATATGGGCATGCTCTTTCATCAAATCCTGCCACTTGGCCTGGTCGGCAATCACCGTCGGATCCGAAATTTCCCGATTTAACTTCTGATATTTTTCTTCTAAAAAATCCAATTTTTCTAACATCTTGTTCTCCTTTTCGGTGAGCAAAAACCTTTATCTTGCTTCATCACATTGCGCGTCCGCATTTTTCTCCCATTGCCATCAATTCTTCGAGAAAATCAAATGCCTTTCTAACAATAAATGTGCATCCAACGACCAATTCGCATCGCTGCTACAAAGGATTTTCATCAAAAAAGAAGACCGTCATCGAGCCGGGGCCAATATGCGTCCCGATCACCGGTGCCAGAGTTGTCTGTTCAAAGTTGGTATTGCCGGTTTTTTTCGTGATCATGGCCTGCAGCGCATCGACCAACGGCTGTTGAACCGCGTCTACAAAATAAATTTTCTGATGAGCCAGATCATAAGTATGTGTTTCCATATAAGACATAAATTTCTTCAACAAGCGCTTTTCGCCCCGACATTTATCCGTGATCTGCAACTTGCCATCGCGGTCCACCTCCATGAAAGGATGAATCTTTAACGCATTGCCTAATACCGCCGATGTTTTACTCAACCGACCGCCGCGATACACATAATCCAGATTGGTCACCGTAAAAATATGGTGAATGTGGACGGTGCACCGTTGTGTCAGTGTGATCAATTCATCCATTGAACGCCCTTTTTGCGCTTCGAGAGCCACCACGTCTACAATCATCCCGAGGCCGCCGGTCACTGCCTTAGTATCTATCACGCGAATATCGGCATCCGGATAGCGTTCACACACATCGTGACAGGCCAGCTGTGCCGTTTGAAAAGTCCCCGACAGTCCACTGGAAAAGCAAAGGTATAAAGCCGGCTGTTTTGTCTGGGCATGCCGCTCAAAACATTGGAAATAATCCATGTAAGGAATCTGCGACGTTTTATAAATAACCCCTTCTGCCATCTGCCGGTAAATGGTTTCCGGCAAAATATCGATACCATCGCGGAAGATGATCTCCCCCTGAGTGACATACAGCGGCAATACTTCAACGTCATACGAACGCAGGCGCTCTACGGGCAGATCGCAGGCCGAATCTGTTATAATGTGAATTTTTTTCATATTTATCCTTTTATCTAAACCATCCAGATTATGAATGCTCTTTGGCTCTCTGTTTCTGCGCGAGCTTTTTCAAATCCGCTTGAAGGTCCTCCGTTTTCTCACGTGCCTTTTCTTCAAGCTTCTGTATCGTCTCTCTTTCTTTTTGTCGAGCAGCTTCCCGTTCCTTTTTTTCGCCTTCTTTTTTATTGTGTTTGGCAATATTATCGACAAAAATTTGTGCCGAGCGGTATCCGGCGTCTTTTAATCGCGCATTAATGGCTGCTGTTTCAATAATTGCCGCCAGATTGCGTCCGCTGGAAACGGGAATGGTCACCAACGGCACTTCCACACCTAAAATATTCGTCGTTTGTTCATCCAAACCCAGCCGATCATAGGGCGAATGATCATCCCAATTTTCCAGACGAATCACCAAATCGATATTGACTTCCCGCTTAACCGATTTTGCCCCGTAAAGCATACGGACATCAATGATGCCGATCCCGCGAACCTCCATATAATAGCGCAACATCTCCGGCGCTTCGCCAATGAGCTCATGTCCGTGATGACAGGTGATCTCCACAACGTCATCAGCCACAAAATTGCTGCCGCGCTTCAGCAGCTCCAAAGCCGTTTCGCTTTTGCCGATACCGCTGGCGCCCGTAATCACGACGCCAACGCCGTGCACTTCTACCAATACCCCGTGAATCCCTGTTTTGGGAGCCGTTATATCATCGATATAATCCACCAAACGATAAACCAAGGAAGTCGTTTTTTCCTTGCTTCTTAGCAACACACGATGATATTTAGCCGCTGCCTTCTCAAAGAGCACCGCTTCCGGCAAATCCCAGCATACAATCAAACACGGGATGTCATAGCTGAACAAATCGTCGACGCGTTTTTCTCGCAGTCTTGGATCGAGCGATATCAAATATGATGTTTCAACCTTACCAACCAATTGAATCCGGCTTTCATCGAAATATTCATAGTATCCGTGCAATTGCAGCCCGGGCCGGTTTGTCCCCGAATCCCATAAATCAAAGTCCTCACTTGGACTGTATAATTTTTCCAACTCCAGCGCTTTGCAAAAAGCATCCACATTGATGGTGCATAATGGCTTTTTTTCGCTCATGTCACACTCTCCCTTTCCCATCGTTCATTCTTCTTCCTTCGCTTGATTCTCTGCAGCCCAGCAACTGAAAAAATCGACGACCGCTTCTGCTAATTTCTGGTTCATCCCATCCACGGCACACATTTCCTCCACGGTCGCATTGCGAATATTTTGAATATTGCCATAATAGCGCATCAACGCTTTCCGTCGTTTCCTGCCGATGCCCGGAATGCTCTCCAACTGGGACGCCAACATTCCCTTTTTGCGAAGCGTCCGATGGTAACCGATCGCAAACCGGTGCACTTCTTCTGAAATCTCATTCAATAATGCGCTCAACGGTGTCCCCTTGCCGACTTTGTATTCCTCGTCTTGATAAACCAATCCGCGAAGCTGATGATGATCGTCTTTGACCAAACCGCAAATGGCACTTTTAATTTCAGGATACATGGCGAGGATCGCCTTTGCCGCATCCACATGGGTCTTGCCGCCATCGATCATAAAAATTTCTGGAAAGGGCAGAAAAGAGCTCACGCCGGGATCCTTTCCTTCTTTCATTTCATGAATCCCGTGTTCAATGCGGCGAAACAGCATCTCTTGCATACTGCCGTAATCATTTTGTCCTTCGACCGTTTTGATTTTAAAGCGCCGATAAGCCTTTCGCTGAGGGCGCCCCTCTTCAAAAACGACCATGCCTCCCACGTTGTCACTCCCGGAAATATTTGAAATATCATACGCCTCGATGCGATGAGGAATCGCCTTGATATCCAATAGATCCCGCAGCGAATCCAAGCGGCTTTTCTTTTTCTCCTCTTTCTGATGCTTTTCGAGCAAATGCTGGCTCAACGCCAGATCTGCATTCTTCTGCACCATGGCGATCAGCCTTTGTTTATTACCCCTTTGCGGTACCGTCAAAGTGACTTTGCTGCCACGCTGGTTGGACAGCCACGCCTGAATGGTTTCTGTCTCGTCGGCCGCCAAATCACCCGATAAAACAATTTCTTTCGGAATAAAATGCGTCCCCGCATAATACTGTTTAACAATATTGGTCATGATGCTCTCCGGCGATTCATCGGCTACGCCGGTCATCATCGAAGGATGCCGGCCCAAAAGTTTGCCATCTCTGACGTTAAAAACTTGAACGCTCGCCAACCCCTCTGCCGCTTTCGCATCACTTTCTTTCGGCGTTTCTTGCACCGCATAGGCGATAAAGTCCTGATCCTGCTCATTTTCTGAGATAATCTTCTGGCGGGACACCACCAACTGAATGCCCTGAATTTGATCACGCTTGCTCGCCGCCGTTTCAAAATCCAATCGCTCGCTGGCTGCTTTCATTTCCTTTGATAACCGATCAATTAATTCTTTTTCTTTCCCATTGAGAATATCGAGTATGGCATTCACATTCTCTTGATAAGCTTCTTCTATGAGCTTCCCGGTACAAGGAGCCGTGCACTGCCCGATATGGTAATACATGCAGGGGCGCCCGCGGCGAACGCCATAGGCGAGTTTGCGATTGCACCGACGCAGCGGATAAACCTTTTGAAGGGCTTCGATGGTTTGGCGCACCGCCATGCTATTGGTGAACGGGCCAAAATATTTTCCCCCGTCTCTTTTATGATTCCGGGTCATCAAAATCCTAGGAAATCTGTCCTGAATCGTCACCTTAATATAGGGATAACTTTTATCATCCTTCAGCATGATATTGTAACGCGGCCGATACTCCTTGATCAAATTGCATTCTAAGATCAAAGCCTCCATTTCCGTATCAACCACAATGGTTTCAATTGATTCAACATGGGAAACTTGGATCTGCGTCTTGATTGGCAGCTTCTTAGGATCCTGAAAGTATTGATGCACCCGGTTGAAAAGATTTTTCGCCTTTCCCACATAAATAATATCCCCGGCGTGGTTGTGCATAATATAAATGCCCGGGCGCTTGGGAATATTTTTCAAATTATCACGATTATACATCGCATCGCTTCCTTTATTCAATTCGTCTGTTTTAATTTTCATTATATAAAACAATTATTTATAATATAGTCAATAAATTGCCTTTTGGCAATCTTTTAAATTTTTTTGCCCTTAAATGACAAAACCTTTCGGCAGCAGCTTTTATTTTTGCTATAATGGACAGGTATTCACAAAGGAGATTATTATGTTTGAAAAAATAGACAAACGCGGTGCCAGCATACTGGTGTCCGACGATCATTTTGAAGTTGAGGTTACCCCCAAAATCTATGACGACGGCTACACACTTACCAAGCGCGTCCTCGATTATCCGCTGGAGATCATCGAGATTCGAGACATCCGTCTGCCACTGTCTGAAAAAGAGATCTTGAAAGAGGCAAAGAAATTATTGAAAACCGAATATGAATCTTTTTCTTGGCAAAGATGGCGTCTCCCAACAGCATGAACACATTTCAATACCGCATAGTGCTTTTCGATCTCGACGGCACTTTGATGGATACCGGCCCCGGCATCTTCGCCGCCTTTCGCCATGTCCAGCAAAGCATGAAGTGGCCGGCCTTGACCGATAAGCAGCTCCGTGCACTCGTCGGCCCCCCTTTGATCGACTCTTATGTTAAGACGTTTGGGCTTACGCCGGAAGAGGGACGTCAAGCGGCCGTCATGCATCGCCGGTTTCAAATCCAAGAGAGTTATCGGCTTGCTTCGCCTTATCCTGGCATCGCCAATTTTCTTCAAAGTCTGAAAGACGTCGGCTGCAAACTGGGTGTCACAACGCTCAAGGGCGAAGCCATCGCCCAGAAAACACTCGAATCCAGCCATCTTGCACACTATTTTAACTGTATTCACGGTGTGCAGCACGATGGAAGCAACTTGACAAAAGCAGCCATCATCGATCGCGCCCTTCACACATTAAAAACGCAGTCGCAGGAAGCGCTGCTCATCGGCGACAGCCGTTACGATGCTATCGGCGCCTGGGAAACTTACCGCTGTGACCTATGGCTACGGTTTCGCCAATTACGAAGCGGCCGAAAAATATCATCCGCTCTTTATTGCCCGGTCCGTTAGCGATCTTTCGAATTTTGTCGTATCAGCAGCAGATAAATTACGCACGCATCATCAAAAGGAGGACTCCATTGATGCCTTTAAAAAATAAAATTAATTCCATTCCAAAGCAGCCAGTTATTCAAACGCCGCCGCAATTCAGCCGCGCTTCCGGGGTTTTAATGCACATTGCCTCCCTTCCCGGTCCCTACGGCATTGGCACCCTCGGACAATCTGCCAAAGAATTCGTTGATTTTTTAGATCATTGTGGCTGTGCGTATTGGCAGGTTTTACCCCTTGGCCCTATCGATGGATTTAATTCGCCCTATCAAAGCCTGTCCGCTTTTGCCGGCAATCCTTATTTCATCGATCCTGATGCGCTGCACACCGCAGGGCTGCTCACAGAGGAAGAAATCGGTGACGCCCGATATGATGGTTCCCCCTGGGCTACCGCCTACGATTGGGTTAAAGACACGCGCCCCGCTTTGTTTCATAAAGCTTTTTCCCGTGTTGACACGGCCCTTCAGCAACAAATCGACGCCTTTACCGCTGACCAGCCTTGGCTTGAAGACTATGCGCTTTATACGGCGATTGCCAAAGATCTCGGCATTGCCTGCTGGACGGACTGGCCGGACAGAACGCTTCGCAAACGCGACCCCAAAACGCTTGACACAATCAAAGAAAAATTGGCCAATGCCATTGCCTATGAAATTTTTTTGCAGTATCTTTTTTTCACGCAGTGGCAAGATATCAAATCCTATGCAAATCAGAAAGGGATCGCCATTATCGGCGATATGCCCATCTATGTCGCCTTGGGTTCTGCCGACGTTTGGGCCCATCCAGAACTTTTCGATTTAGATCAAAACGGTCGGCCGCGCCGCATCGCCGGTGTTCCGCCGGATTATTTTTCCGAAACCGGTCAACTTTGGGGCAACCCCCTTTACGACTGGCAGGCAATGAAAAAGGATCGCTATCGTTGGTGGCTTGATCGGCTGGGCATGGCTTTAACGTTGTTCGACACGGTTCGCATCGACCATTTTCGGGCGTTCTCTGCCTATTGGGCCGTCCCCGCAGATGAAGAAACCGCCCAGAACGGCAGGTGGCTTCCCGGCCCTGGTATGGACTTTTTCAATGAAGTTTATGTCGCTTTTAATTTTACGACGCCGCGTATCATTGCGGAGGATCTCGGCGTATTGGATGACGACGTTCTTCAACTGCTTAGAGACAGCGGTTTTCCCGGTATGCGCGTCATGCAATTTGCTTTTATCGACACCGGCGACGGCATCCACTGGCCCCACAATTATTTGCCCAACACCGTCGCTTACACCGGCACTCACGACAATAACACCCTCCTGGGCTATCTCTGGGATCTCAACGACGGCGCCAGGCAATTCGCCTTTGAATATATCAATTATCCTTGCGAAGATGACGCCTGGCAGCAGGGTGGTCCGAAAAGTCCGGTCTGCCATGCCTTTATCCGCCATCTGTGGATGAGTGCCGCAAAACTGACCATTGTCCCCATGCAGGATCTGCTGGGCTACGGCGCCGACACACGCATGAATTGCCCGGGCGAAGCCGGCGGCAATTGGTGTTTCCGGATTCCTCAGGAGGCTTTGGACAGTGCCGACAGCCATTGGCTCTTTGAAATGAATCGTATCTATAAACGCCTGAAACCTCAGAAGCAATAAAAAATCCTCCACGATGATCATTATGACCATCGCAGAGGATCTTTTTTATTCTCTCATTCCTAACTGTCAAGCTTCAGCACCGCCATAAAGGCTTCCTGGGGCACTTCCACGCTGCCAACCTGCCGCATTCGTTTTTTCCCGGCTTTTTGTTTTTCCAGTAGCTTGCGTTTGCGGGTGATATCTCCGCCATAGCATTTGGCCAATACATCCTTCCGCAAAGCAGAGAGCGTCTGCCGTGCGACAATTTTATTGCCGATGGCCGCCTGAATCGGAATCTCAAACATTTGTCTCGGAATGGTTTCCTTGAGTTTTTTGCAAATGGCGCGGCCTCTGGCAATGGCTTTTTCTTTGGGGAAAATAAACGACAAGGCGTCCACAACATCTCCGTTGAGCAAAATATCCATTTTCACCAAATCGGCTTCGCGGTATTCTTTCACCTCATAATCCAGCGAGGCATAGCCTCGGGTTCGCGATTTGAGCGCATCAAAAAAATCATAAATAATCCCGTTCAACGGCAATTCATAATGCACTGAAACCCGTGTTTCCTCCAGATATTCCATGTTGATATAAGTTCCTCGGCGATCCTGACACAGTTCCATCACCGTCCCCAGATAACCGCTGGGCACCATGATCGTCGCGTTGACAATCGGCTCTTCCATGTGTTCAATCTCCGAGGGATCCGGCAAATTGGCCGGATTATCCACCCAAAGCAATTCTCCGTCGGTTTTAAGCACTTTATAAATCACGGAAGGTGCCGTCGTCATTAAATCCAGATTAAATTCCCGCTCCAACCGTTCCTGAATGACATCCATGTGCAAAAGTCCCAAAAAACCGCAGCGGAAGCCAAATCCCAAAGCGATGGACGTTTCTGCTTCATACAGCAGTGACGCGTCGTTGAGCTGGAGCCTTGCCAATGCTTCTTTGAGGTCTTCATATTTGGCACCATCTGCCGGATAAATCCCGCAATACACCATGGGAATCACTTTTTTATAGCCGGGCAACGGCTCTGCTGCCGAGCGCGCCGCTTCCGTGATGGTATCCCCGACGCCAATATCACCGACGGTTTTAACGCCGGCCACCACATAGCCGACGTCGCCGGCCTGCAATTGATCTTCCGGATACAATCGATTTTCAAAAAAACCGACTTCTTCCACATCAAACTGCAAATTCCCAGCCATCAGATAACAGCGCATACCGGCTTTGATGGTTCCCTCAACGATGCGCACCGAGGCAATCACACCGCGGTATTGGTCGTAATACGAGTCGAAAATCAAAGCCTTTAATGGGGCGTTGACATCTCCTGTCGGTGCCGGCACATTGTGAACAATATCTTCGAGTACTTCGTCAATATTAATATCGGCTTTTGCAGAAATCAGCGGCGCACCTTCTGCCGGCAGACCAACGATATCTTCAATTTCCCCTTTAACGCGGTCCGGTTCAGCCGATGCCAAATCAATTTTATTGATTACCGGCAGAATTTCCAGATCATTGTCCAATGCCAAATAGACGTTGGCAATGGTTTGTGCCTCAATTCCCTGAGAGGCATCCACCACCAAAACGGCCCCCTCACAAGCCGCGAGTGACCGGGAGACTTCATAGGTAAAGTCAACGTGACCTGGTGTATCGATCAGGTTTAAAATGTATTCATTGCCGTCTTTTGCTTTGTACAAAAGGCGAATGGCCTGCAGCTTGATGGTGATTCCGCGTTCGCGTTCCAATTCCATGTTGTCCAAAAGCTGATCTTCCATATCATGGGCCGAGATTAACCCTGTCTTTTCGATAAGCCGATCGGCCAGCGTCGATTTGCCGTGATCGATATGTGCAATAATCGAAAAATTGCGCGTTCTTTCCTGTTGTGTCAAAGACATGTATCAATCCTTCTTTTAATTTTTTCTACATCCGAATGGGCGTTGTTATCTTAACACAGAGCCGCTTTCGCTTGCAAATACCCCGCTGCTCACAAAAGCACTTGATGAAAGTCATTTGTAAATCCAGGGGCGATTGAAAATTTTCTTGTTTTCAATAATAGCCTGTGCTATACTTTTCACGTTAACAATAAATGAGGAGGTACGGTACTTCAATGGCTAATATCAAATCAGCGATTAAGAGAGCAAAGACCAACGAAATTGCCCGCATACGCAACAAAGCTGTCCGCACGAACCTAAAGACAGTCGAAAAGCAATTTAAGGCTGTTGTTTCAGAAGGCGACGCAGCAAGGGCTCAGGATGCATTTAACACAGCTGCAAAGCGTTTGGATCAAGCTGTTGCCAAACATGTCATTCACAAAAATGTGGCATCGCGCAAAAAAAGCCAGTTGGCAAAAGCGCTCGACAAAGTCACTGCCTAATCTCGTTTATTCCCTAACACGTGTCTCGGGCGGCCGAACGGCCGCCTTTTTATTTGTCCATTTTCCGCTTTTCCTATTTCCTATGCCAGGCGCATCATAAACAGCTCGATGCCCAGTTCCGGATCGATGGCGCCGGTCTTCATCGACAGATCCAGATCTCCGAGTGCAATCATTAACCCCCGAAGCTTGTTAAGACCGTATTTTCTGGAGCGGTCGGCCATCTCTTTGACCACAAAAACCGGACGCCCCACTTTTTTGGCAATCATGTTCACCGGCATACGCCGATGCGACAGTAAACACACCTGCATCATCGTCCGGATTTGCCCTGCCAATAATCCAAAAACCCCAAAAGGCGATTCCCCCTGAAGATAAAAACGCCCGAGCATTTCAATCGATCCGGCCATATTGCCTCCCAGCGCATGATCAATCATTTTAAAAATATTATCGTCAACGGCGTCCGGCACCACCTCTGCTACATCCTGGCGTTGTACCAGCTCTTCAGCTCCCAGATAATCAATCAACTGGGCCACGCGGTTATCAATCATCGCCATGTCGCAGGCATCACTGGTGAGATATCGGGTCCTTTCGATCAGATTTCGCAGCGTGCGTGTGCCGATTTTTTTATGCGCGCGTTTAAAGCGCATCGCAATCCAATTTTCAAGCTCTGCCATATTCAGCTTTTCATAATCGACAACCGCAGCGACCTTTTCAAGTGTCTTATAAACTTTTTTTCGTTTATCCGGTTTGCTGTCGTGCACGATCAGAATCGTCGACGGCTCCGGGTTCTCCAGATACGCACAAAAAGCATCCACGGTTTTGGTGTCCGAGCCGTGACAAAGTCCGGTCTCTTCTCGCAGCACCACAACACGATGCTCGCTCATCATCGGCAACTGGCGGCAACTGGCAATCACTTCACCGATTTCAAAATCTTTATCTTTAAAATGCATGACGTTCAGCTGGTTAAGTCCCTCGGGAATAACCGTTTGAATCAGCTGTTTTTCCATCATTTTGGCAATGTATTCTTCCGGGCCGGTAAACAAATAGATATTAGCCGGCTGGCCGCTGCGCATTTGCTTCATCAATTCTTGATATTTCATATATCTCCTTTTGATGCTGTTTAATCTTTCTTGAAACTTTTTATTCATTCGTAGGTTTTGATTTTAAGTGCTTTCCCATTTGTGGTTAATTCGACGGCACCGTTTTGATCCGTTCGATAACATTGTGCCTTTGATCGACGAATTCTTTTAAGCACAGCCGGCGTTGGATGCCCGTACCAATTGTGTTGCCCTACAGAGATGACCGCAATCGCCGGCGTAACAGACTTTAAAAAAGCGGCCGATGTTGCGCTGGCGCTCCCATGATGCCCCACCTTCAGCACGTCGGCATCAATGGCCTGCGGATCCAATCGGGGCTCCGTTTCAATACCGGCATCGCCTGTAAATAAAAAGGACCGCCGCCCATACTGCAGACGCAAAATCATTGAAACTTCATTTTGTCTGTCGTCGGCAACCGCCTCGACATCGCGCTCCGGCCATAGCACAACCATCCGCAGGCCATCTTTCGTTTTTAACGTGTCGCCCTGGGACAACACAGCCACCGGAATTTTCTTTTGACGTATCAACCAGCCATTGTATTTCGTCGAAACATAAATCCGATCAATCGGGATCTTCCCAGATAGCTCTTCGATTCCTTGAACGTGATCTGCATGATTGTGGGAAATAAACGCGCCATCTAGATGCGTAATTCCCTTGCTGTAAAGTGCCGGCAAGAGCACCTGTTCGGATATGGGCGTTCGCTCTGCATTTTCCCCCGGAATCCTGTCTTCATATCCGCCGCCGTCAATCAGATAAGCGCCGCCGGCCGGCGTTTCAATCAATGCGGCGTCGCCCTGCCCCACATCCAAATAGGTAATCTTTAACCCCTGCGGCAGCCATCCCGGCAATAAGGTCAAAAAAATTAAAAGCGGCAGCCCGATCGAAACCACCATAACCTGCCGATAATGCCGAAGGTTAAAATAGCCCGCAGCGAGCAACGCCAACATGACAATCAAAAGAAATGCCGCAAGCGACAATGCTCCACCGTGAAAGTTGAAAAAAGCCAATGCGCGCAACCGATCAGTCAACGCGAAAATGAACTTTGCCAGCAACGATGGCAAAATGACTATCACTTGTGCCAGCTCCGGAAACACCATCAGGAAAGGAATCACAACAAAGGCCAGGATTAATAAAATGCCGACAAGCGGTACCACAAGCAGATTTCCCACGAGTCCAATCACATTCACCGTTTGAAAATAATATAACGTTGCCGGCAAGGTGCCGATCGTGGCTGCTATTGTCAAGCTGATAGATTGAACGAGCCATTTCCCGCGACGTGACCGAATGTCTAAGTCGCGGGTCACGCGATAAACCAACGGTCGGTACAGCAGAATGATTCCCAACACCGCCCCGAAGCTCATTTGAAAGCTGACACTCCAGAGTTGATGCGGCGCAACAGCAAGAATGATCATCGCTGCCACACACAAAGCCGAAAGCCGATCCACATGACGTTTTGTCACCCGTCCCCAAAACGGAATCATCAGCATGATTGCCGCCCGAACCACGGATACCGCGAAGCCGGTCAATACAATATAAAAGCCAACGGCCACAGCGGTCATCACCATTGCTTGTGCTTCTTTTCGCCCCATCGCCTTGCACAGCCACCAAACGGCTGCACATAAATAACCAACATGCAGCCCCGAAACAGCCAACACATGCGCAATCCCAGCATCAGCAAATGTTTCCCGCAATTGGGTATCTCCCTGAAGATCACCAAAAAGAATGCCCGTCAATAAATGAGCCACGCGTTGATCAAAATATTGATTACAAACCGCTGTCAAACTTTTTCTTAGCTGTAATACCGAAAAAATCGGTGAATGCCATTGCCCCGCGATGGTCACTTTATGTTTATATGGCACATAAATTTGTGCTGAAATTCCCCTTGATTTTAAATAGCGCCGGTAATCAAAACCGCCGGGATTCCGACGTCCATTTGGAAGCGCCAGCGCTCCTTCGGTTCTGACGATGTCTCCGGGCTGCAGCGTCTTCAAATCATCTTTTCTGTCAAAACATGACACAGATGTCATGACCTTGCCATGAATCCGTTCCCCGTTGATAACCGTTTTGCCCAATACAAAGCGCACCTGTTGTCTATGACGAGTCGGGATCGTTTCAACAACCCCAGTCATTCGAACGGTTTTCCCGATATAAGCATCGTAAACCGTTGATTTTCCATCAAAAAAACCGACACAAAGGATCACGAATATCATACCTGCTATGATCCAAATGGCCGGTCTTTTCATTTGTTTAATCCTTACGATTCAAAATACAAACTCAATTATTTTCTAATTATATCATCGTCTGCCTTTCATCGCCACAAAAGATTCTATATTTATTGTAAAAATCCTTTTAAAATCAAATAAAAAGGGAAATGCAATTCTGCATTCCCCTTTTATCGCTTAGGCTAATTTTGCTCGGACAATCTGATTGACAATCTCCCCGTCAGCTGCACCTTTGATTTTTGGCATCAGTGCTTTCATGACATTTCCCATATCTTTCATGCTCGCGGCACCGACTTCCTGAATGGTTTCATCAACAATTGCTTCAATTTCCAATTGCGTCAATTGTTTTGGAAGGTAGGCTTCAATGATTGCCATCTCGGCCCTTGTCTGTTCGATTAAATCATCTCGTCCAGCTTTTATAAACTCGTCCAGCGCATCTTTACGCTGTTTGTACTGTTTGCTGATAATGGCCTGAATATCCGTTTCCGGCAATGCATCAACACGTTGGTCCTTCTCTTGCTGAAGAATCGCCGCGCGCATCATTGTAATTGTCGATTTGCGGACTTTATCCTTGGCTTTCATCGCTGTTTTCAGATCAGCAAGAAGCTGCTCTTTTAATGCCAAACTTATGCCACATCCTTTATCTGTGTTTCTTCATTTTTCTTTTTCTGGCCGCTTCAGATTTCTTTTTGCGCTTGACACTCGGTTTCTCGTAGTGCTCGCGTTTGCGAATTTCAGACATGACACCTGCCATGGCCGTCTTTCTTTTGAAACGTCTTAACGCGCTTTCCAGAGATTCATTCTCACGTACTCTAACTTCTGACATTCTTATCCCCCCTTCCTTGGTTAAAACTACCCTTGGAAATCAGTTGATATGGGTCGGGCAATAAATATTATATTTCAACCCTTAAATTTTGTCAATAAAAAAGGGCAATTTCTTGCCCTTCGTTCAACCGAATTAGCCTGGTGGCCAAGCCATATTTCTGCCTGCCAGAAAATGAAAATGCACATGCGGCACCGTTTGTCCACCAGCCTCTCCGCAATTATTAACAACCCGGAATCCATCTTCCGCAACACCAAATTTGATCGCCAGACGGCTGATCACGGTTTGAATCTTCCCCATGATGGCATCTCCTGCCGGAATTGCCAAAATTGAAGTGTAATGCTTTCTGGGAATGATCACAATATGAATCGGTGCCTGAGGACTCACATCCTTAAAAGCGACAATATCTTTGTCTTCATAGACAATTTCCGACGGAATCTCGCCTTCAGCGATTTTGCAAAAAATGCAATCTTCTGCCATGGGCCCTTCTCCCCTCTATTCACTCACCATATAGGATTGATCTTTTGAATATTGTAACATCAATTCTTGAATTTGTCCTATTTTTTTTCCATCAGCGGACATCCGCACTGGAATATAATTGGGGGTGTGTCCTTCGATGCAGTGATTCGCTTGCAATTGCTCGAACAGCACTGGCATGCGCTCACCCGCATTCTCTTTAAGAAATGCCTGTTCTTGCTCGCGGGACAAAGCAATTAAGCCCTGACTGCGCCGGTGCTTTGTCGCTTCATCCACTTGACCTTCAAAATCGGCCGCCGGGGTTCCACGTCGCTTAGAATATTTAAAAACGTGCACCTTGTAAAAATTAACAGCTGTCATAAAATCTTTTGTCGCTTGGAATTCTTCATCGGTTTCTCCTGGAAAACCGACGATAACATCTGTCGTAATGGCCGGCTTTGAAAAATACCGGCGGATCCGTTGGACAATTCCGAGATACTGATCTGCCGTATAATGGCGATTCATACGTTGGAGCACGGCATCGCAGCCACTTTGCAGCGACAAATGGAAATGAGGACAAAAACTTTTAATCTCACTGAGTCCTGAAACAAAAGTCTCCGTCATCAAAAGCGGTTCAATGGATCCCAGACGAATGCGCGCCACACCGGGAATCGCATCCACAGCGCGAATCAAGGCAAGCAAATCGGGACCCCCCGGCATATCCTTGCCGTAGGACGCAATGTGAATGCCTGAAAGCACAAACTCTTTAAACCCATCCGCGACCAGAAGCCGGACTTCCTCACAAACGGAATCGATCCTGCGACTGCGGATGCGCCCGCGGGCGTAGGGCACAATGCAATAGGTGCAGAATTGATTGCAGCCGTCCTGCACTTTTAAAAACGCCCGCGTATGCCGGCGGTGTTCGGCAATGGGCATATCCTCAAAAATATGCTGTTCACTAATATCCGACACATAAACTTGACGATGATGGTCTTCTTGGAACCGCACCACCTCATCGACCACACGATTACGATGGGCCGTACCCAAAATCAAATCCACTTCTTCAACTTTTGATACTTCTTCGGGGGCAACCTGGGCGTAACAGCCAGCAGCGACAATAACCGCATTGGGATTTTTTCGCCGCGCCTTGCGCAACATCTGCCGGCTTTTGCGATCGCCGAGATGGGTCACAGTACAAGTGTTCACCACATATACGTCCGCCGCCGCATTAAAAGGAACCACTTCATAACCGACTTTTAAAAAACAGGCTTTCATCGATTCGGTATCAAAATCATTAACTTTACATCCCAAATTATAAAATGCGACTTTTTTTTTCATATTCTCTTTTATTATTCATCCACTTCTTATTGGCCAAATGCATAATTGATTTGAGCCAGTAAGGCCATACCAGCTGTTTCCGTTCTCAAGATGCGCTTTCCTAACGAAACGCTCTTTGCACCCGCTGCCTCCAGCCTTTCGACTTCTTCACAGGAAAATCCGCCTTCCGATCCCACGATCACGGCGATGTTTCGGCTCCGTGTCCGCCCTTTAAGCACGGTTTGAAGGGGCCTATCCATCTCGTGTTCATAAGCCAAAAGCACCAAATCAAAATCTGCCGTCACCTCACATATTCTTTGAAAGGCGACGGGCTCGTGCACCCGCGGTATTTTCCCCCGTTTGGATTGCTTAGCCGCCTCAAAGGCTATGCGCTGCCACCGGCCGCATTTCTTGGGCGCCTTATCCGGCTTCTCCAGTTTGGCCATACAAAAGGTCGAAACAAAAGGCACCACGCTGCTGATTCCCAACTCCGTATTTTTCTGGACAATTTCATCCATTTTCTGACCTTTGGGCAATCCTTGAAATAATGTCACCGCATAGGGCAATTCACCCGCAGATGGCCGTTTTTCTTGAATCGCCGCCGTTAATTGTTCCTTTTCCCGACAGGCAATCAAACAATGATAATCAAAACCGCTGCCATCACACACTTCAAAAAGCTCATTGTCGCGAATGCGCACCACCTTAGCAGCATGTTTAAATTCTTCACCGTCAATCGTAATTTGATCGCCGTGAATCTGTTCCGGCTTTACAAAAAAACGATGCATTATTGGGCCAGCTTCCGCGCGACCACCGCGTCCCATTCGCCCATCGCGTCTGTCGCCACGATGTCAAATGCCTTGGTCTTCAAAGCATTCTTTACTTCATTCAAATGCTCATGAATAATGCCGGACGCGATAAAAATGCCGTCGTCTTTTAGATACAGCCGAATGGAATCCGCCAGCCGAATGATCACTTCTGCCAGAATATTTGAAACGACAAGATCTGCCTGATGATCCTGGGGAATGACCTCGAGCAAATCTCCCTCTTCAATACCGACTTGCTCACCCAAATCATTGAGGGCCACATTGGATCGGGCGGCGTCCACCGCAACCGGATCAAAATCTACGCCCACGACCTTTTGCGCCCCTAATTTTCCGGCCACAATGGACAAAATCCCCGAACCGCAGCCAACATCATACACCAGGTCATCCGGATGCAGATATTTTTCTAATGCGAGCACGCAAAGCTGTGTTGTTTCGTGTGTTCCGGTACCAAAGGCCATCCCCGGATCCATATTGACAATCATTTCACCGACTTGTGCCGTATAAGGCTCCCAGGTCGGTTTAATCACAATTTTATCGCCGATTTTGGTCGGTTTGTAAAATTGTTTCCAGGAATTGGCCCAATCTTCTTCAACTGTCTCCCGCACCATGATGGTGCGCGCGCCGGGATCCAGTCCCCATTCCAAAAGATGGCTCAGCCCTTGCTTAATCTGTCGCAATTGTGCTTCAAAGTTTTCGTCATCCGGAAAATAACCAGCCACATAAGACGCTTCCGGATCCATGGCAAGAATCCGATTATCCACATAATTAATGGTTTTGTCGTCTCGAATCGCGCTAAGATTGGCTGCCGATTCTACGGCGGTTCCCTTGGCGCCTGCCTCATAAAACAAATTGATCACGGCTTCCTCCGCTTCCTGAGACGTTGTCACACGGACTTCTTTCCAATTCATCGCGCTATCCTTTCTTTTAATGCCGATTCGATACACTGCCAGTCATGGCCGGCCCATCCGCCCTTTTTCATGAGGCCTATTATAATACGACCGTCTAAAAAAATACAAGCGTGAAAAACATTTTAGGAGTATTTTGTCTATTAGGGAAAAATATTGGCGTTCCATGAGTAATCGAAACCAAAATATGGTAGAATTCAAACAAATCATTAAGACACAAGGAGAACCCCATGCCCAGTTTAGATAAAGACCGCGAAGGCATTGAACGCTCGATACAAGAATATGTCCCCGGGAAGCAAGTGACTCTTGCGCACGTGATCGCCAATCCAAAACACGACGTCTATGTCAAGCTTGGCCTCGAAGAAGACCGCAACGATGCCATCGGCATCCTGACCATCACACCAAGCGAGGCGTCCATTATCTCAGCGGATGTCGGCACCAAGGCTGCCGCCGTTCAAATCGGTTTTCTCGACCGATTCAGCGGTTCTCTCGTCATCACCGGGGCCATCAGCGATGTGAACTCTGCCGTTCGCGCTATCATTGAGTTCCTCAAGAACACTTTGGGATTCGACGTCCCCGATCATATCACCCACTCTTAATCGATGGCCAGTAATCGCAATCGTGTCGCTCTAATGGGCAGAATCAGAAGCGGCAAAACCACGTTGATGCAGTGTCTCCAGCAAAAGGAATTGAAATACGCCAAGACCCAGCAGGTTACCTACACCGATAATTTTATCGATACGCCGGGCGAATTCATCGAGATGTCCATTTTTTCCCATCAGGCCGTTTCCGTTTCATTGGACAGTGCCCTGATCATCATGGTCAGTTCCTGTGTGGACACCATGAACTCCATCCGTCCGAATTTTATTTCGTTCTTTAATGTCCCCGCAATCGGCGTTGTCACAAAAATCGATCGACGAGACGACGAAAAAGCCGATATCGCCCGAAGCCACCGCTATCTCGAATACGCCGGCATTAAAAAAGACAAAATTTTTGAAGTCTCCTCCTTTTCCGGGGAGGGCATTCCCGAACTCACCGAAGAGATTCATCGTTATCTCGATGTTAAAGACAATATTTTTCGTTAAACCTGGGCCCGGATATTCCGGGCTTTTTTAAGGAGTTTCCATGGCAAAAGAGCAAAAACAACCCGCAACGATCTCCTGGATCGGTCAATACCTGAAGAACCATCAACTTTTCCCTCAAAGCTGCACCCTAAGCGTCGAAGATTTGCGCAATGTTAAAGAAAGCGCCGAGGGTTTTATGAACGAACTTTTTCGGGTCAGCGGATCTAACGGCCATTCGGTTGTTGTTAAACGCGTCTGCGCCATTCCCATCAGCCGCACAGACAGCCCGGAAGATCGTGCTAAACCACCAATCGATCCCACCCGCATTCGCAACGAAAACGCCGTTTTAATTTTTTGGAATCAAGTCTCTCCCGGTATCTGTCCGGAGATTTATCTTTATGATGAGCCCTTAGGCATCACCGTAATGGAAGATCTGAGCGCGCTGAAAATGCTGCGCTACGAAAACAGTCGGATGCATCAATATCCAATGCTGGCTTCGCGGATGGGCAGTTTTTTTGCTCGAAATCTTTTCGACTCGTCTGCCCTCAACATGACGCGTTACCGCTTTGAAAAACTTTGCCACTATTTCGAAAACGGCGCCTACGACACCTTGTTTTTTTCCGTCTTTCAAAGCAACAGTGTCGTCACCTTGGAACGGCCGACGCAGCTTGAAGCGCTGCCTCTTCGCAAGCGCATTATCGGCAATCCGACCATCCAACAAAAAATCAAACGATTGGCCGACCGCTTTTTAAATGCCAAAGAATGTTTAATTCACACGGATATTCACGCGTCAAATATCATGGTTGATGCCGAACACATCAAAGTCATCGACACGGAATTCGCCGGCTTTGGCCCCATCGCCCAAGATCTTGGCCGCTTTACCGCATCCTTTGTTCTCAACTATCTCTCCTGGTATGGCGATAGACAGGCGGATCCCAAAGACGTTTCAGCCTTCCAGGCTTATTTGATCAACCAAATGATCGCTCTTTATGACAACTTTGATCAAACCTTCAGACAACTGGTCGAAGCCAATAAGGCAATCAATTATCCTCTGCAGCATCTGGATGTCGATCATTATCTCTTGGCGCATTTCAAAGAAGCATTGCTCTTCACGGCGATCAACGCCACTTCCCGTCTGCCGGATCCCGCTTTATGCCACGATCTGGAACGCCTTGGCGAAGATCGGCTCTACCCGACTTTGCTCATGCTGACTATTTTTGAAGGTCTATTCACCAATCGCATCGCACCGCCAAATATGGCCGCTTTCACCCATTATTTAAAAATGATGGCCGTGAATCATCCGCGATCCACTTTTCAACTCTAAACCGCATATTTACACTCGGTACCACACAAAAAACCCCGAAAGGCAACTGATATGTACCCTCTTTACTGGACATGAAAATGTACCAGTAAGGAGGGTGTTTTTATGCGATACAGTTATGAATTCAAGGGGAAATGCGTAGAAGTATGGGGACTAATGAGATAATCTCCTGTGATCTGTCAGTAAGCCCGAACATGGAACAGATTAAGCGAATGCTGACAAGAGCATTTAGAAAATTTCCTTCCGTAAAGGGTCTAATTTTGCACAGTGATCAGGGATGGCAATATCAGCAGGCTTTCTGTCGTAGCGAGCTGAAGAAACACGGTATTATCCAGTCTGTGTCAAGAAAAGGGAACTGCTATGATAACTGCATTATAGAGACATTCTTTGGCAGGCTTAAGAACGAAATGTATGATGGCTATGAAAAGGAATACCAATCGTTTGATTCCTTCTTCAAAGCAGTAAGGAGCTATATAAACTACTACAATAACGAACGGATCCAGAGCAAAACAAAATGGATGCCTCCTGTAAAATACAGGAGAACATCCATCTATTGCTAACCTAGGTTCCAATGATGTGTCCAGGATTTTGGGTACATATCAACTGCTTTCAAGGTCTTTTTTAAATGCCGATACCAACATATGATATGCCGGCTTCATCCATAATATTTTTTTCATCACTACTGCAAGTAAAGAGCAAAACCTGATCGTCTTCGCTCACCTGATTCAAAAATTGAATCGCCGCTTTCTTGCGAACATCGTCGTATTGAACAAAGGGATCGTCTAGAATAAAAGGCAAGTTTCTGCCACGATCTACAATATCCCGCACGCCAAATCGTAGTGCAAAATAAATTTGATCGATGGTCCCGCCGGATAATTGCTTCAGGTCAATCAATGCCCCGCTGCCCGGGCTCACCACCCGAATATTCAGCTGATCATCCACTTTGACTTCGTGATATTTGTGTGTGATTTTCCCCAAAATATCCCCAATCTTCTGATTGAGATCGCCGGCTCGCATATAGTGGCTTTCCTTTTGATATTGATTGAAAAAGGCTTCGGCCATATCGCAGGCCTTAAGTTCGGTTTCGTAGGCTTCAATCTGATCGTTGAGCGCCTCAATTTTTTCTTTCAATACCACCGGGGATTCGGTTTCCTCTGCGAGCGTCTGGTTCTCGCCTTCTAAACTCGCAATCTCCCGTTTGGCACTTTCCATCGATTGCGCTAATTTGCGATCTTCGGATCGGTCTGTCTCAAACAAATCCGACCGTTTGGGCATACGCACATAATCTTCACCGGACAAACTCTCGTATAGTTCCGCATTGGCCTGGCGTTTTGCCTGCAGATCCCGAATCTGCTCCTGAATGCCGGCACCGGCTCGGTAATCCTCGATTGAATCCAAGTCCAGCGGCGATAAAATCGCCTGAATCGCGGCCGTTTCCTGTTGTATCACATCACTGCAATCCGCCGCATCATCGGACAGCCGATCAATTTGATAGTGGAGATCCGTCACCTGTTTTTTCAACAACTTCTGTTCTTCAAAAGCATTTATCAAACGTTTCATGATTTTTTCAAATCCGGCGCGATGCCGCTGGCCATAAGTGGCCATGATTTGCGTTACCAGCCAGTCCACTTCATCTGTCTCAGAAGTTGTTTTCGGCTGTTGCGATATTCGATGCTCACTTGACGATGTCTGTCCCAATCGATGCACCAGCAAGAAGCCTCCGCCGGCCAGCATTCCGGCCAATCCCAACGCTGAAAGAAACACCTGCAACCCAAAACGGAGCATCGCATTAGGGTTTAACAAGGCGAGAACCAGCAATACGATTCCGACTAATACCACGCCGCCCCAAACGAAAGGACTAATTCCCAAAAGACCCTGACTACCGGCAAAAGTCTGGCCCGTTTTCCTTTCAGCCGCTTCATCTTCCGCTAAAGGCTGACCCATACACTGCCGATACAAAGCCCAGTCATCATTGACACTGGCCTCGTCAATGCCGCTCAGCTTTTGCGACAGCTGCGCCTCCCGGTGCGTTGCCCGTTCCAATTTATTTTTCGCGCCGGTTAATTCTTTTTGAATTGCGGTCTTCTTTCGCGCCAGATCTTCGCAATGCTTTGCCATCAATCGAAGCTGATCGTCTATTTCCGGTTTGTAGTAGGCCGTTTGTGCCGTTAAGGCATCAATCTGATTCTGAAGTTTTTTCCCTTCAGCCCGAACTGCTTCAACCTTTCTTCGCTGAGCGTCCACTGCCTGCTGCTCGCGATCACGCTTAGCCGTTTCCAGCTTGCCCTGTTTATCTGCCAATATCGCCAAATGATCCTGATACTGCAAAATTCGCTTTTGATTAGTCCGAATCCGCTGATACTTTTTCTGTGCGAGATCCAATGCTTCTTCATAGGTATCACGCTTGCGAACGGTCATCCCATAATTGGACTGACTTCGTCGGAAAGTACCGATGGACTCTTTTTTCTGCGCCAGATAATCCAATACACCCGTCACCGAAATATCACCGGACTGATCACCCGCCATGTTAACCAACCGGCTATTGATTTCCGCTGCAAGATCTTCATCAGAACGGGCTGCCATTTGTTTAAAATTAACCGTGTTATTATACACAGAAGAATTAACAGCGTTGTATCCTAGCGGTATATACTGCTTGGTTACTGGATCGTAAGGATAAGTCTCCGAAATATCTTCTCCGGTGATGTTGTCAAAAATGCGAACACCATCTCGCTCCTGCAAAAAATCCCGTTCAATGCGAACTTCACGCCCGGCATTATCTTCGATAATGATAGAACCGTAATATTTATCACTGTGCAACGGCCGATAGCGTTCGTAATCATCACTATACGTCCGGCGTTTGCGATAGGGTTTGTAGAAGCCAAAAAACATCCCCTCGATAAAGGCTTGAATCGTTGATTTTCCCGCTTCATTGGGCCCGAAAATCAAATTAAAGCCATCCAACACTTCGATGGTTGTGTTTTTAAATCTACCGAAAGCATGCAGATTCAGCGTTTTAATTTTCATGGTTGCCTCCGTGCTGCAGCAGCCCTTCAACCCCATAGTAAAGAGCTTTTTTCGCAACGGGATCCGTCCCATTGCGCCGCATTTCCTGAATGAAACGGCCGATAATATTATCAGCATTTTCTTCCAGCAAACGGTCGATATCAAGATCCGGCTCTAAAGCGCTCCCATCCAATTCCAAATAATAAAAAAGATGGGACAGCTCTTCCTGCAACCATTCGAGTGAAAGATCCACATTGTGATAACCCTCCAGCTTAAGCCGATAAAAATGACGCATCCGCGCAGGTTCCTTATCGACGCCGGTGCAAATGCGCCGCAAATCATCCAATGTCATTCCCGGCTCAACGCCAATGATCCGCGTGATAAACCGCCGCTTCTGCGTCAAGACATTTTGTGTCTGCAGATGATGCCGATCAATTTGCCCAACGACAATGCCGCAATCGCCGCCATCTTTAAAAGCCAAAGGTTCGGGACAACCGCAATAAGCCGCGCGCTTGTTTAAAAAAGTGCCTTTGTGAATATGTCCCAACGCCACGTAATCAAAATAATCAAACAGGCTGAGATCGATCGGCATAAACGGACTTTGAACATTGAGAGCATCTCCATGCAAGACCAAAATATTATTATCCGCTTCTCGGACTGGCAAATGGCCGGCATCAAACGGCATTTGCTTATAGGTGTCGCGCGTCCACCCAAGCCCGTAAATATGGGTCTGTGTGTCTTCAAAATACACGTCTTCCATCTTTCCGCTTTTAAAAATCGTGACGTTCTCCGGCCAGGACACCAAGCCATAAAGGCTCGCCGGACTATAATAATCGTGATTACCCGGGCAAATGATCACCTTCGACACGGTGAGCCGGCTCAGTCGTTCCGAAACCATTTTTAATAATTTGATGTCCGTCTCTAGCGAATCAAAAAGATCGCCGCTGATAATCAGATAATGAATATGATTTTTTTCGGCCGTTTGAATGATTTTATCAAAAGTTTTCCAGAGCTCCATGCGTCGTCTTTCACCAAGTCCCGGATCACCGCTTTTAAAATGAAACTGGCGCCCTAAATGAATATCTCCCGTATGGATAAAGGATATTTTCATCAGTCATCCTTTCCTTATCACTTAAAGTGTTGATTATGCCGTCCATTTAAATGCCTCTCATCAAATGTTCAGCCCTCTCATTTTTTAGTGCTTTTTATTATAACATAGCTTTTTTTCTTTAGCAGAATTGGAAACTTTTATTTACAGAAGATTTTTTAATCGATTTTGAAAAAAATCGGTTTTTTAATTGCATATTTTTGCCGAACTTCTTGACAATTGTATATGTGAACGCTAATATAAATCCAACGTATTGACAGGGAGTAGTAAATTTCCTCCAAACATCCAGAAAGCCGCTGGCCGATGTGAAGCGGTTGTGAAAGGAATTTGAACTGGCCCTCGAGCGGTAAGCTGAACGTTTTAATCATTAGGCAAGCCGGATCCCATCCGTTATCCTGGGAGGATATAATCTTAGCAATGCTTGTTAAGCCGTATCCGATAATGAGGCAACGAACACGCAATCAATATTCGTTGCGAAATAGAGTGGTACCGCGAAACCGCATCCCAATGATGTGTCCTCGCCTCTATGCATTTGGCATGGAGGCGTTTTTTAATGGCTCCACCCACCCACTTATCTATCAGGAGGAACCCAAAATGATGAATTACAAAAAATACCGCCGCCAATATTTTATGCCCCCGGAACCGTCCAATGACTGGGTTGCCAAGGAATACATCGATCACGCGCCTATCTGGTGTTCCGTCGACTTGCGCGATGGCAATCAGGCGCTGATCATCCCGATGAGCCTCGAAGAAAAACTAGACTATTTCAATTACTTAGTGAAGGTCGGCTTTAAAGAAATCGAAGTCGGCTTTCCCGCCGCTTCAGAAACGGAATACGAATTTTTGCGCGCGCTGATCGAACGGGACATGATCCCCGACGACGTGACCGTTCAGGTGCTGACCCAGGCCAGGGAGCATATCATCAAGAAGACTTTTGAAGCTTTGGATGGCTGCAAAAGGGCCATTGTCCACCTCTACAACTCCACTTCTAAGGCTCAGCGCGAACAGGTTTTTCGCAAACCGAAGGACGAAATTTTAAAAATTGCTGTCGATGGGGCCGAGCTCCTCGATCGTCTGGCCAAGGAAACCAACGGCAATTTTCAATTTGAATACTCCCCGGAAAGTTTCACCGGCACAGAAATTGATTACGCCCTCGACGTGTGCAACGCCGTGCTCGATGTATGGCAGCCCACTCCCGATAACAAGGTCATCATCAACCTCCCGGTTACCGTTCAATTATCGATGCCCCATGTTTATGCCAGTCAGATTGAATACATGAGCAAACACCTCAAACACCGCGACAACGTTTTGCTTTCGCTTCACCCGCACAACGACCGAGGCTGCGGAGTTGCCGATACGGAATTAGGCCTTCTCGCCGGCGCTGACCGCGTCGAAGGGACGCTTTTCGGCAATGGGGAACGCACCGGAAATGTCGATGTGATTACCCTGGCGCTCAATATGTACACCCACGGGGTCGATCCCAAACTTGACTTCAGCAATCTACCGGAACTGGCCGAAGCCTACGAACGCGATACCCGCATGCATGTTTATGAACGCCAGCCTTATTCCGGACAATTGGTTTTTGCCGCCTTCTCCGGCTCTCATCAGGATGCCATTGCCAAGGGCATGCATCTGCGGGAAGAAGACCATAAAAACACCTGGGACGTCCCCTATCTCGCCATTGACCCCACGGATATCGGCCGCAGGTACGAAAAAGATGTCATTCGCATCAATTCCCAGTCCGGCAAAGGCGGCATCGGCTATGTGCTCGAACAGAAATACGGTTTTAATCTGCCGAAAAAAATGCGCGAAAACTTTGGATATGCGGTCAAAGACGTTTCGGACCATGCCCATAAGGAGCTCATACCGGACGAGATCTATCAAATCTTTATGGACACCTATGTTAATAAAGAAGATTACTTTGGCATTCCAAAAGCACATTTCGAACAGTTGGAGGACGGACGGATTCGTGCTCATTTAACCATCAATAATGAGGGGGATATCGGTGACTATGAGGAAGACGGAAACGGCCGTATCGACGCGGTGTTCAACACGGTCATCCGCCATATCCATACCCCCATCGTCGACCTGGCCTACAGCGAACACGCATTGGAAAGCGGTTCAAAGGCTCGGGCAGTGGCTTATATCGGCTTGACCCTTGGCGACGGGCGCATTGTGTGGGGGGCCGGCATTGATAACGATATTATCGTCGCGTCGATCAAAGGACTTGTCTCCGCCATCAACCAAATTGGCCCTGAAAAGGCTTAGCAATTACAAAACTATGACAAATAAAAATCACCAGCTCACATTGATCTGGTGGTTTTTATTTTTTGTCTTTAAAATTGCAATTGTAATTGCGTGAGCAATGTCTCATTGGCATTGAAAATATCGACCCGATAACAATCCGGAGCGATCTCCCGATCCTTCACGGTAACCACATCTCCATAGAGGGCCTGTTCTTTAAAGACGATGTCCAGCGTCTTTAACGTTCTGGATTGAAGCACCGCAGCCGGCAAACACGTCAACGCCCAGGCCAAATAGCACACATTGTTGACGTGACCGTTATAGTCAATATCCAAATAGCGCACGCTAAACTGACGCACATTTTCCCAATCTTTGATTCTCGCCAACCGCGGCATTTTAAACCTTGGCCCCTGATCTTCCACATCATAAACCGCATTGATCGGCACTTCATTAACGCGGACAATGTGATTCTGCCGACGGTCCACCATCATCCAATGAGACCGGCCATCCACCATGCGCTCCCCCGATTGATTTTTCAAAAAAAATCCGCGGTGAGCCGTAAACCCTTTAAAAGCCGAGGCCCAAGTCCCCAGCTGCAACTGATCCAGAAACCGGGGCATCTGCCAAAAATCGACATGATACTTTACGACGATCCATGTCAGATCCAACGCGCTGAGCTCGTAAGGCCCGGCTTTTAAAGACGCGCTGTGCTCCAGCGAAATCTGCTGAAAATAATTCATCACGGCAACCGGCGACAAATGATGATCCTCCAGGCAGTCGTATGTCGCAATGGCCTGCGGCCTCTCAAAAATCTTTCCCATAAGCCACCCTGTTATTCGGCCGCAATGCGACGTCCCGGGAGTGCCGGTCCGTCGTATTGTGCAAGCCACGCATCGCCCTTCTGCAAACCCAATTGTATCGCAACTTTGCTTTCGATTCGATATTCTGCCGCCAGTGCCAGGTTTGTTTCAAGAAAACTCATCTCCTTGATGGATGCATTCAATTTAGCGGCATGGGTCGTTTCCGGGTGGGTTACACGACGTCTCATTGTTTTAAGCATTTTCTGTCGGCCTAACGACAAGCGATCGTCCATCTCCAGCATTTCGTCAATTAATTCAAGGGACCAGGTTTTAAAACCAACTGCTTCTCCATCCCGGCTCAGCATTAAATCACCGCAAAATCCGCGTTCGGCTGCTAGATTTTCATTGTGAAAGGCTTCTACCTGAACGGCTGCAAAATCCGTATTCGATTCTGGCTTTAGCAAACAATACAGCATCATTTGATGCATGAGTTGCATATCAATCAGGCTGATGCCGCATTTATCAAAAGGATTGAGATCCATCGTGCGCATTTCGATATAGTCGATCCCGTCCTTTGCCAGCGAATGCAGCCAGTCTTTGGGATCCTTGGGTTTCAGGCGCACCTGCGCATACAATTCCTTCGGCTGAGAAAGTTTTCCCTCCTGCACAAATGCGGCCACATCATCCGCAAAATGTACACAGCTATCGTAACGCGGATACAGCGGATCAATATTTTTATAGCCGGTGGTCCCGTTGCGATAACTGGGACCTGCCTCGCTGAAATACCCTTGGGCACCGTCTTGGTTGGGCATGAGCCGCAGACACTCCTTTGCGAAAGTCGCATGGGCAGCCGAGGTGGCACCGCTCAGATAGATTATCAACCAACGATAACGCAGATAATTTCGAGCTATTTTTAAATAAAGTTCATCTTTAAACGCTTGATAAGAAAGTGAACTCTCCTTTTGTTTTGAGTTACGATACAACGTCTTAACCGTTTCTTCCGCCAAAGAATAATTGAAGTGAATCCCCGAAAGCATTTGTTTCTGGGCACCGTATTTTTGGGCCAAGCCCCGGCGATAAAGCATTGAAGCTTCCGCATCGGGGGCTCCTTCATAATGCGCAATGGGAATTTGATCTAACGGCGGCAAAACACAAGGCATTGAATTGGGCCAAAAGAACTCGTCCCAGGGCAACGCAGTTTCCACCAAGTCCGTCAAATGGGATAAAAGCTGATAAGTTTTTTCAACACTGCTTAACGCCGGTGTGACAATTTCAATTTGACTTTCCGAAAAATCCGTTGTGATCAACGGATTGGTTAATTTATTGCCAAAAATAGCGGGGTGCGATGTCAAGGCCAATGCCCCGTCTGCTTTCATCCGCAGTCCCTCGCGCTCAATGCCAAAAGAGCCGGCCAGTAAAGCTTCGGGAGATACGGCACGTTGAATATTCTCAATTGTAAAATAATCTTTCATCATTAATGATCATCTCTTTCAAATCATACCTATCATTTTGATTGGTATAATTCGCCTGAAAAAAGCTGCCAAAGGCAGCTTTCTCATTATATCGCGGAAACTTTTTTACACCCAAATCTCTTTTGCTTTGGTGTTGTCCCAATACTGATCGATATCGGTATAAACATATTCGATCACATCGTCGCCTTCGGCCTGCATCAAACGCGCATTTGAAGGATCCGGAATGGTTTCACGATCCTGAGACTTTTTAACATAGTAACGCCCCAGCACTTCTTTAGCTTTTTCAGCCACACTTTCCTTGTCCTCTTCAGAAAAGGCAGGTACTTCCGGCAAATCCGGGAAGTGGCAAGTTACCTTTCCATCTTCAGTGTGATAAACAGCTGGATATATTTTAAGCATTTTCTCTCCTTCTTACTTCCGTCAGCCAAAATAGGCTCACGCCAAAATCTGATGGCTTTTTTCAAGAGCGGCTGCGATCACAGCATCCATGTCGTAATATTTATATTCACCCAGTCGGCCGCCGAAAACCACATGCGCTTCTTTCTCGGCCAGTTTGCGGTACGCTTCATAAAGGGCGTTGTTCCTTTCGTCATTCACGGGATAATACGGTTCATCGCCCGGTTGCCATTCCGAAGAGTATTCCCGGCTGATGACCGTTTTCCCCGGATCGGATTTGCCAAACTCAAACCACTTGTGTTCGATAATCCGCGTCCAGGGCGTTTCGCGATCGGTGTAATTAACCGCCGCATTGCCCTGAAAATTATCTATATTGAGTTCTTCCGTTTCAAAACGCACCGAACGGTATTCCAAATGCCCGAGTTTAAAGCCGAAATAGGCATCGATGGCGCCCGTGTAAATCACTTGATCGGCCATCCCATCCCAACGGGCCTTATCATCAAAATAATCCTGCTCCAACTGCACATCAATGCCATCAAGGATGTTTGCAACCATCTGCGTATATCCGCCAATCGGAATCCCTTGATACAAAGCATTAAAATAATTATTATCAAAAGTCAAGCGAACCGGCAGCCGCTTGATGATAAAGCTCGGCAGCTCTGTGCAGGGCCTGCCCCATTGTTTTTCGGTATAGCCCTTGATGAGCTTTTCATAAATATCGATCCCGACCAGGCTGATCGCCTGTTCTTCCAGGCTCTTCGGTTCGGCAATGCCGGCTTCTTTTCTCTGTTCGGCGATTTTATCCGCCGCTTCCTGCGGCGTCACCACGCCCCACATTTTATTAAAAGTGTACATATTAAAGGGCAGCGAATAAAGCTCTCCTTTGTAATTGGCCACCGGCGAATTGGTAAAGCGGTTGAATGTCGCAAAGTGACTGACATATTGCCATACTGTTTTGTTGTTGGTATGGAAGATGTGCGCGCCATAACGATGCACCTGAATGCCGGCCACTGCCTCTGTATAAACATTGCCTGCGATATGCGACCGTCTGTCGATCACCAGAACCGATTTCCCCGCTTTTTTCGCTTCCTGCGCAAAAACAGCGCCGTAAAGGCCTGCGCCAACCACTAGATAATCATATTTCATTGGTTTGATCCTCACTCAATATTCTAAAATTAACGCCATTATTATAGCACAGAACGATGAGCGATGCCATTAAATCGTCAAGAGCGCTGCGAAACACCAAATGATCAAAGCGACGGCCGCCAGCGCGACCAGCACTCGCAATAAGCAGCCCGCAATTTTCAGTTCTATGCGGATGGCTACAAGCAGAATAATCGCTGATAATATAAATGAAAGAAGATTTTGCATTCAATCGCCTCCTTTTGTTCTCATAATCTATTAACGTTTCGGCACCACGGTTCCACCATCCTTCACAATGTGATCTGCCGGAATCACCCCGCGCAGAGAAACCGTAGGATAAATATTCGTGCGCGGTCCGATAATCGTCCCCGGATTTAACACGGCATTACAGCCCACTTCAACCCAATCGCCCACCATTGCGCCAATTTTCCGCAGACCGGTTTCCAATTCGCCCTCTGCTGTTTTGATCATAATATTTTGTCGATCTGCTTTGACATTAGACGTGATGGAACCGGCCCCCATGTGGGCGTGAAAGCCCAGGATACTGTCGCCCACATAATTATAGTGCGGTGTTTCTACGTTATCAAACAATATCACATTTTTGAGCTCCGCCGAATTGCCGATCACGCAATCCTCGCCCACCAGTGCCGAACCGCGGATAAAAGCCCCGTGACGCACCTGCGTGCGCGGTCCGATGATGCAGGGGGGGGCCAGAAATGCAGACGGCATCACTTCCGCTGTTTTATGCACCCAAACGTGTTCTGCACGTTCCTCATACAATTCGGGGTTCAAATTTTTTCCCGTCGCCATAATCCAATCGGAAAGATCGGCCAAAGCCTCCCAAGGATAAGTCAGTCGTTCGAGGAAATCTTTTGCCATGGAATGCTCTAAATCAAACAAATCTTGAATTTTAATCATGATTGCTCCTTATCCCTTCGGTAGTGTCGTGTGTGACCCGGCCGCCCATTCTTTGCGTTTTCATTCGGTGCAGCACGGTCGACATTGAAAAGGCCAGTCGATGATTTTGTCCGTTGCCGCTTTAAAATATCTTTGGCAATGCGCGCCGCCTGATCATCCATTTGCTTCGCTCGCCGGACCTCATTCGCGTTGCCGCTTGAAGCAGACGTCCACCCCTCCGCTTCAGATTTCGCCCGCTCACGGGCCTGTTTCCTGGCCCTTTCAACGGCGGCTTTCTGTTCTTTTCCAGGGCTTGCACCATATTGATTGACCGCTGCATTAATTTGATCAACCGGTATGTAGCGCGTGTGGGCTGTTAATAAATCCCGTTCCTCGCTGGAAGCAAAAAGGGCCACGCCCAGCGCCATCCAGAACGTATTAAAATGCAATCTCATTAAATTTCGATCGATCATAGCATTCAACGCCATAAAGGTCAGCACGATCAGCAAATAGTATTCTTTTTGTTTCCAGATCTTCCAATAACCCCAGATCAGCACACCTTCGAAGGCTACACAAAGCAAAATCCCGTATTCCTGAAGTACCTGCAAATAAGCACTATCGATATAATTATACGTCGGACTGCTGGAACCCCCGGCAGTTGACATCGGGAAAGGCCTGGGAAACCATTTAATGCCCCGCGTTACGATTGACACGTGTCCTAATCGCAAACGTCCTGAAAGCCAGCCGTTAAGCGTGGCTAGCCAATGCACATTAGGGTCGTAAATATACGCCAGATAAATGCTCAGCACGCCGAAAATCAACGTCGAAAAAACCATTATCCAGCCAAGCACATGCATATTTTCCAACAGCGATGACCGATGCTGCAACAAAAGCACTGTTGCCAGGGCAATACATACCAAAATGAATGGATTGCGCGAATCGGTAAAAATAAAAAGGAGGATATTGACCGCCAGCAATGTAATCAATGCCGCCTTCCCCAGCGAATCGCGTTTTAAATACACCAGCAGCGCCGTAATATTAAACAATAAAGTTGGCGGCAATGACGGATAGGTAAAGCCCAAAAAATAACGGGTTCGGTCCGGATAGCCCATGACGTCGTTGGGAATCACTTTGAGCAAACTGCAAAAAATGACCAACCCCAGCATGATCGACGAAATCACAATCGTCATTTTGACAATTTTTTGAAACTCAATATCCCTCGCACTCAAAATAAAAGCAACAATCCAAGTGATCGGATTGGTGACCACATCGCCAATTGAAAAATTAATCCAGGCCAAAATGCCAAAGGACAAACAAATCCCTAATCTTTCCTGATAAGCATAGGTTTGATTCAAAAACGCTTTTAACATTAACAATAAAATAGCCAATGTCAAGAGCTTGTTAATGGGCCAATTGGGAAAAGTGGAGACAAACCGCGAATTATTAAGAATCGAAATCACCAGATAAAGGCCGTATGCCACATAGAATAAATAATCGTTAATATCATGATTGAGCCAATGAATTGCTTTTTCCTTCATGTCGGATATTTTTTATGCCCCCTTTTATGTTTCTCAAAAATTAAAGCGATCTATCCCAAAAGATTTAAGATCGCTTTGTTATACAACGTCCATTTAAAATTGTATAGCCACTACCATTTTTTGACAAAAGCCGTCAATGATTCGATGGCGTGCACCTTTGTCTTCTTGCCATTTTGAATTTTGTAATAAGTCGGTGCTCCGTCTTGATTGTTTACCAGCACAGCTTTGGCAATGCTACTGTATTGAATGCCCGTACATTCGTCCTCATCAGACGGCACATCTCCAACCATTTTAAAGATAAATGTCACAACCGGATCGGTTTTCCCTTTCTCGGTGACGGTAATGGTCGCTTGATGGGATGCCGACGCTTTGGCTTTGCTCACCGAAAACGTATCCGTGTTGAGAACCGATAGATTTTGTTTTACTTCCTTTGCCAACTGACTTTCTGCCACAGAGCCTTGGAACTGCAAAAAAATATTTTGATACAACGTATTCGTGTAATAATTTTGAGCTGACGTCGTTGATGCACTCTGTGCGGATGCCGTTTTTTCAGACGTCTTTTCTCCTGTTGAACGATTTTTCTGTTGTCGCGGCTGACTGCCGCAAGCGCTGAGCAAACCAATGTATACCATCGTTATCGCTAATGCAAAACCTAATCTTCTATGCTTTTTTAACATCAACAACCTCCATTCATTAAGCTTCCGAATCCGAATAGCCCCGGGGATTTTTCTTCTGCCAGTGCCAGGAATCACGACACATATCCTCCAAAGATCTTTTCGCTTCCCATCCTAAAATCGTTTTAGTTTTATCCACATTGGCCCAACATGCCGGCAAATCGCCAGCCCGTCGTTCTCCGATCTGATAGGGCACGTGAATTCCGTTTGCCTGTTCAAACGTTTTGACCATTTCCAAAACCGAATAGGGCTTGCCGGTTCCAAGATTAAAGATTTCAACCCCATGATGTTTCGCTGCGTACACCACCGCCTTGACATGGCCGTCTGCCAAGTCCATCACATGAATGTAGTCTCGGGTGCAGGTGCCGTCCGGGGTTTCATAGTCATCGCCAAAAATGGTCAGGCATTCACGACGTCCCACCGCCACCTGGGAAACATAGGGCATCAAATTATTGGGAATACCCTGAGGATCCTCCCCGATTTCACCGGAAGGGTGGGCCCCAATGGGATTAAAGTAGCGCAGCAAAACCACCGATAACGCCGAATCAGCCACCGCCGCATCCTGCAAAATTTGCTCCATCATGGCTTTGGTCCATCCATAAGGATTAGAGCAACGTCCCCGGGGCATGGTTTCTTCATAGGGCACTGGGTTTTCTTCACCATAAACGGTTGCCGACGACGAAAATACTATTTGATGCACATCGGCCTCTTGCATGCATTCCAATAACGTTAAAGTTGTATCGATATTATTGCGATAATACGCAACCGGTTTGACGACTGATTCGCCAACAGCCTTTAGCCCGGCAAAATGAATCACACAGTCAACCGTGTTTTCTTTTAGGGCCTGGCGCACCACCGCATGATTTTTAACGTCCCCCTGATAAAGGACTATCTTTTTCCCGGTGAGTTTCTCCACCCGTTTAATCGCCTCGGGACTGCTGTTGCAAAAGTTATCGATCACCACGACCTGATGGCCTGCGTTCAAAAGCTGGACTGCCGTGTGAGAACCAATATATCCTGCGCCCCCGGCTAATAAAATTACCACGTCATTGCCTCCGTCTTTTTAAATTCGTATTATTTTCAAATAGTATAAATGAAAAAACTGTCACTTTTCTTATTTTTAAACTGCTTTTCATGCCGTACGCTTTGATTGCCGCCCCATTTTTTTCTTTCTGCCGTGCCAAGGCATCAGGACACGATACAGCATATATCCTAACAAAGCCCCAACGGTATTATTAAACAAATCGTCATATTCAAACAGGCCACATTTAAAGAGCCATTGCATCCCCTCAATGCCAAGCGAGCAGACAAATCCGAAGAGTACGGCCAGCACCACACCCCGTTTGCCGCGAACCAAGGGAAACATAAATCCCACGGGCGCAAGCATCAACATGTTAAGCAACACTTCTTTCACATAGTGCCAGCTGTGATCCACCAAGATTTTTCGGTATTCCCATAAAAAATCCGTATTCACATGTGCCACCGCGTCCGATGTTCGCGTAAAAACCGTAGAACCAAACATCAGATATAAATAAATCACAAAAAAGATAGCCGCCAGACCCTGGCCAAAAGTAATTTTCTTTCGATGATGCAAGACGATCAGAACAATCAATGTGACGATCAGAATAATCATTCCCAAGCCGATCGTGCCGGGTGTCCAATTGGGCCGATATCCCTCCCAAATATCTCCAGCTAAATCGCTCATATCCGTCTGATAAATCTTTGCTGAAAGGGTCAACAACGCCCGGTTGAGCCATCGGGCAAGGGTCAAAAATACATTTACCAAAACGCTTCACACTCCGTGATTGATTTATGACAAATTATACCCTGATTTCATTAAATGTTTCCAAAGTGACCATATTCTCTCTCTCAACCTATCCATCAAAACCTGCCAAGAAAAGTCAAGCAAAAATCTGACTCTTAATAGCAGGTTTTCTTTCATCACAAAATGGCCGGAGTTATCCCCGACCTAATTAGTATTTATCCTGAATCGAGTTATTCTCTATACACCT
>NZ_JAYFFI010000019.1:0-43228 GCF_036289405.1 Pseudoramibacter faecis | reverse complement strand
GCCCGTGAAGCACTTTCGTGATCGCCGCTGTTAATGTGGTTTTTCCATGGTCGACATGCCCGATGGTCCCGATGTTTACATGCGGCTTCGATCTTTCAAATTTTTCTTTTGCCATTTTATGTGGTTCCTTTCAATATTTTTCAGTATCAAGTCAAGGCTGGTTTGAAATCATTTGAGATCAAACGCTACACTGTGATCGCGGCCGGTCAGGCCTTGGCCTGCCCGGCCGATTTTATCTGATGGATTATTTCTTGCCTTCGGCGATTTCTTCAGCGATGGATTTCGGCACCGCTTCGTAGTGTGAGAACTGCATGGTGTAGATCCCGCGGCCTTGGGTTTTGCTTCTCAGCGACGTGGCATAGCCGAACATTTCGGCCAGCGGCACCACACCCTTGATGGACTGCGTTCCATTAGCGCGGGCTTCCATCCCTTCGACGCGGCCTCGGCGGGAGTTGATATCGCCCATGACATCGCCCATGTATTCTTCGGGCACGAGCACTTCCAGTTTTTCCATCGGTTCCATGATGACCGGGGCCGCTTTGCGCATCCCGTTTTTGAAAGCCATCGAACCGGCGACCTTAAAGGCCATTTCGGAAGAGTCAACTTCGTGATAAGAACCGTCGTAAACCGTCGCCTTGACATCGATCACCGGATAACCGGCAACAACGCCATTCTGCATGGCTTCCGCGATCCCGTTTTCGATCGGTCCGATGAATTCCTTCGGAATCGCTCCGCCGACCACTTTATTTTCAAAGACAAAGCCTTCGCCGGCTTCCAGCGGCTCCAAGGTGATCAGGCAGTGCCCATACTGGCCGCGGCCACCGGACTGACGGGCAAATTTCCCTTCAGCATCCACTTTCTTGGTGATCGCTTCTTTATAGGCCACCTGGGGTTTGCCGATGTTGGCTTCCACCTTGAATTCGCGCAGCATGCGGTCGATGATGATATCCAGATGCAGTTCACCCATCCCGGAAATAATGGTCTGGCCGGTTTCCTCATCGGTATGGGTCTGGAAGGTCGGATCTTCTTCCGCCAGTTTCATCAGCGCGACAGACATCTTCTCCTGACCGGCTTTGGTCTTGGGTTCGACGGCGACGGAGATAACCGGATCTGGGAATTCCATCGATTCAAGAATGATCGGATGATCCGGATCGCACAGGGTATCACCGGTGGCCGTGTCCTTCAGGCCGACGGCGGCAACAATATCTCCGGTATAGACTTCGGTGATTTCCGCTCTGTGATTGGCGTGCATCTGCAGGATACGGCCCAGGCGTTCGCGTTTGCCCTTGGATGTGTTGAGCACGTAGGAGCCGGCTTCCGCTTTCCCAGAGTACACACGTATAAAGGCGAGCTTCCCGACATAGGGATCCGTCATGATCTTAAATGCCAAAGCAGAGAACGGTGCGTCGTCGGATGCCACCCGTTCGTCATCTTCTTCCGTATCTGGGTTAACCCCCTTGATGGCCAGGATGTCTACCGGCGAGGGCATGTAGTCGACGATAGCGTCGACGAGCATCTGCACTCCTTTATTCTTATAGGAAGAGCCGCAGGTCACGGCAACGAGTTTCAGTTCAACCGTCCCTTTGCGGATGGCCGCTTTGATTTCTTCTTCGGAAATTTCCTGACCGTCCAGATATTTTTCCATCAAATTGTCGTCAACTTCGGCCAGCTGTTCAAGCATCTTTTCGTGATATTCTTCAGCTTTGTCCTGCATCTCTGCCGGAATATCGGTCATTTCAAATTCGGTGCCGTCTTCGTTTTTGTAGACTTCGGCCTTCATTTTAATCAAATCGATAATACCGACGAATCCGTGTTCGGCGCCGATCGGCAACTGAATGCAAACCGGATTGGTTCCCAGGCGATCCACCAGGGTATCCACCGACATATAAAAGTCGGCGCCGGTCACATCCATCTTGTTGATGTAAACCATTCTCGGAACGTGGTATTCCTCGGCCTGGCGCCACACGGTTTCGGACTGCGGTTCAACGCCGGCCTTGGCGTCGAACACCGCAACCGCGCCGTCGAGAACCCTCAGGGAGCGTTCCACCTCTACGGTGAAGTCGACGTGCCCGGGGGTATCGATGATGTTGATGCGATTACCCTTCCAGTAACAGGTCGTCGCCGCCGACGTGATGGTGATCCCTCTTTCCTGTTCCTGTTCCATCCAGTCCATCTGGGAAGCCCCGTCGTGGGTTTCGCCGATCTTGTGGATTTTACCGGAATAGTAGAGAATTCTTTCGGTCGTCGTGGTCTTACCGGCATCGATATGAGCCATGATCCCGATGTTCCGAGTGTTTTCCAAACTATATTCTCTAGCCACAATTTCTCCTTATTTGGTTTGCGCTTTTCGCAATTACCATCTGAAATGGGCAAAAGCCTTGTTGGCCTCAGCCATTGCATGCATGGTTTCTTTGCGTTTAACGGCGCCGCCGCTGTTGTTGCAGGCGTCCATAATTTCGCCGGCCAGGCGCTCCACCATCGTCCTTTCGGAACGTTCACGCGCAAACGCAACAAGCCATCTCAGAGCCAGAGCTTGCTTGCGGTCGGCACGAATTTCAATCGGCACCTGATAGGTGGCCCCGCCGACACGTCTCGCTTTAACTTCCAATACCGGGGTGATATTGGCCAAAGCTTCCTGAAAAGCTTCCAAGGCTTCTTTTCCTGTTTTTTCTGCCACAGTATCAAACGCACCGTAAACAATGCGCTGAGCGACCCCCTTCTTACCATCCAACATGACGTTGTTGATGAGCTTTGTCACCACCACGTTGTGGTAAATCGGATCCGGCAGTACTTCCCTTTTAGGAACTGGTCCTTTTCTAGGCACTTACTTCCCTCCTTAACAAAATTCAGATTTCATCGGTACTCGACATCCAATGTCGTCGTGCTATCGTCTTATCTCAAAAATTCGAGCCGATTCGTCGACTCAAATTGATTACATTAAGATCAATAATCGGCCAATCCACATCTCTATTAAGATGCGGCAGCTGATGGCGCATTCACGCCCGATGCACTACTTTTTGGGTTTCTTGGCCCCATACTTGGATCGAGCTTGCTTGCGGTCTTCAACACCGGCGGTATCGAGGGCGCCGCGGATAATCTTATAACGCACACCGGGCAAGTCTTTAACACGACCGCCCTTGACAAGAACAATCGAGTGCTCCTGCAGGTTGTGCCCGATTCCCGGAATATACGCGGTTACTTCCATACCGTTGACGAGCTTGACTCTGGCGATTTTACGCAGAGCCGAGTTCGGCTTCTTCGGCGTGGCGGTACGAACTGCCGTGCAAACGCCACGTTTCTGAGGGTTCTGTTTCAGAGCCGGGGTTTTGGTTTTCAGTTCAGCGGTTTTTCTTCCTTGTTTAACAAGCTGATTAATCGTAGGCATTCTGTGCTGCACCTCCTCTTTAAATTTTTATTAAAAACCGCAAAGCCGGCCGAAAGGCCAGCTTCGGGATTTAATACGCATTGTTCTAATGATCTTCGGACGGCAATGGTTCCGGGGCTTTTACAAACCCGACGACGGCCGCCGGCCGTTCGATGCCGCAGGCCCGTCCCAAATCTTTTTTCGATCCGGCCGTGACGCAGGGCACCTTTGCCGCCGCGCAGGCTTCTTTTACCTGAAGGGCGATCCCATCGTCGCAGTCACGGGATAAGACCACCCGGTCCATCTCGCCATTCGCCAGTTTTTTCAGCGTCTGTTTCATTCCGACCACCTTGGGTGCGGCCGTAAAACTTTCTGCGCTTAATCCAAATTGATTCATGCGTTACCTCTGCACGCTCCGTTCTGCCAGAGCATACCTGTTCATTTTACTTCGTTTCTCTGATAAAGTCAAACTTTTTTTGCCTAACCCAGCAGATCGTCATCCTCGGAAGATTCAATGGTTTCTTCGTCGGCCGTTTGCGATTTATCGTCATCCGTCAGGAAATCCATATCGAACATGTCGAAAGCCTTCGAGAGTTCCGGATTTTCTTCGGCATCCTTATCGACGGCCGCCCGTTCTTCTTCGACGGTCTTGGCGAGGATGTTATCGTCATCCATAAAAACGTCGAGATCTTCCCCATCGCCGCCGACAAAATCATCGATCACCACTTCATCGGCCAGCTCCTGGGCTTCGTATTCGGCATCTTCCGCCGCATAATCTTCGGCTTCATATTCGATGTCGACGCCGCGGTAAGTGCCGACCCCTGTCCCGGCGGGAATCAGCTGCCCGATAATCACATTTTCCTTCAGGCCCATCAGTGGATCCCTCTTGGCCTTGATGGCCGCATCGGTGAGCACCCGGGTGGTTTCCTGGAAGGATGCGGCCGACAGGAAGGAATCCGTGGCCAGCGCCGCCTTTGTGATCCCCATCAGGTCCCGGGAGAAGGTCGCGGGCTTAAGCCCTGCGTCGTAGACTTTGTCATTGGCTTCCCGCACGGTAAAGATGTCCTGAACGGTGCCGGTGATGAGTTCCGTATCGCCGGCGTCTTCGATCTTCACCTTGCGCAGCATTTGTCGGATGATGACCTCGATGTGCTTGTCGGAGATATGGACCCCCTGCAAGCGGTAAACCTTCTGCACTTCGGTGAGCAGATATGCCTGCACCGCTTCAACGCCTTGGATTTCAAGAATATCGTTGGGATTAATGGAGCCTTCCGTCAGCGGCTGGCCGGCGGTTACCGTGTCACCGGAAGCCACCTTCAAGCGGGAGCCGTACGGAATCAGGTAGCTCTTGGAGGCGCCGTCATCCGCGACGATCACCGCTTCGACCTTGCGCCCCTCCTGAATATCCACCGTCCCGGCAATTTCTGTGATGATGGCCTGACCCTTCGGCTTGCGGGATTCAAACAATTCCTCAACGCGAGGAAGCCCCTGGGTAATGTCGTCGCCGGAGGCCACGCCGCCGGCGTGGAAGGTCCGCATGGTCAGCTGCGTCCCCGGCTCCCCGATGGACTGAGCCGCGATGGTCCCCACCGCTTCGCCGATATTCACCGGCTTCCAGGTGGTGAGATCGACACCGTAGCACTTGCGGCAGACCCCGTGCTTGGCTTCGCAGTTAAACACGGCCCGAATGCTGACGCTTTCGATGCCGAGACTGTCAATCCTCTCGGCCATTTCGCGGGTGATGACCTCATCCTTGGCGACAAGCACTTCCCCGGTGTTCGGGTCACACACATCTTCGTGGGCATAACGGCCGGCAATGCGTTCCGCCAACCCCTCGATCACCTCGTTGTTTTCCTTCAGGGCATGGACTTCGTAACCGTGCTCGGTGCCGCAGTCTTCTTCCCGGACGATCACATCCTGGGAAACGTCAACCAGCCGGCGGGTCAGATAGCCCGAGTCGGCCGTTCGCAGCGCCGTATCGGTCAGGCCCTTTCTGGCCCCGTGGGAACTGGAAAAGAATTCGAGAATGTTAAGCCCTTCCCGGAAGTTGGAACGAATTGGCAATTCGACGATATCCCCGTCGGTTTTTGCCATCAGGCCGCGCATTCCGGCAAGCTGGCGGATCTGGTTGTCGGAACCTCGAGCCCCGGAATCCGCCATCATGTGAATCGGGTTGAGCCGCCCCAGATTTCCCAGCAGCGACCGGGTCACTTCATCGGTGGCACCGTTCCAAATGTCGCGCACGTTATTGTGACGTTCTTCGTCGGAGATCAGTCCCATATCGAAATTCATCTGGTTTTCGTCGATTTTTTCGTCGGCTGCCGCGAGAATTTCCTCTTTGTTCCCGGGCACCTGCATATCCGCCACACCCACCGTGATTCCGGAAAGTGTGGAGTGCTTGTAGCCCAAGTGCTTGATTTCGTCCAGCACCTCGCTGGTGACGGTCGGGCCGTGCTTTCTGAAGCATCGGTCGACGATGTCGCTGAGCACGCCCTTCTTCACCACCGTGTCCACTTCGAGCTTAAAATAGGTTTCCGGGCGAGCGGGATCGCGTTCGACAAAGCCCAGATCCTGGGGCAGCACTTGGTTATAAAGAAAGCGGCCGACGGTGCTTTCGGCGAGACCGATGTGATCTTTTCCGTTAATCACACGGTGTTCCCGCACCTTGACGCGCTTATGCAGGCCGACGATATGATTAGCATAAGCCATTTCCATTTCGGCTTCGTCACAAAACACCGGAATGTTTTCCGACGTCACCGTTTCGATATCCGCCGGTGCAAAGGAGCCGTGTCCGGCTTCTTCCTCATCGTTCATCTCAAGGGTCATATAATACGCGCCGAGAATCATATCCTGCGTCGGCACGACCACCGGCGTCCCGTCCTGGGGCTTTAAGATATTGTTGCAGGCCATCATCAGGAAACGGGCTTCCGCCTGAGCTTCCACCGAAAGCGGCACGTGAATGGCCATCTGATCGCCGTCAAAGTCGGCGTTATAGGCCGTGCAGGCCAGCGGGTGCAGCTTGATGGCGCGCCCTTCCACCAAAATCGGTTCGAAGGCCTGAATCCCCAGACGGTGAAGGGTCGGGGCGCGGTTAAGCAGCACCGGATGCTCGTGAATCACATCTTCCAGCACGTCCCAAACGATGGGATCCAGCTTTTCCACCATTTTCTTCGCGCTTTTGATATTCTGGCTTAAGCTCCGGGAGACCAACTCGTGCATGACGAAGGGCTTGAACAACTCGATGGCCATCTCCTTCGGTAGACCGCATTGATACATCTTGAGCTCCGGTCCGACGACGATAACTGAACGGCCGGAGTAGTCGACACGCTTGCCGAGCAGATTCTGACGGAAGCGGCCCTGCTTCCCCTTGAGCATATCGCTGAGGGATTTGTAAGGGCGATTGCCCGGGCCCGTGATGGCGCGGCCGCGGCGGCCGTTGTCGATCAAGGCGTCCACCGCTTCCTGGAGCATGCGCTTTTCATTTTGCACGATGATGTCCGGCGCATCGAGTTCGAGGAGTTTCTTCAATCGGTTGTTACGGTTGATCACCCGGCGATACAGATCGTTCAAATCCGAGGTGGCAAAACGCCCCCCGTCGAGCTGAACCATCGGCCGCAATTCCGGCGGAATCACCGGGATGGCATCGAGGATCATCCATTCCGGCTTGTTATTGGACTTGCGGAAGGCTTCCACCGCTTCAAGGTGACGCGCTGTTTTGATGCGCTTCTGCCCTCTGGCATCGCTCAACTCTTCTTTGAGCACCGCCGCATCCTGATCGAGATCGACCATTTCGAGCAGTTCCTTAATGGCTTCGGCGCCGATGCCGGCTTTAAAGGCGCGGCCGTAATTCGCTTTGGCTTCCCGGTATTCCCTTTCGGTCAACAGCTGCTTATAAGCCAGCGGAGTCTCGCCCGGATCAATCACGACATAAGATGCGAAATAAATCACTCGTTCGAGTTCCTTCGGGGACATTTCAAGGATAAGTCCCATGCGGCTCGGAATCCCTTTGAAGTACCAGATGTGGGAAACCGGAGAAGCCAGCTCGATGTGCCCCATGCGTTCTCTTCGCACCTTGGCACGCGTCACTTCGACGCCGCAGTTTTCACAGACGATGCCCTTGTGACGAATGCGTTTGTATTTGCCGCAGTTGCACTCCCAGTCCTTGGTGGGTCCAAAAATCTTTTCGCAGAAGAGCCCTTCCTTTTCGGGTTTGAGGGTGCGGTAATTGATCGTTTCCGGCTTTTTGACTTCTCCCCGGGACCATTCCCGAATTTTTTCCGGAGAGGCCAGACTCACCTGGAGCGATTTAAATTTTAATTCCTGTGGATTGATCATTGCTTATCTTACTCCTCATTATTCAAATCAGCATCAATATCGGCTCCGTCGATGATCGCGAACATATCTGCATCGGAATAATCGTCCTCGGTGGCCGGGGCGTCCTGCATATTGGCCAGATCGTCAAAAATGGCATCCACCGGATCAATCTTTGCATCATCGTCCGCCGTTTCGACGTCTTCCGCGTTATCGTGACGGTGATAGTCATGCTGATCGAATTCACCGTTGTCAAGCGCTTCCTGGGCAAGGTCAAGCTCCAGCACGTCCATCTTGTTGTCCTCACCGTAAACCGTCACGTCGAGGGCCAAAGACTGGAATTCTTTGATGAGCACCTTGAAAGCTTCCGGCAGGCCGGGCTCTGGAATATTTTCGCCTTTCACAATGGCTTCGTAGGCCTTCACTCGGCCGACCACGTCATCGGATTTGATGGTCTGGATTTCCTGAAGGGTATGGGCCGCGCCATAGGCTTCGAGGGCCCAAACTTCCATTTCGCCAAAGCGCTGGCCGCCAAACTGAGCTTTCCCGCCCAGCGGCTGCTGGGTGACGAGCGAATAAGGCCCGGTGGAGCGGGCGTGCATTTTTTCGTCAACCATGTGATGCAGCTTGAGGTAATACATCACACCCACGGTGACGCGGCCGTCAAAGGGTTCGCCGGTGCGGCCGTCGTAAAGCTGGATCTTGCCGTCCTGGGGCAGACCCGCTTTGCCGAGCAGCTCCTGAATATCCCCTTCGTTGGCAGCGTCAAAGACCGGGGTCGCGATGTGCATCCCCAGCGCCCGCAGCGCCATCCCCAAGTGCACTTCGAGCACCTGACCGATGTTCATTCGGGAAGGCACGCCCAGCGGGTTCAGACAGATATCGAGGGGCGTCCCGTCCGGCAGGAACGGCATATCTTCCTGGGGCAGGATGCGGGAAATCACCCCTTTATTCCCATGGCGGCCGGCCATTTTATCCCCGACGGAAATCTTGCGCTTGGTGGCAATATAAACCCGGACCATGGTGTTGACTCCGGGCTTAAGATCCTCGTCTTTGTTGGCGCGGGAGAAAACCTTGACGTCAACGACGATCCCGGCTTCCCCATGGGGCACCTTCAGCGAAGTGTCGCGGATCTCCCTGGCCTTTTCGCCGAAGATCGCCCGCAGGAGTTTTTCTTCCGGCGACAGATCGGTTTCGCCCTTGGGCGTGACCTTCCCGACCAGAATATCTTCGGACTTCACTTCCGCCCCGACATAGATAATCCCGTTCTCGTCCAAATTCTTCAGGGCATCTTCCCCGACATTGGGAATATCCCGGGTGATTTCTTCGGGCCCGAGCTTGGTTTCTCTGGCTTCGCATTCAAACTCTGCGATGTGGATCGACGTATAGCAGTCTTCCTTGAGCAGATTTTCATTCAAAAGGACGGCGTCTTCGTAGTTATAGCCTTCCCAGGTCATAAAGCCGATCAGGGCGTTGCGGCCGAGGGCGAGCTCCCCCATTTCTGTCGCCGGTCCGTCGGAGATCACGTCCCCCGCCTTCACATGCTGACCCTGGTCCACCCGAGGCCGCTGATTCATGCAGTTGCCCTGGTTGGTGCGTTCAAATTTATGCAGCTTGTATTCGTCGATGTCCTGCACGTCGTCCCGGCGGATGCGAATGGTATCCGCGGAGACATAAACCACTTCGCCGTCGTGACGGGCGACCTGACAGTTGCCGGAATCCTTGGCGGCCTTGGCTTCCATCCCGGTTCCGACCAGCGGCGCTTCGGGAATGAGCAGCGGCACAGCCTGACGCTGCATGTTAGCGCCCATCAGCGCGCGGTTGGCATCGTCGTTTTCAAGGAAGGGAATGAGCGCCGCCGCCACAGAGATGACCTGCTTCGGCGAGACATCCATAAAGTCGACGTCTTCCTGACGGATCGAAACGAAATCGCGATTTTTACCGGCGCGACCGGTAACCTGCTTGTTGACAAAATGATTATTTTCATCCAGCGGCTCGTTAGCCTGGGCAATGGCGTATTCCCCTTCTTCGTCGGCGGCGAGATAAACCACTTCGTCGGTCGCCACGCCGTCAACCACCTTGCGGTAGGGCGATTCGATAAAACCATATTCATTGATACGGGCGTAAGTTGCCAGCGATCCGATCAAGCCGATGTTCGGGCCTTCAGGCGTTTCAATCGGACACATCCGGCCGTAATGGGAATCGTGAACATCCCGGACTTCAAAGCCGGCGCGTTCCCGGGAGAGACCGCCCGGCCCAAGAGCCGACAGACGGCGCTTGTGAGTCAGCTCGGACAGGGGATTGTTCTGGTCCATAAACTGGGAAAGCTGGGAGCTGCCGAAGAACTCCTTGAGAGCCGCGTTGATCGGCCGGGTGTTAATCAGACTTTGAGGCGTTAAGATTTCGTCATCCTGCACGCTCATGCGTTCGCGCACCACCCGCTCCATCCGGGACAGGCCGATGCGAAACTGATTTTGCAGAAGCTCGCCCACCGAGCGCAGCCGGCGGTTGCCCAAGTGATCGATGTCGTCCACTTCGCCGATTTCGTATTCGAGACCGAGGAAGTAATTGACCGAAGCGAAAAGGTCGGACTGCAGAATATGCTTCGGAATCAACCGGTATTTATTGCGCTTGAGCGCCGTGTGTTTTTCCGCGTCCGTCAGGCTGTCATCCGCCAGAAATTCGTCCAGCGCTTCTTTGCTGACCAGCTCATCAAATTCGATATCTGAAATATCAAAGGGCAACTCCTGGGTGTGAATATCGACGAAGCCGTTGCCGATCACGCGGAAAGTGGTCTCTTCTCCGTTGTACTGGCAGGCCACCTCCACCACATTGACCCCGGCGTTCTGCACGGCCCAGGCCGTTTCGCGGTCGAATTTCTGGCCGGCCTCTGCCAGCACTTCCCCGGTGGCCGGATCGATCACGTCTTCTGCCGCGACCTGGCCCAGCAACCGGTTGGCAATAGAAAGCTTCTTATTGTATTTGTAGCGGCCGACCTTCGCCAGATCGTAACGGCGATCGTCGAAAAACATGGAATTGAGCAAAGATTCTGCCGAATCCACCGTCGGCGGTTCGCCCGGACGCAGACGGCGGTAAATATCGAGCAGCCCGTCAACTTGGGTGGCAGTATCGTTGCTTGCATCTTTCTTCAGCGTTTCAATCAGGCGCGGGTCCTCGCCGAACACCCCGAGGATTTCCGCATCTGTGCCAAGCCCGAAGGCCCGCAGCATCGATGTCAGCGACAATTTGCGCGTCCGGTCAATCTTCACATAGAGCAAATCGTTGGAGTCGGATTCATATTCCAGCCAGGCTCCGCGATTCGGGATCACCTGAGAAGCCCAAAGCCGTTTCCCGACCTTGTCCCGGCTCATCGTGTAATAAGCCCCAGGCGAACGCACCAGCTGACTGACGATGACACGTTCCGCTCCGTTCACCACGAAGGTACCGGTTTCTGTCATCTTGTGCAAATCCGCGAGATAGACCTTCTGCTCTTTGACTTCGTTCTTTTCTTTATTAATCAGACGCACGCGGACCTTCAAAGGCTGATAATACGTTTGGTCGCGTTCTTTGCATTCTTCGATGGAATATTTGGGTTCGCCGTCGAGGGCATAATCGACAAATTGCAACACCAGGTTGCCGGTATAGTCGGTGATTTCGTGAATATCATCAAAAACTTCCTGCAGTCCCTTTTCAAGAAACCATTTGTAAGAATCCAACTGGACTTCTAACAGATTGGGCATTTCCAGAACTTCCTTAATCTTGGAAAAGCTCTGTCTGGTTCTGAGTCCCGATTGAATCGGATGTACTTGTACCATATGCGCTTGTTCACTCCTTACCTGAATCCAAATGACCGTTCACAGTGCAGCCGCCTGCCCGCCGGCAGACAGCAAAAAAGAAAGGGTACCGATGAAATTTCGGCCTTTGATCAGCCAAAAAAGCACATCCTGAAATCGCGCCCGAGCCTGCAGGAGCGTCCATTCAAGCCGCCTTTGATCAGCGGCTTCATGCTTCATCCATAACCTTTTTCGCATCTTCTGTGATGATCTGTATGATTTGTAACAATCAATTATGCAATCAGATGGCTGGTATGTCTAACTTACCCATCTTAATTGGTTTTTTATTCTATCATCGCTGCTTCTTTTTTTCAAGATTTTTCATTGCTATTTTAAAAATTTTTATCTTCTTTTGACATTCGCATGGATTTTTTCTGTCCTGCGCTCGTTTTTTTAATTGATTTTAAGTTAATTTCAGGTAACACGCTGTATATTAAAAATACATTTATCAACAGAGGAAAGCGGTGTCGTTTTGCGCGCTGCCTTTCACAATGTAATTCTGCATCGCCTTGCGATACATTCCTAAAAGGAGACTGTCATCATGGACGCTTTAGACTGCATAATATCCCGCCGCTCGATCCGTCAATTTACAGCCGAAGCGGTGTCCGAAGAAACTCTCGAGTCCGTCGTCGCTGCGGCGTCTTACGCACCGAGTTGGAAAAACACACAAACGGCGCGCTACATCGCCGTCACTGATCCCGAGGTCAAGGCCGAAATCGCAGGCGACTGCGTGCTTGGCTTTCCGGGCAATACCCGTAGCATTAACGTTGCACCAATGCTCATCGTGCTGACGACCGTCAACGGACGCTCCGGCTACGAACGTGATGGCTCGTTCTCCACCCAAAAACAACGTCATTGGGAATCCTTTGACGCCGGCATCGCCGCCGAAGCCTTTTGCCTGGCCGCGCATGCCCATGGGCTTGGCACCGTCATCATGGGGATCTTCGATCCTTACAAAGTCGCTTCTGCTGCCCACGTTCCGAACGGCCAGTCGGTTTCCGCGCTCATCGCCGTCGGCCATCCGGCCACCGATCCCAGAGCGCCCAAGCGCAAAACCGTCGACGAATTGCTGACCTATCGCCGTTAGCATCTGCATTCCGCTTATTCATAAAAGGGGACATTTCATGGAAAAATTCAGCAAATCACAGTTGCGCAAACACCGCAAATACTTGGAACTTTTATCCAACGATTTCCCAAGCATCACCGCCGCCGTCAGCGAGGTGGTCAACCTGCGCGCCATTTTAAACCTGCCAAAGCCCACCGAGCATTTCCTGACCGACATCCACGGCGAAGATGAGGCCTTTAATCACGTGATTCAAAACTCTTCCGGCGCCATTCGCCGCAAAGTGATCGAAGAACTAGGCAATACCGTTTCTCTCGAAGATCTCGAGGAGCTCATACCTCTGATCTATTATCCTCAGCAGAAACTCGACCTCATCAAGCAGGAACGCACCGGCAAGTATCTTGAAAACTGGTACGAGCTGACGATTTACCGTTTGGTTAAGGTCTGCCGAGCCGCCGCCGGCAAATACACCCGGTCCAAGGTGCGCAAATCCCTGCCGAAGGACTTCTCCTATATCATGGAAGAACTCATTCAGGAAGACGAAAAGCGCTACAACAAAAAAGAATACTATAACGCCATTATCCGCAGCATTGTGGAATACGGTCTGGCCGACCAATTTATCGCGGAAATCGCCTCGGTCATCAAACGGCTGACCACAGACCACCTGCACATCATCGGCGATATTTTCGACCGGGGGCCAGCCCCCCATCACGTGATGGACACCCTAATGAGCCACCACTCCATGGATCTGCAATGGGGCAACCATGATATTCTCTGGATGGGGGCTGCTGCCGGCAACCGCGCCTGCATCGCCTGCGCGGTGCGTATCGCCATGCGCTACGCCAATCTGCGCGTGCTCGAAAACGGCTATGGCATCAATCTTTTGCCCCTGGCCACCTTCGCGCAGAAAACCTACCGCGGCGACCCCTGCGCCAGCTTCCAGCCGAAGAATATTGCCGATAAAAACGCCAGTGTCGACATCGAGCTCATCACCAAGATGCACAAAGCCATCGCCATCATTCAATTCAAGGTGGAGGAACAGATCATCGACCGTCACCCCGAATACGAAATGGGCGATCGCCAACTGCTGCGCGCCCTCGATTACGAAAAGGGCACCATCGTCGTCGACGGCGAAACTTACGAACTCAACGACACCCACTTTCCGACCATCGATCCGGCCAATCCCTCTGCCTTCACCGAGGAAGAAGAAAACGTCATGTCGCAGCTCTGTCATTCCTTCCGCCATTCGGAAAAACTGCAGCGCCACATCCGCTTCATGTATTCTGTGGGCAGCATGTATCTGGTCTATAACGACAACCTGCTTTTTCACGCCTGCATCCCCATCCGCGAAGACGGCGGTTTCGATTCCTGGAACTACAAAGGGGTGGATTACGCCGGGCGCCAGCTCATGGACAAGTTCGACCAGCTGGCCCGCGAGGCCTATTTCACCGCGATGAAGGAATACCCGCCGCGCCACGATTTTCTGTGGTTCCTCTGGTGTCATAAAAAATCGCCTCTCTTCGGCAAAGAAAAGATGGCCACCTTCGAACGCTACTTCATCGACGGCGAAAAACCCCATCACGAAGAAAAAATGCCTTATTACAAGCGCATCGCCGAATGCCCGGATCTGGCCAACGCCATTCTTGAAGAATTCGGCCTCGACCCCGAGAAGGGGCACATCATCAACGGGCACACCCCCGTCAAAACCCGCAGCGGCGAGTCTCCGATCCGCGCCGACGGCAAGGTGCTCTGCATCGACGGGGGCTTTGCCAAAGCCTATCAAAAAACCACGGGCATCGCCGGTTATACTTTAACCTATAACTCCTACGGCATGACCCTCATCAGCCTGCAGCCTTTCGAATCGGTGGATGCCGCCATCCGCAACGGCGTCGACATCAAATCGACCAAACAAATCGTTGAAACCAACGTCTCCCGCAAACGCGTAATCGATACCGATATCGGCAAAAAGTTACTGGAGCAGATCCGTGATCTCGAAATGCTCATCACCGCTTATCATAAGGGCTTCATTAAGGAAAAGGAACTCCATTAAACGCTCGGGCAACAAAAAACACTGCTAAAAGCAGTGTTTTTTGTTGCCCATTTTTAACGATAGACGTCTTTTCCCAAAAAGAAAACGCCGATGGTGTCCGGACCGCAATGGGCCCCGACCACCGGATCAATAAAATGAATCAGGCATTCGTCAGGGTGCACGCGCTCGCGGATTCGCCGGCTCAGGTACTGGGCATCCTCAATGCAATCCCCGTGGGCGATGAAAACGGTCTGTCTGTCGGGCTCCACAATGCACTTTCCCATCTCGCGCACCAAAACGTCCAGCGCCCTCTTTCGACTGCGCACCCGTTTAGCCGGCACCAATGCGCCGCGCTCGTTAATCCGCAAAATGGGTTTTTGCCCCAATAATTTGGCCCAGAACAGCCGGCCGTTATCGCGGCCGCTCTTCTGAAGAAACTGGAGGTTGCCCACGGTAAACCACTGTCTCACAAGGGAGCGATTGGCCAACAGCCATCGATAAACCTTTTCGAGATCCTCCCCCTGCTCCTGCAAAATACCGGCGTGGTACACCAACAGCCCCTCCCCCAACGATGCCGCCAAAGAGTCCACCATGCGAATAGTCCGTGCCGGATAAACCGCCGCGAGCGCGTGCAGCACAAATTTGGCCGTAGCAAAAGTATCCGACAGCGTCGAGGAAAATCCGATATAAAGCAAATCGTCGCCGTGCGCCAGCACTTCCCGAAAAACCGTTTCACACCGTTCTTTGTTCAGCGGATGGGTATTGAAGATCGCCCCCTGCCGCATTTTTGTATAAAGCTGCTTCAATTGGTCCAGCTCGTCCATCCGGTAGCTTTTAACCGTCAATTCACAGTTGTCGACATTGAGTGTCAGCGGGATCACCCGAATGGCATATTGCTCAACCAGACGTCTCGGTAAATTGCACGCCGAATCCGTCACAATGACATAACTCATACGTCCTCCTGATGTATATTGATTTCCGCGGTCACAAATATTGTTTTTACCAGATCCATTATAGCAGATTCGGCGCATTCTGCCATCCGAAATGAAAAAAGCCATGTGCGCTACATGGCTTTATAATGACTGATTGAATTATGCCATCATGGCCCCGACCGGTTCCAACCGCTGTTCGTCGATTAAAGCAATTTTGACCGACCGCGTCAAAACGTCGGAATACGAAAAGCTCAAGCGTTCCGCGGGACGGTTTTTTTCGGCTTCCACCGTCACAGTAAAAATGCTGGGATACACGGCTTCAATGCGTCCCACCTTATGGTATAACTTTTTCTTACTTTTGTGGGCTTCCAACTTGATCAAATCGCCCTTATGGGATTCAACCTCACGCTTAACGTCAATCAGCGTGGCGCGTTGTTTTTGTCGTTGCATTTCTCTTCACCTCGTACTATGATGTGAACATAGTATACCATGATATTCACTAAAAGTAAAGGTCTATATTATAGCAATTAAAAATAATCCTGTCAATATGTAAATATTTTTCATTTTCAACAACTGCTTTTCATTTTCATTTAAAACTTCAGACCTTTTCGATCCTTTAATCTGCAACATGCTCACCCCAAAATATTGCCGCTAAATATGGGCTGATTTTGATGACTACCACAAAATATGCGATAGATTCTTCCCGCAATCAACCCATCATTTTTCCTAATTTTATTTTTCAGCCGCGGCCATGCAATTTTTTCATAATCGGTGCGCCCTTCTCGCCAAAAATTTCTTTTTATTTTCATAAGTTCGTTTTTTAGGATGTTTTCAACCCAGCAGGTGCACTTTCCCCAATGATATGATATGATGCTAAAAAACCGCTTGGCGGTTACAGGGAGCTTTTTTATGTCGCAAAGCCATTCACCCATCATTTTAACCCACGAGCAACAGCAGTCCATGATGCGCTTTGAGCGCACCCGGTCCCAAATGCGTTCGCCCCACGGCGGCGGCACCATCGCCTATGCCGGCACCTCCGGATCCTACGCCGAAGAGGCCGCACTGCGGTTTTTCGGAACAGACAGTTTGTGTATTGCCCACAAAACCTTTGAAGACATCTTTAAATCCATCACCGGCGGCGGGTGTGACTACGGCGTCCTCCCCATCGAAAACACGTCCACCGGCTCCATCGCCGCTGTTTACGATTTGCTGGCCAAATACCGAGCGGCCATCGTCGGCGAAATCTCTATCGCCATCCGCCACTGCCTCCTCGGCAATCAAGGCGCCAGCCTGGCCGATATCAAGAGCGTTTACTCCCACGAGCAGGGCTTTGCCCAATCCCAGGCTTTTCTCTCCCAATATCCACAGTGGCTGCACGTGGCCTACCACAACACAGCCGTCGCGGCCAAAATGGTTCACGCGTCCGGCGATATCCACAAGGCCGCTATCGCCAGCCGCCGCGCTGCCAAAATCCACGGCCTCCAAATTCTCGCGCCCGATATCAATTCTTCCGATCTGAATACGACCCGCTTTGTCATCGCGTCCCAGGAAGCAGAACGGCGCCCCCACTGCAATAAAATCTCTTTGATGTTCCAGCTTCCCCACACCGAGGGCGCGCTTTATCACCTTCTCGGCATTTTTAACACTTATCATCTCAATATGACCAAAATTGAATCCCGGCCCATTCCCGGCATGCAGTGGCGATACCGTTTCTTTCTCGATTTTATCGGCCTGGAGGACGAAACCGAGCTCTCCGAGCTGATGCGCCAGGTCATGAGCGCCACCCAGTCGTTTTATTTCCTGGGAAATTACCCGGCGAATACCATTATTCACTGAACGCTTTCTAAAGAAATTGGCCATTTAAAAACCGGCTATCCATTGATAGCCGGTTTTTGATTGTTGGTTTTTGATCGAATTTAGAATCTGCCGATGGTATTGTTAGCCGTGACGATTCTCTGGATTTCGTTGGTCCCTTCAAAGATCTGGAAGATCTTGGCATCGCGCATGAGTTTTTCGACCGGATAGTCGCGGATGTAGCCATAGCCGCCGAACATCTGAACGGCTTCTGTGGTGCATTCCATCGCGGTATCGGACGCGAAGCATTTCGCAATGGCTGCTTCTCTGGAGAACGGAACGCCCTGATCCATCAAGGTCAGTGCGTAAGCGTTCATCTGGCGGGAAGCTTCAATCTTGATCGCCATATCGGCAATCTTGAACTGCATCGCCTGGAATTTCAGCACTGAACGGCCAAACTGTTTGCGTTCTTTCGTATAAGCAATGGCTTCATTCATCGCTCTCTGTGCCAAACCGGTGGAAACAACGCCCATCCAGGCACGAGCCTGATCCAAAGTCTTCATGGCAATGGCAAAACCCTTGCCTTCGCCGCCGAGGAGGTTTTCCTTCGGGACGCGAACATCTTCCAAGATCACGTCGGTCGTGTTGGACAGGCGGATCCCCATCTTATCTTCTTCCACACCGTGGGACAGGCCGGGGGTGTCCTTTTCGACCAGGAAAATGGACATACCGTGCGTGCCGGGGGCCTCTTTATCGGTTAAAGCAGTGATGCAATAGAAATCGGCGATACCGCCATTGGTGATGAAGCATTTCTGACCATTTAAGATATAATCGTCGCCGTCTTTAACCGCCACGGTTTTACCGGCGCTCGGGTCAGAACCGGCGCCCGGTTCGGTCAGGCCGAAAGCACCGAAGCCGCCGTTAACCAGAATATCACACACACGGGCCTTCTGGTCTTCGTTGCCGGCGATCAAAACCGGTTTGGTCCCCAGACCGGAAGCGGAAATCGTGGTTGCAAAACCGGCATCGGCAACGGCCATTTCTTCAAACAGCGCTGCAACGTCAACACGGGAGAGGCCCGGTCCGCCGTATTCTTCCGGAATTTCCAAAGCATTTAGGCCCATTTCCTTGGCCGCTTCGTACATTTCCACCGGGAATTCGCCGGTCTTATCGTATTCCTTCGCCTGTTCGACCACGTTTTGTTCACAGAACTCGTGAATATCCCGCAACAGGTCTTTTGCTTCATCAGAAATTAAGTATGCCATAATTTTTTCCCTTCTCTAAAAAATTTCGAAATTTCCCTCTCCGAATCATTCCACCCCAGCCGACACCCAATATAATGGTTTGTGCCATCCTTGCGCGCAGCGTTTGATTGTACTATGTACAAATCAAAGGTCTCGATGATCCGTCGGAGAAGCCACCGAATCATCAAGACCATTATAACACAGTTCACGACGTTTTCAATGCGCGTGTGAAATTTTTATCAATTTTTAATCGTTCCCCTATCAGGGCAACTCAAAACCGTCAGGCTCTTTATTCTGCATCCAGGTCGAAGCAGACCTTGCCCGGATTGAGGATCATGTTCGGGTCAAAGACCTTCTTGATGCCGAGCATCAGCGCCATATTTTTGTCGCCAACCATATCGCGCAAATAGCTCATCTTGCCCATGCCAATGCCGTGTTCGCCGGAGATCAGGCCGCCGAGTTCAATCGCTTTGGCATAGACTTTCTTCATGAAGATATCGGATTCCTGCATAAAGGCTTCTTTATCGTCGCCGTCACTGCACAGATAAATATGAAGGTTCCCGTCACCGGCATGACCGAAATCTTTAATGACATAGTCTTTCCCTTCGCCCAGAGATTTGGCATAGGTCAAGAATTCCGGAATCTTGGTGATCGGCACCACGACGTCACATTCGTCGAGGAGTTTGGTGTTGTCTTCGATCGTGTCGAGCAGGCCACTGCGGATCGCCCAGGCATCACGGAGCAACTGCGGAGTATCTGCCACGAGCACGTCTACCGCACCGGCTTCAAGCACAATTTCCGAAGCTTTTTCGATCTTGTCCATCACCTCGTCTTCGTCGTTGCCGTCGAAAGTCGCCAGCACGAAAGCGCCGATATCAATCCCGTCCATTTCAGAGGGGAAAACATCCTTTTCGAGCTGCTTCTGGGTATCCATGGTCACGTCTTTTTCCATGAATTCCAGCGCCTGCGGATCGAGATGCGCCGCGAACAACTTCGGCACGGCGGCAATGGCTTCTTCCAGGGTCGGATAGGGGATGATCATCGACATGGTGGTTTCCGGCGGAGTAATCACCTTCAGGGTCATTTCGGTGATGATGCCGAGGGTCCCTTCGGAACCGATCATCAGGTCGAGCAGAGAATAGCCGCTGCTGGTTTTGGAAACGGAAGCACCCTCGCGAACAATTTCGCCATCCGGCAGGACCACGGTCATCGAGCGGACATAATCGCGGGTGGTGCCGTATTTAACGGCGCGCATCCCACCGGCGTTAGTCGAAACGTTGCCGCCGACGGTCGCAAATTTTTCACCGGGATCCGGCGGATACATCACGCCGTGTTTTAAGGCATCTTCGGCCAAATCGTTGAGCAGCACGCCCGGCTGAATGGTAACGGTGTAGTTATCGAGATCATAGCTGATGATCTGGTTCATTTTAGTGGTCGAAAGCATCACGCCGCCTAAAATGGCCACCGCCGCCCCGGTCAACGCTGTTCTGGCTCCAGACGGCGTCACCGGAATTTTATTGTCGTTGCAAACCTTCATAACCGCGGCGACTTCTTCGGTCGTCGTCGGCTCGACCAACACGTCCGGCATGTTTTCGCCGTAAATGCGCATTTCATCGTGAGAAAAATCTTCGTTGATATCCCCGCCGACGATCACATGGCCATTTGCCGCTGTTTTAAGCTGCTCAATAATTTCCGGGGTGATCTGATTATACGTGTACTTACTCATTCAAGTAGTCCTCCTTTAACTCCACAACACTTGATTGACACTCATTGGGTCGTCCAACCGGTCCGACCAATTTATAAACTCATTATACGCTTTTCTTCAATCTAATTCAAGCGTGCTCGGCGTTTTCAAAAAATTACATTCATTCTTTTAAACTATCCTTAACATTTATCGAACGAATTTTTCCATTTTCATCGCAAAAAGTTACCCCATTCACACTGATTCATGATAAGATGGACACAAAACATGACCATTAATGGCTTTGGCGGCCCTGCTGCCAGTAGCCACCGTGTCCGATTCCGGACATACCGACCAATCCATTATCTTAATTATTCAGGAGGCTTATTGATGCACCATATTCGCAAAGTAACCGACGATCTTTACTGGATCGGCGCCAACGACAGAAGAACCGAACGGTTTGAAAATATTCACCCCATTCCCGAAGGCGTCAGCTACAACGCTTACATGCTCCTCGACGAAAAGACCGTGCTCTTTGACACCGTCGACTGGTCCTGTGGGCGTCAGTTTTTTGACAACGTCGAAGCCGCTTTAAACGGCCGCCCGCTGGATTACGTCATCGTCCACCACGTGGAGCCCGACCACGCGGCCACCCTCGGCGAACTGCTTCTTCATTACCCGAATGCCCGGGTCATCGGCACCGCCAAGGCCAAGCAATTTCTTACCCAGTTCAGCACCGATGTCGCCGATTGCTTCGACACCGTCAAAAACGGGGACAGCAAAAGCTTTGGCCGGCACGAATTCCATTTTGTCACCGCGCCAATGGTCCACTGGCCGGAGGTGATGGTGAGCTTTGACAGCACGAATGGCGTGCTCTTCTCCGCCGATGCCTTCGGTTCTTTCAAGGCCCTCGACGGTAAACTTTTCGCCGACGAAGTCAATTTTGACCGCGACTGGATCGACGAAGCCCGCCGCTACTACACCAATATCGTCGGCAAATACGGCAAGAACGTTCAGGGGCTGCTCAAAAAAACCGCGGCTCTCAATATCCAGATGATCTGCCCTCTCCACGGGCTCATCTGGCGCAAAGATCTAAGTTATTTCATCGACAAGCACGACAAATGGAGCCGCTACGAACCGGAATCCAAGGGCGTGCTTGTCGTCTATGCCTCGATGTATGGCGATACGGAACAGGCCGCGGACATTCTGGCAGGCAAGCTGGTGGAAAACGGCGTGACGGAGGTGCGAGTCTTCGACGTCTCCAAAACGGATAAGTCCTACCTGATTAGCGAGGCCTTCCGCCTGTCACACCTGGTGCTGGCTTCCTGCACCTACAACCTGCACATTTATCCGCCGATGGATGCCTTCATTACCGATATGGAAATGCTCGCGCTCAACAACCGCACGGTCTCTGTCATCGAAAACGGCACCTGGGCCATCAAGGCCGGCACCCTCATCGAAGAAAAGCTGGCTGCCATGAAGGATATGAAACGCCTCGAAAACAAAGTGACCGTTCAATCCTCGGTATCCGCGGATAACAAGGCCGCTCTCGACACGCTGGCCGATGCCATTGCCAGGGACATTAACAAACGCTAATTCACCCCTTCACCAGCAACAGACCATCAAAAAGCCCGCCGGCAGAACGAAGCCTTGCCGACGGGCTTTTCACTTTATGTTTTTGTTTTTTGTGTTGAATCGGTCGTTTTTATCCCACAAGACCGAGCATCGGCAGGAAGTAGCAGACCAAACCGCCGACGATCACATAGATCAGGCAGTACTTAAAGACCGAACGCAGTACTTCGCTTTCGGCCCCTGCCATGGCGATGGCCGACGTGCCAATGGCGATCCCCTGAGGGCTGATCATTTTGCCGATACCAGCTCCCATGGTATTGGCCGCCGCCAGCCAAGATGGACCCGCGCCGATGCTGACCGCCGTCTGGCGCTGCAAATCCCCGAAGAGCACGTTCGTCGAGGTGCCGGAGCCCGTCACGAAAGCCCCGATCGTCCCGATCAGCGGTGAAACCAGCGGGAAGAAGGTTCCGGTCGCCGCCACGAGCACGTTGGCGATTTCGCCGGTCATGCCGCTGTGGGTCATGATCTTGGCCAGAGCCAGCACGGAGCAAATGGTGACAATGGTCTTCCAGTTGCCAACCACGGTGTTTTTAAACACTTTGCCCTGAGTCGACATCTTGGCGCCCTGCACCAAGCCGCCGATAATCGCCGCGATAAAGATGATGATCCCCGGGGTGTTGATCCAGGTGAAGCCGAGCGGCGACGCGCCTTTGCCGTTGTAGATCGTGATCTGAGACGCGATGCTCGACAGCGGATCGTGGATCGCCGGCACCAGGCTGGAGGTTAGAATTAAGAAGACGAAAATCAGGATGAACGGGCACCAGGCCTTCACCGCCGATCCGACCGTCATTCCCTTCAAATCTACCATGCTGTCTGATTTTTTCGTCATGAATTCTTCCGGCGGATCTTTCTTCATCGAACGGGCCACGAGAATCGTAACGGCCATACAGCAAATCGAACCGATGATATCCGGCAGTTCCGGGCCGATGAATGTCCCGGCCAAAAATGCCGGCACCACAAAGGCCAGCGAGGAAATCAGCGTGATCCCCCACACGCCCTTCATGCCTTTAAAGCCTTTGCCCAGAATAAGCATGGCAAAGAACGGCGATAAGAACATCAGCAGTGCCTGAATCAGCGCGGTATTCGCCGCCAGAGTCGAAGCATTCAGCCCTGTCACGGCTGCCAGGGTCGTCGTCGGTACCCCGACGGAGCCAAAGGCTGTCGGCGTCGAGTTAACCACCAGACAGGCCACCACCGTCGGAATCGGGTCGAAGCCCAGACCGACGAGGATACTCGCCGGAATGGCCACGGCCGTCCCAAAGCCGGCCATCCCTTCCATGAAGTTGCCGAAGCCCCAGCCGATGATGAGCATCAGCACCCGCTGGTCCATCGACACCGACGACAGCATGCCTTTGATCGAATCCATCGACTTGGTCTCAAGCGTCAGATTGTAGGTGAACAGCGCGGCGATGATCACGAGAATGATCGGCCACAGCGCATTGAGCGCCCCTTCCAAAGCCGCTGTCCCCACGTTGCTTACCGACAGATTGAACTTTGCCAGCGCAATGACGGCACCGATGACCAGTGCGATCACACAGGCTTTAAAGCCCGGCATTTTCAGCACGCTCAGCGCAATGATCAGCCATAAAATCGGTAATAATGCCAGAATGAAATTAACTGCTTGCATATCTTGTCTCCTCTTTCTCCTCAAAATATGTAATCCATTAAAAAACCTTTTTTTATTATACAGTGGTCCGACCAATATGTCAAGATACACCTCAATAATTTATCTTTGTTTATTGAAGGGGGCTGTGTTAAAATGATATCTCAAAAATTAGTTAAATGACCCAGACACAGCAATCACAACGGAGCTACCATCATGACCAACTCGAAAGCACCACAAAAACGCGTTTATCAGATTATCATGGACCAAATCATGACGCAATTAAAACATCATCAACTGCACCCGGGCGATCATCTGCCTCCGGAACGCAAATGGGCCGAGGAACTCGGCGTTTCTCGCGGTGCTGTCCGCGAAGCCATCCGCGCCCTCGAAATGATCGGCCTCGTGACCATCCGTCAAGGCGGCGGTACCTTTATCAACGCGGATTACAGCCTCGCCATGACCCAGCCCATGACCATTTCCTTCTGGCTGGGGGGCGGCACGGTTTACAACGTGCATCATTTCCGCCAATGCTTGGAGCAAGAAGCTGCCTATCTGGCCGCACGCCACGCCACCGCCGACGATATTGCCACACTTCATCGTCTGGCCGATGCCATGGCCCACGAGCCGGACTCCGTCAAAAGCGCGGCCATCGACCGCCGCTTTCACGATACCATCGCCATCATCTCCGGCAACGGCCTGATCCACGACGCGCTGGCCTCCGTCGGTTCGCTGCTTGACGATATTCTCTATGAATCCCGGGTGGCCATCATTTCCGAAGAGCAGGGTGAGGGCGTTCTCGCCTTCCAGCACGGTCTCCTGGTGGACGCCATCGCCGCCGGCAATCCGGATCTGGCCCTTAAACGCATGAAAGAGCACATGCTTTACGTCGAAGACTTTCTCGTCGATCTCACCGATCTTTTCACCACCGACACCATTCAGCTCAAATAAAGTCATCAGCAAAGCGAAGCCATGCTCTTCGCTTTTTTAATTTTAAATCGGAATGGCTTCCTGACTCTTTAAACATCCCGATACAATGCGCTAAAATCCAACAGTATCTCCTTCTGTTCTGCCGCGATCCCCATGCGCGCGCCGCATCAAGTCCCTTGTTACAAACCAGCGGCGCCAGTTTTTCGCAAAAAAATCCGTCAGCCGTTCGCAGGCCAGCGCGCCCAAGGCCTCGCCCCGCTCATCTTCAAAAACGCGGCGATCTCCCGGGCCATTGCCCCGCGCTCTTTTGCTGTAAAATCAATCCCCAGCAGTCGCTGCACCATTTATTTTCTCCTCCGCTCTTTTTGCTTGCAACAAAAAACAGCCGAGTATAACTCAGCTGTTTTTGATTGCGTTTATTTCGCTTCGTTGACAATCACGGAAATTCCGTTGGGAATCACGGTGAATTTGGCGTCCTGGCCCTTGATTCCAAGCGCCTTCGCCACGGCTTCTTCAATCGTCCCGGCATACATCATCTTCATGTCCTCAATGGTCTGCCGCATTTCCGGGCGGCTGACATAAATCACCGGGTGATGAATCAAAATCCGCGCCTGAATCTGGTATTCCCATTGATCCGCTTTGGTTTCTTCCTGGGGAACCTGCAGAATTTCGTCCATCAGCGACTGCGGGGTATCACAGTTCTTCAACGCCTGATAAAAGCCTTCGCCGCCGGTACCGTCGCCGCAGTCGGCACACATGATGATCACGCCGCCTTCTTTGGCTGTGGCTTCCGCCGCTGTCATCCCCTTGACGCACTGATACATATTCTGGTCGAGAGGTGCCCCGCCATTGCTGGTGATGACGATATCCGCCGGAACCGCATCCACCTGACAATATCCCTTGAGAAAGGCGCAACCCGCTTCATGGGCTTCAAATTTATCGCCGGCAAACGCCGCGACGACCTTTTTATCTTCGTCGATCACGACATTAACGATATAAGCCAGGTTCGCCTGCTCGGCCGCGCTCTTCATGTCTTTGTGCAGGGGATTGCCTTCGAGAATCCCGGTTCTGGCATAGGGGCTGTCGATGAATTTCGAGCAGTGGTTACCCATGACTGTTACGCGGTCGCTGACACCGGGCAGCACGCTCTTGCGTCCGCCGGAAAATCCCGCGAAAAAGTGCGGTTCAATAAAGCCTTCCGCCACCAGCAGATCCGTTTCCGCCGCGACCTTGTCGATGATCAGATCCGCGCCGGAGGGCAACACACCGATTTTTACATTAGCGGCGGCATCGGCCGAATCGTGAATGACGATTTTTTCCTCGTCCACCACCTTATCGCCCAATTTGCTGCGCAGCTCCGCATCAGAAGTCAGCCGATGGAAGCCCGTCGCCACCAGCAAGGTGATGGCGATATCCGGATTCCCTTCCCGAAGCTCTTCAAGCATAAAGGGAATGATGTGCTTGCTGGGCACCGGACGGGTATGGTCCGAAATGATGATGGTGCAGGTTTTCTTGCCTGCAGCAAGTTCTTTCAGGGTTTTTCCGCCATAGGGTTTGGCCATCGCCGCTTTAACGATATCGTCCTCCGAGCCTTCAGACTTGAGTGCCCCGATATTCGATTCCAAAACGCCGGCTACCTGATCGTCAGCCAGATTTAACGTCAATTTACCGCTGCCACAGGGAATATTGAATTTCATACCTTACTCCTTTTTCTCAATCCGTTTTCTCCAAGCATGGTTAGCCAAAATTGGTCTAACCTTTTTTATTATAGACCCTTCCCTCCTTTTGTGCAAGCCCTTTTCATTATTGCTTAACTTTGCCTCAAACTTAAAACGCTTCCTGCTTCGTCTCATCAGATGTCCGCCACCCGCAAAATGCCCCCATTAAAAAAGACCGCCGAAGCGGTCAAAGAATCAAAATAAAAAATAATTAGATATCAGATAAAGGTATAGCCGGCCGCCTTGTAAAGTCGGTTGATCAGTGCCAGCGTATCGTTGCCGACGGGCACATCTTCTGCAAAAATATGGGTCGCACCGAGATCGTCGAAGGCCCGCAGGCAGTCAAAAAGATTGTGGCTCATAGCCGCCGGATCTGCCTGGCTGCCCAGAGAAAGAATCATTCCCCGGCGGTAGTGCCCCAGGGTTTCGTCCGTCGCGAGCACCGCCGGTCTATCCTGCGCCTTTAGGCCGTCGATAGCCGCGTTGATCTTGGCAGCTTTCTTCTCGTCGCTGCCCCTGGCAATCACCATTTGGCCGCGAGGCGCATAATGCCGGTATTTCATCCCCGGCGAGCGCACCTCTTCAGGAATCACCGGTCTGGTGGTATTGGGCGATACCGCCACCGGTCCGATCACCCGTTCGATATCCGCCACCGTGATGCCGCCGGGCCGCAGCACCGTCGGCGGGGTGGATGTCATATCGATCACGGTGGACTCCAGACCCACGTCCGATTCGTCCGCGATAAGCATCGCATCCACTTTCTCGAGCATATCCTCCAGCACATGCCGGCCCCGGGTGGGGCTCGGCCGGCCGGATATATTGGCCGACGGCGCTGCAATCGGCACCCCGCTGGCCGCAATCAGCTGTCTGGCATAGGGATTGCTGGGAAACCGGATGCCCACCGTCTCGAGACCGGCCGTCACCGCATCGGGAACGGCCGCCGAACGCCGCATGATCATCGTCATGGGCCCCGGCCAATAGGCCGTGGCTAATTGCCTGGCCTTCTCCGGCACTTCGGTCACCAGTTCCGGGATCTGATCCCAATTGGCGATATGCACAATCAGCGGGTTATCGTCCGGTCGGCCTTTGGCTTCAAAAATTTTAGCCACCGCCGCCGGATCGAAAGCATTTGCACCCAAGCCATAAACCGTTTCCGTCGGGAAAACCACCGTTCCCCCATCGCGGATAATCTGCCCGCAACGGGCAATGCTTTGGGCAACATCGTCCTGATTTAAATCGTATAATGCTGTTTCCATCGTTGATCCTCTGCGTTAAGATTCGGTCAAATCCACATCCCATTCGTCCAGCAGGCGCTGTTTCATCTTCCAGAGCTTCGAGGACAAATCCACATGAAACACATGGGGATTGACCATGCGCTTAAAGGCCGGCCACAGGGTCGCTTTTTCATCCACGAGATGCGCCGCAATGTCCCGAATGCTCGGCTTGTCGTAAACCAGCTTCCCCTTCACAAAAACCGGCACCAGCAATTCTTTATAATAAAAATCCCGCAGGGTCATCTTTTTCCAGGTGTGCATCGGGTGAAAAATGGTCAGCGGCTTGCTGTCGTCAATCGTTTCCTCGTCCAGATAGAGCTGATCGGCCAGAGCCATGTGATTGCTCCTGCTGTAAAAACGCACGATTTTTTTATAACCCGGATTGGTGATCTTCCAGGGATCGTTGGAAATTTTGATTTTGGGCTTGCCGTCGATCTCCGCCATTTTATAAACCCCGCCGAGGGCCGGACTGTCATAGGCCGTGATGAGTTTGGTGCCGATCCCCCAGGAATCGATTTTCGCCCCCTGCAGCTTCAAATCTTTAATCAGGTATTCGTCGAGATCCGACGAGGCGACGATGGTCGCGTCCGCAAAGCCGGCATCGTCGAGCATTTTGCGCGCTTCCGCCGTCAGATAGGCCAAGTCGCCCGAATCGACACGGATGCCGTAGTTTCCAGTGATGGCGCCGTTCGCCTTGCTCTCCCGAAAGACCTGGATCGCATTGGGCACCCCCTGCTCCAGGGTGTTATAGGTGTCCACCAGCAGCACGGCATTGCCCTGATTATAGGCGACAAATTTACGAAAAGCTTCAAGTTCCGTGTCGTAGCTGAGCACAAAGCTGTGAGACATCGTTCCCATGGCCGGCCGATCGAGCATCGCTTCTGTTTCGACCACGGAGGTACCGGCACAGCCGCCGATCACCGCGGCCCGCGCCCCGTAATACCCGGCCTCGGTGCCGTGGGCCCGGCGCAGGCCGAATTCCATGATCGGATCGCCCTTGGCCTCTTCCACAATCCGGGACGCCTTCGTTGCAATCAGCGTCTGGTGATTGATGATGGCCAGAATGGTCGTCTCCACCAGCTGCGCCTGAATCAAAGGCGCCTTGACCCGTACAATGGGCTCAAAGGGGAAGATGATCGTCCCCTCCGGCACCGCATAAATTTCCCCGGTAAAACGAAAATGGCGCATATAATCCAAATACGCCTCGGTGAATTCCGGATGATTTTTGTGCAGCAGGGCAATGTCTTCTTCGTCAAAGGCCAGCCCCTCGATATAATCGATCACCTGTTCTAAGCCCGCGGCCACAGTGTAGCCCCCCTCGAAGGGATTTTGCCGGATGAACACATCGAAAACGGCAACCTCGTTTTGCTTGTCATCATTTAAATACACGTTGCCCATACTCATCTGATACAGGTCTGTCGCCAATTGCAGCTTTCTTGGAAATTGCATCATGTCCCTCTCATCTTTTGCGCGGCACGCGACGCCGTGTGCCGCCTTGATTCAAAGCGGAGGGCTTTTTCGTTCGGCCGACTCTGCTTCATTTTTGTGACTCAATGATACCACATCCGTCGCGGCTCTGCCAAATCTTCCCGAAATAATCCCTTTCCCGCCGCCATCGCGCATCCACTAAAAAACCGCGGGCTTCCCGCGGTCAAACATCGAGAAAGGGGTCATTTATTTTTTTTTAAAGCTGCCGACCTTCAGGCCGACATCGGTTTTTCGAAGAAATTCCGTTCTCATCGTGCCCCAAGCAGATTGTTTCGTCTTGGTATTATAATGCATCACCCCGCGCACCGTCTTTTTGCCGTCCCTAGGTGTCAGTGCTTGAGGCAGCCAATAAATATCAAAGCCGTAGCGGTCGGCGTTGTAGCGGCTGCCGCGGTGCCCCGGCACAATCAGCCAGCTATAACGATGGGCCACCTTTGACGCGCTGATGCCCATGGCTTTCGCCAGGCGTTTATCCGCTTTTTCCGCTTCTTTTCCGGGAATCCCGGCCAGGAATGTATCCGTTTGATAACGGATGCCCTTCAGGCCCCGACTGTAATAATATTGCCGCAGCGAATAATTTTCTTTGGCCTTGTTTTGGTCGAGGAGCAAAGCCGCCAAGGTTTCCACTGCGATTTGATTGAGATTATCGGACGAATATTGAATTTTGTCCGAATTGACATTCTTCACGGCCGCATTGCCGTGATCCGCCGTCGCACGATGCCAGCTCCCGCGATACACCATGCCGCTGATATGGCTTGGTTTAGTAAAACCGCCTTGTATGATGATTAACGCGATCACGGCCACCATGGAAAGCACCGCGGCCGCACCCAAAATCCTGGCGCCCCTTTGGCTCAAAGCAAAAGGCTTTTTGCCTGCCTGCCGATCCCTTTGCGATTGTCGCGTCGTCCCCTGCTCGTCTTCGTGCATCTTCGTTTCTCCCATCTCGGTTGTTGGCTTATTATAGCATGAAACCCCGGCGGGCTCAATGCGGGCCGGTGACGAAACAAACGTGCCGGCTGTTCAATCGTGATCGATCGGCGTTTCAGAGGAGGGAGAGTCACCGTTCCAGTGCGCCGGTATAATCCACAATCCCGCCGATATTTGTCACCTGACGATAGCCGGCAGTCTGCATGGTCCGGGCGGCCAGACCGCTGCGCCTGCCGGTGCGGCAATATAAATAAACCGGTACGTTTTTGTCGGCCACCAACAGATCCACCGTTGCGATTTTCTGCAGTGGCCAGTTTTGACTATTTGGGATGTGCCCGGCTGCATATTCTTCCGGCGTGCGCACGTCGATAAGCATCACGCCGGGAACGGCCGACAACTGCGCGACCGCTCGATCAATGCCCGAAGGGGTTTTTGTTTTAAAAAATTGCATGGATCTCTCCTTTTTCTTTCTTCTTCTTTCTTTAAATCGCTTTTTTTCTGAGTTTTTATTTATTAGGTCACGGCCCGGGGCTTTTGGCGCATTAAAAAACCCCGGGTGCATCATTGGCACCCGAGGTGAGAGGGGATTTTATTCCGGCAAACGCCGCACAATTACATCCGGTCGTGGCAGGTCCGATTGATTACGTCTTGCTGCTGTTCGCGGGTCAGGTCGATAAATTTAACCGCGTAGCCGGAGACGCGAATCGTAAAGTTCGCATATTCTTCCTTCTCCGGATGTTCCATGGCGTCCTTCAGCTTTTCGATGCCGAACACGTTCACGTTCAAATGATGCGCGCCCTGATCGAAATAACCGTCCATGACGTGAACCAGGTTGTTCTTGCGTTCGTCTTCGCTGTGGCCCAACGCACCGGGGTTGATAGTCTGGGTGTTGGAGATGCCGTCGAGAGCGTATTCATAGGGGAGCTTGGCCACGGAGTTGAGCGAGGCAAGCAGGCCGTTTTGTTCCGCACCGTAGGACGGGTTCGCGCCGGGGGCGAAGGGTTTGTAGGCTTCGCGGCCGTCCGGCAGCGCGCCGGTCGCCTTGCCGTACACCACGTTGGAGGTGATGGTCAGAATCGAAGTGGTCGGTTCGGAGTCGCGGTAGGTATGGTGCTTTTCGATCTTCTTCATGAAGGTCTTGAGCAGCCACACGGCGATTTCGTCCGCCCGGGGATCGTCGTTGCCGTATTTCGGGAAGTCGCCTTCGGTTTTGTAATCAACCACCAGACCGGAATCGTCGCGGATGGTTCTCACCTTGGCGTATTTGATGGCCGACAGCGAATCGACCACATGGGAGAAGCCGGCAATGCCCGTGGCAAAGGTGCGGCGCACATTGGTGTCGATCAGCGCCATTTCTGCCGATTCATAATAATATTTATCGTGCATGTACTGAATCAGGTTGAGGATGTTCACATAGAGCCCGGCCAGCCAATCCATCATCAGATCGTATTTGTGCATCACGGTATCGTAGTCCAGGTATTCGCTCGTAATCGGCGCGTATTCCGGGCCGGCCTGCTCCTTGAATTTTTCATCCATGCCGCCGTTGATCGCGTAGAGCAGGCACTTGGCCAGATTGGCGCGGGCGCCGAAGAACTGCATTTCCTTCCCGGTCTGCGTGGCGGAGACGCAGCAGCAGATGCTGTAATCATCGCCCCAGATCGGCCGCATCACATCGTCGTTTTCGTACTGCACCGACGACGTGTTGACTGAAACTTTCGCCGCGTAGGCTTTGAAGCTGTGCGGCAGTCTTGAAGAATAAAGCACGGTCAGGTTCGGTTCCGGCGCCGGCCCCATATTTTCGAGGGTGTGCAGGAAGCGGTAATCGTTCTTGGTAACCATATGGCGGCCGTCCTGCCCGAGCCCAGCCACTTCGAGCGTCGCCCAAACCGGGTCGCCGGAGAACAGTTCGTTATAGGACGGGATGCGGGCGAACTTGACCATGCGGAACTTGAGCACCAGGTGATCGATGAGCTCCTGGGCTTCGCTTTCGGTGAGCACACCGGCTTTGATGTCCCGTTCGATATAAATATCTAAGAAGGTGGAGATGCGCCCGACCGACATCGCCGCGCCGTTTTGCGTCTTGATGGCCGCCAGATAGCCGAAGTAGAGCCATTGCACCGCTTCCCTTGCATCCCCCGCCGGCTTCGAAATGTCGAAGCCGTAGGTGGCCGCCATATCCTTCATGCCCTTCAGAGCGCGGATCTGTTCGGTGATTTCTTCCCGCAAACGGATCACATCGTCGGTCATCGTGCCGTCGCCGCAGTTCGCGAAATCTTCCTGTTTCTTTTCGATCAGATAATCGATGCCGTAGAGCGCGACCCGGCGGTAGTCGCCGACGATGCGGCCGCGGCCGTAGGTATCCGGCAAACCGGTAACGATATGGGTGTGACGGGCCATCTTCATTTCCGGCGTGTAGGCATCAAACACCGCCTGATTGTGGGTTTTGTGATAGTCGTTGAAAATTTTGTGGAATTTGTCGTTCACATGGTAGCCGTAGTTCTCGGCCGCTTGTTCCGCCATCTTGATGCCGCCGTAGGGCATGAAGGCGCGCTTTAACGGTTTATCTGTCTGCAGGCCGACGACCTTTTCGAGATCTTTCATCGATTCATCGATATAGCCCGGGCCATAAGCCGTCAGGCCGGAGACCACTTCGGTTTCGCATTCAAGCACACCGCCCTTGGCACGTTCTGCCTTCTGCAGTTCCTGCAGGCGGTCCCACAGCTTATCGGTGGCCTCTGTCGGACCGGCAAGAAAAGCTTCATCGCCGTCGTATTGCGTGTAGTTATTCTGGATGAAATCCCGTACGTTAACATCGTCATCCCAGTGACCACTTTTAAATCCTTGCCATTGTTCTCTCATTTTTTCCTCCATTTGCAAATCGCTGTGAATACAAATCGTTCAGAACCGGCCGCTTCTTTTTAATCTATGGATGATCATCCCCGTGGATGACATCGTCGCTTAATTTGGCGCTTCACCGCGCAGAATGCGCTCGGCCCGGGCCACATGGTCTGCCGACGGCGCTTCCACCCCTTCGAGGGGATAGCGCATGCCCAGCTCTTCCCATTTATAGGCCCCCAGATTGTGATAGGGCAACACCTCGATCTTTTCGACGCCCGTCAAAGTTTCGATAAAAGCCCGGGTGCGCCGAAGCGCTGTCACGTCATCGGTGTAGCCCGGAATGAGCACTTGGCGAATCCAGATCGGCTGGCCGATGGCCGACAGATATCGGAAGCAATCGAGGATGTTTTCGTTAGGGCAGCTCGTCAGTTTTAAATGCATCGCAGGATCGATGTGCTTGATGTCAAGCATCACCAGATCCGTCACCTGCATGAGCGCTTCAAATCGCGAGAAGAAGGGCTCTTCCCGGGTAAAAGGCTCACCGCAGGTGTCCAGGCAGGTATGAATCCCCCGGGCCTTTGCCTTGGTGAACAGCTCCAGCAGAAAATCAATCTGCAGCAGGGGCTCGCCGCCGCTGACGGTGATGCCGCCTTCGCGTCCCCAGTAAGACCGGTAACGCTCTGCCTGATCGAGCAGTTCGTCTGCCGTCATCATAATATCCGACTTCGGGTCCCAGGTGTCCGCGTTATGACAGAAGAGACAACGCATGCGACACCCTTTGAGAAAAATCACAAACCGAATACCCGGCCCGTCAACGGAGCCAAAGGTCTCGATGGAATGAATCGCACCCATTGCGCCCATGGTATTTCTCCTTTCAGCTTTTGCTTTACGTTAAAAAAATAACTGTGCCGTCAAAGATAGCGAACGCCTTAGTGCACGCGCTTCGCTTTCCCTTCGACACCGTTATCTTAACACGATCTGTCACCATGTTCTTTGATTTAAATCAAGTACTGTTATTTTTTTGTCATAGTTTTTGTCGCTGAATGAGAGCCACCTGCCAATCACCCGTCCGCATCCCCGTCATAAAGCGCTTTAAGCCCGCCATAATCCAGAATATGCAGTCGGCCCCGGCCAATCCGCTCAATCAGTCCGAGTTTTTCCAGTTCGCGCAGTTTGCGGCTCACCGTTTCCGGCCGCAGGTTCAAACTGGCGGCAATATCTTCCAGCTTGAGGGAAATCCACGCTTCCGTGCTGCGCTCCTTGCGATAAAGCAAGAACCCGGCCACCCGCGATTCAGGCTTGCGCGTGGTCAAAAGCACATTGCGGATGTTGGCGTCGTGGAGCTTGCGGCTGAGCATAACGATGACATCCATGGCCACCTCCGGCGAGGCCAGCACCGCCTGCAGTGCCTTGAGGTGAATCCCGCAGGCTTCGACCGGCGTCAGACACTCGGCCGAATACGGATAGGTGCTGTTGTCCAGAAAAAGCCCCTCCCAAATCGCCTCATAACGGTCGAAAATTCCGATGATCTGTTCCCGGCCGTCGGCTTCATATCGGCAAAGCTTCACCTGACCGCAGCGGATAATCCAAATCATATCCGCGGGATCCCCCTCCTGAAAGAGCAGCGATGCCCGCGGAACCTGCACCCGGTCCGCGCCGGCCAAAAGTTCCCGCTTCTGATCATCCGGGATACCTTGCAGCAACGGAATATCCACCGCACAAAGTTCATCACAGAAATCACATTCCTCCGGCACCAGACTTTTCTCCTTTAACATCGCGTCTCCTTTCACCTTCCCCATAATCGTGTCTCCCCGTGGTTTGATACTCCTAACTATACAATACCCGCCCGCAAAAATCAATGCTGGGCACCGGCAGTGCTATCTTAACGCGCCGTTCACGTCTGTATTTTTAAAAATTCTTACGCCATTGAACACGTAATCATGTTATAATTTTTTTTAATCCTTCATAAATATTTTCAGACATTTCATACACGAACGGTCATGAACGATGAGGAGGTTCTTATGTATTGTTCTAAATGCGGCCACTCGATAAAAGACCGAGACCAATTCTGTCCGAACTGCGGCGCGCCCAATCCCCGGGCGGAAGCCGGCGCGCAAAGCGCGATGAATCCCACGCAGGTGCAGCCGGTTTATCCCCCGCCGAAGCGGGAAAAGAGCAACCATTCTTTGGCTTTAATCATTATAGCGACCGTCGCGGCGGCAGCTATCGTCTTCGCGGCGCTGTATTTTGTGCTGAACCGTCCCAGAAGCCGCCTTTCCTCTGAGAAAACCACCAAAGTCACGGTGAATAATTACGATAGTGACGGCAACAAAACATCCGGCACCGCCTCGGACAGTCGGTCGGCCGCCAACCGAAGCAACCATCAAATCGGCAACAGCGAAATCTTCCCCACTTCGTCAAGTACCCGCCTCTCGTCCGGCGATCTCACGGGCCTGTCCGCTAAAACCCTTAACTACGCCCGCAACGAAATATATGCCCGCAACGGCCGCCTCTTTGATTCCGGCGAATTGCAAAGCTATTTCAACAACAAAAGCTGGTACAACGGCACCACCCTCCCCGGCGATTTTGACGAAGACTCTCTGTCCAGCGTCGAAAAATACAACGTGCAGCTGCTCAAATCCCGTGAAGATGCCCTCGGCGGCTATCAAGTCCATTAGGAGCGGGCAATGACCAAATCCCACGCACACCTTCTCATCGCATTGCTGGTGATCGCGGCGGCCGTTGCCCTGGCCTCCGTTGGCCTGGACCGGCATCGGAGTGCCGCACCCAAACAGGTTTCGACCGGCAAGCCGCAGAAACCGGCGCAAACCACTCCAAAAACGACACCGGCCTCAAATCCCGCCGCACCCAAAACCGGCAGGGGCAAAACCATCGTGCTCGATCCCGGACATTCGGCGGTGATGCCGGCCGGCACAGAGCCCATCGGCCCGGGATCCAGGACGATGAAGGCCAAAGATGCCAGCGGCACCCGGGGCACGACCACCGGTGTCACCGAGTACGCCTTTATGATGACATTGGCCCGCAAGCTTGTGCCGGCGCTTGAATCCCGGGGCTATAAAGTGATTTTAACCCGGAAAAACAACCAAACGCCCATCAGCTGTGCGGCCCGGGCACAGGTGGCCAACAACGCCAAGGCCGATGCTTTTGTGCGCCTCCACGCCAACGGGGTGGACAACGCCGCCGTCAGAGGCGCCATGGCCATCTGCATCACGCCCCGCAATCCCTACACGGCCGGCACCTATCAAAAATCCCGGCGCCTTTCAGAAAAATTACTGAATACCTATTGCCGGGTGACCGGGGCCGAAAACGACGGCATCACCGAGGAAGACAACATGACGGGCAACAACTGGGCCCGGGTTCCCACCACCCTCATCGAAGTTGGATATATGACCAACCCCGACGAGGACCGGCTGATGCAAACCGACGCTTATCAAGCCAAAATCGTCAGCGGCATCGCCGGCGGCCTCGATGCTTATTTTAAAAATTGAACGCATGCAAAAAGCGCCTGTTGCCCTAAAGCCGCAGGCGCTTTTTTTCTTCGGTCTAAAATCAGCGCACGTAAACCGGTGTCCCCACCGGAAAGGTCCCATATACTTTTTTAACCGCCCACAACGGCGTGTTCACACAGCCGTGGGAACCGCGCCCGATTAAATAGGCGTTGCCGCCATAGCCCTTGGCATCCTGCCAGCTCGCATCGTGAATACCGATACTATTGCGGATAAAAGGCATCCAATACCGCACATACGAGCGATAACCTGGCCCGATCAGAACCGACGGGCTTTGTTTCGCGCGAATTTTATAATTGCCGGCCGGCGTGCTCATGCCCGGCCGCCCGGTGATCACCGGCGTCGATAAAATTTCGCGTCCGTTCACATACGCCTTTAACGTCTGATGTGGCCGGTCTACACAGATACAGGTCGGAGAAACCGGTATCCATCCAAAGGCCTTTGACGATTTCGGCACCATTTTAACGTAGGGACGCGCCGTGCTTCCCGGCGCGCGGCTCCCCTTCCTGACCAGTCGGACTTCAAAGGCTTCCATGCGCAAACCGCCGCCGCTGGTGCCAGCCTCCTGGCCATTTTTAGCCCAACCGAGCCAGCCGACATTTTGAGCATGCACCCGATAATAAACATCAAATAAAGCCGCTGCTGTGCCACTCAGTTTTATTTGGAGCGCTTCTCCCCTCAGGCTGCGGCCTGTGGTGCCTGCCATTTGCCCGTCGCTTTTCCAACCCTGCCAGCCAATTTTTTGCACATGCATTCGGTAATGAACCGACGAGGCCCGAACCAACCCGGAAAGATTCAGATCAATCGCTTCCACCGCACGTTTCTGGCCCGTCGTTCCCGCCATTCGACCATTCGCAATGCGGCTTTGCCAGCCAATGCCGGACACATGGGCTCGGTAGTTCACCTGGGTACCTGCCGCCACCTGGGCGGCGCCCACCGACGGCATGGCCGTCGCGCCGGGAGCTCCCTGGCTTTTCTCCCGAAGCGTCACTTGAATAGCCTCCATTGGATAAACCAAACCCGTCGTGCCGGCCGTCTGCCGTTAGCCGTCCAATCCAGCCAGCCATAATAAGCCACGTGCGCGCGGTAATACAAATTGTAGCGCGCTGCCATCGGGCCCGTTAATTTTGCCTGCAATGCTTCCAGCCGCAGGCCCCTGCCAACGGTGCCAGCCGTCTGTCCGTCGCTTTTCCATGCCTGCCAGCCGCTGTTCTGCACATGGCCCCGATAGGTTATTTTTATCCCCGGCGGCAGATTCGCCGCCTGCGCGTTCATACGCACCGCTTCCAGGCGCAAACTGCGGCCTTCCGTCCCGGCCGTTGCCCCGTCTTGAACCGCATTTTGCCAGCCGGCCTGCTGCACATGCGCCGCATAACGCACAAAGCCGTTATTTAATTTTGAAGCATCCACATAAGGACGAACGGTGCTTCCCACAAAATGACTGTCGGCCGCAAGCATTTTGATCTGAATGGCTTCAACGCGCAAATCAAAACCTGTCGTTCCGGCGTTCTCACCATCGCAGGCCCAATCCAACCAACCATAATTTTGCACATGCACGCGATAATAAAGATGGAAACGGAAGGCCTCCGTTCCCGTCAATTTCATGCGAACCGCTTGAACGGCCAGCTTCTGCCCGACGGTGCCGGCCATACCATTGGTATCGGCGGAAGAAACCGGCGCCAGCCATCCCCGCTGCGCCACATGGGCTTCATACTGAATTCCCAATTGAGCCGGATTCAACTTGTTCGAATCTTGTTGGATGCGCAGGGCCTCAATCGCAAGGCCCTTCCCCGACGTTCCCGCGAAAACATCACCTTGATCCTGTTTCGCAAATGGAATCGGATTCTGCCAACCTTGCTGAGACACGTGTGCCTGATATTGCAGCCCCGTCTGCACATCAGCCAGCGATAATGCTTCCGGCGCGTTATCCTTTGACACAAGATCTGCCGCAAAAACCATTCCCGCGCCGAACGACAGAACAACCACCATCATCAAAAGCATCAATATTCCCCGAGCTGTTTTTTCCCGTGTCATCACCTTTCTCCTTTTCTTAATACAAACTGAATGATAAAGCTAATTATATCATGATTTTTTCTAAATCATCTATCGTTTTATTTATTTTTATAAATAATTTTTTCGTCTTTTACAGGCAATTAAAAATGCTGCTTTCCATTCATGCAAAAGCAGCATTTTCCTTTCCAGATTATAATCTTTTGTCCATTCTAAAATCGATAGGCAGCACGCGATCAAACCCATTTATTTATAAAATTCTCTCCTGACATCATTCGCATGATTGATCTGTCTGTTACTGTTTTATCTATCATCCTTTCGGCAATTTTCATTGTGCCCGTCGGCACCATCTGATTGGGCGACTCCCCGACAAAAAACCATTATCGCTGCAATCATCCGAATTCACGTTGCTCCCTTGGATTTCCGATTCCATAAGCCCTCCTTTCCGTTTTTAGACGCTTGACTTGACAATTCAAGGTAAAGAAAAACAGTAACCCCTTTTTTTGATTTACTGTTACTGTGTTAGTCTTTACCGAGTTATTGGTTATACGAAACGGGGATTTGTTAATGCACGTTCTTTTCAGATGGCTTATTAAGTAGTTTTATCCACTTCTTTTGTCTATGCGAGTAAAATGCTTTTGCCCACAAATATACAAATGGTGTTTTCCATCCTGCCCCAATTTCTACCTCGTCGGTATATTCGGTTTTGCCTTCAGCAGTTCCCTTGAGAACAATTCGATGATTCCATACGGGGCAAAATGGATTGCTCTCATTTGTATAAATGTTGTCTGGATTGAATTCCTTGACATTGATAACATGAACACCGAGCGTAATGAAGCCAAACATCTTAAAATCGAAAGAGAAACTTCTGCCAACTTCCCAAACCGATTCGGTTTGTCCTTCGGGGCTTTTGAATGTTGCGTAGGCTTGGCAATATATGCAAGTGTATCAAATCTTTGCAGTAGTGCAAAAACATTGCTTTGCTTCGCCGGAAAAACGGAAGTCTTTTTGACAATCATTTTCATTTATCGTTCCTCGTTTCCGAAGCAGGTAATCGCCTCGACAGATTCTGATTTTTCTGTTTATATTAATAAATATTATAACTATTTTTAAGCCATTTTTTCTATATCGGCTTTCTGTGGCACTTGACAGTTCCCTATAAAGTTAAAGTACACATCCACTTGTTGTTTTCTGTCTTTTCCTTTTCTTCCCCCTGTGGCTTCATGGACTACAACTTTTTCTATATACTCATTGTTCATTGGTACTGTCAAGTTCCTCAATGTCTGTATATTTCTCTATCATTTTCAGGAATTTATCGGTATCAACTTTTCTCTGATGATGGTTTTCTATTTCTTGTTCAAAATGTAGATACTTTAGTTTCTTCTACTGCTTTTATCATCTTTTGAAATCCCTCTCTGTCAAAGGTTGTTCCGCTTACGCCATCATCGGTATAGTGATAGATATTTACAAAGCCGTTTCTTTTGGCTTCAAGTAGCTGCTTTTGGTTGGTGATGGAATTGCTCTCTCCCTGCATTTCATCATCACGACTTAAACGCTCATAAAGGGCTGTTTGTCCTGTCCTTTTCATATTTGACATGAGAATTACCTCCTTTCCAAGTTTTTATTATTTTCTCTGTCCCTAAGAGGTTAATCCTTTCCGGACGATAAACAAAAAAAGGCTGTAAGTTGATGCTCACAGTCCTCTTTGTTTGCCCTTCCCATCGGAAGACGTTCTATAATTTAATTCAATTCATTTTTCAATTCTGGTCACGCCGCCCATATAATGCACCAGCGCATCCGGAATGGTGATGCTGCCGGCGGCGTTCTGGTAATTTTCCAGCACAGCGGCAAAGGTGCGGCCGACCGCCAGGCCGGAGCCATTGAGGGTGTGCACATATTGGGTGTGCTTTGTCACCGGGTCGCGGTAGCGGATATTGGCGCGGCGCGCCTGATAATCTTCAAAGTTGGAGCAGGACGAAATTTCCACATAACGGCCGTAGCTCGGCATCCACACTTCAATATCGTAGGTCTTAGCCGAGGAGAAACCCAAATCGCCGGTGCAAAGTTCCACCACGCGGTAGGGAATCGCAAGCTGCTGCAGAATCGCTTCGGCGTCATTCGTCAGCTTTTCGAGTTCATCATAAGAATCCGCCGGCCGGACAAACTTCACCATTTCCACCTTGTCAAACTGATGATTGCGGATCAGGCCGCGGGTATCCCGCCCGGCAGAGCCGGCTTCCTCGCGAAAGCAAGGGGTGTAGGCCGTGTAATAAATCGGCATCGCCTCGTCGGGAATGATTTCGTCGCGGTGGATATTGGTCACCGGCACTTCCGCCGTCGGCACCAGGAAAAAGTCTTCCCGTTCGAGGTGGAAAGCATCTTCTTCAAATTTGGGCAGCTGGCCCGTGCCCGTCATCGAGACGCGGTTCACCATAAACGGCGGCGCGATTTCGGTATAATCCTGCTCGACGGTATGCACGTGGAGCATGAAATTCGTCAGCGCGCGTTCGAGCTTGGCGCCCGGCCCCTTGAACATCGAAAAGCGCGCGCCGGTGAGCTTGTGCGCCCGGTCAAAGTCGAGAATATCCAGTTCCGTCCCCAGGTCCCAATGGGCCTTGGGTTCAAAATCGAAGGCGGTCGGTTCGCCCCATTTGCGGATCTCGACATTTTCACTGTCGTCCAGGCCGCGGGCCACCTCCGGATTGGGGATATTCGGCAAATTGAGCAGTTCGCCGCGAATGGCTTCGTTGATGCCCGCCAGCGCCTCATCGTCGGCCCTGATTTTTTCGGAGACGGCCTTCATTTCGGCAAAGAGCGGGGCGAGGTCCTCCCCGGCCAGCTTGCGTTTGGGAATTTCCTTGGATGTCGCATTTTTCTCCGCCTTGAGGACTTCCACCCGGCCGATGATTTCCCGGCGCTGATTGTCCAGTTCGAGCACCTTGTCCACCGAATATTCGCCGCCGCGGCTGCTCAGCGCCGCCGCCACGGCTTCCGGATTCTGACGAATGCGTTTAATGTCGAGCATTGATTTTCTCCTTCAATTTTTATTGCCGCGCTTTTTCGACGCGGCTTTTGTTTCATTATCAATGGATTTATGATACCACAACGGCGCGCCCTTTGGCAATTTTCTCCCGCATTAAAAAGAAGCCTGCATCGCAGGCTCCTATCGCAGGCTCCTTTTATTTTAAATTTATCGATTAATGTTGCTGTTTTCTTGCCCGCAGCCCTAAATACAGGCAGGCGCCCATCGTCACCAACAACGCCGCATAAAGCCGAGGCTCGGCGGTGTCGCCGGTTTTCGCGGCGCCGGTGCGCTTAGCCGCCGCTTTGTTCACGCTTGCTTTCGGAGTCCCTTTCGTTTTGTCATCGGTTTTGTGATTATCCGGTTTAACCGCCTGCGTTTCGCCATAGGTCAAGGCCCAATCCGGGTAACCACTCGACGTAATGATCATCTTCACCCCTTTGGGAGCCATTACGCCGGCTTTGCTCAGATCGATCCGGCCGTCTTTGCCGATAATGGGCACGGCGTTCCGCCCCGTCGCCGGATAATCTTTTCCGTTTACACGGACCTTGGTAATGTTAGCGATGTAATTGCTGAAGTCGCTGTCGGTGGCATCATTCTTCTTCACGATCGCTTCGCCCCCAGTGTATTGGGCCGGCCGCATCTCGGTGGTGATCATAAAGGTCGTGGTAACCGGTGCATACGTGCCGCTCGTATCCGTCGCGGTCAATGTCCTGGTTCCCGGCTTGAGTCCCGCGACGGGCAGCTTCCCGCCTTCGGGATTCACGCTGACACCATCAATGGCATAAGCCGGTTTAAAACCACCCGGCAAATCAGCCTTCAGGGCCGTCGTGGCGTCTTTAACGGTCGCGTTATCCGCTTTGAGCGTCGCATCCTTCGCGATAATCGGCACCTTGATATCGTTGATGTCGACGTTAAAGTTGCCGTCCGAAGTGTAATAGGTCAGGGATGTAATGGTCTTTCCCGACAAGGCCACGTCGTCCGCATTCCAGCCGATTTCAATTCCCCGCCAGATATTGGCCAGATGGCGCATGGCAAATTGGCCGCCGTCCGCAGTCTTCACAATCACGCCGTAAACCTTGGTGTTATTGTCCTTCACAAATGCACTGCTGTCCTTGAAGGTCATCTCATAATCAGCGTGATGACCGCCCGGCGTCAGTTTTGCTTCGGCTGTCACCGTCTTAACGGCCGCCGTGGTTTTGCCAAAGGTGAGCTGTCCGCCCTTAACCGTGGCTTCTTTATAAAACGCCGGTTTTTCGCTGAGCGCATAGTACGAATAATTCGGATTTTCGAACAGCTGTCCGCCATTCCTATAGGTGGTCGTCACCTTCTGCCCGCGAAGCGTTAGCGTGATGCTCAAAGGTGCGGTCGAATCGGTCACAACCGCGCCGCCTTTGGCTTTCAATGCCGCGAGTGCTTCTGCACCGCTGATCTTCACCGGATAGGTCACCCCGTTGATGGCGGCGCCGGATGCATCGGCATGATAGGATCCGCCGACCAAACTGCCGGCCCGAGGTTTGACTTTTGTCGCCGAAGTCACGGTATCCACCCCGCTGATGCCCTCGCCTTCGTAAAATGCACTGTAAGGGATATTCACCAAAAAATATTGATCGGATCCTTCGGCGCGCGCCGTCGGCAGCAGCACCGCCAACAGCATGGCCAGACAGCAGGCCATCACAAACCATTTACAGCGCCAACTGATTTTCGTTTGCATTTCTCTCTCCTTTCAGAAAACTTTCAAAAAAACATATTCAAAGCTGCCTTCTCGAGACGCTTCACCCGATTTTCTGCCGATGATCGGCACAAAGTCAGCTCCTCTTAAAAGCATCTTTATCTCATTATATTTGTAAGGGTAGACTAAGTCAATCTTTTTTGTAAGCTTATGCAAACTTTCTAAAGCCTTTGTTTGTCTGCCGTCATTCGCAAACGTGCAGGGCATGATTTCGCTGTCCTCTCTCCTAAATCGCAGGCACTAAAAAAGACCCGCCGGTCGGTGGGTCCTTGACGG